>JAKAFA010000344.1 GCA_021818185.1 Pseudomonadota bacterium | reverse complement strand
CGGCGTGCGCGTCTCGTCATAGCCCTTCCTCCTGGGCGGCATCTTCGCCGCCATCAGGCAGGAAATCCACTTATCCCGCTGTCCGAATTTCCAAGACCGGCTCTCCATGCAAAAGGCCGCGTTGGTCGATAACGACGATATCGTGGTAAGCGTGACGGATCCCGGTGGCGGCCGCCTGCACATCGCATCGGGGCCACATGAGGAGATGGTGGACGGCGGCGACGTGGTGGCGGTATCCGCCGACCGGGACTACCGCGGGGCGCTGCCCGAGCCGGCGCGCTGGCACGTCGTCCGGGTCTCGCGGGCCGCCATGGATCCGCTGCTCGACCGCAACGCGTCGTTGACCTTGACCCGCATACCCCACGCCGTCCCCGCGGTGGCGCTGTTGCGCCATTACGTGGACGGCCTGGTCCGGGACGGTGGCCTGGACGTGGCCGGGGTGGAAGCCGTGGTCGCCGACCACCTCCGCGACCTCGCGGCGCTGGTCGTCGGCGCCAGCCGCGATGGCCGGCAGATGGCCCTGGCCGGCGGCGTGATGGGCGGCCGCCTGGAGGCCGCCAAGCGACTGGTCGCCGAGAACCTGCTGAGTCCAAGCCTGTCCGACGCGGCCATCGCCAAGGCGATGCGCATTTCGCCCAGCTATGTCCGCAAGATGTTCGTCGCCGATGGTGGTTTTTGCGCCTACGTGACCCGTCAACGGCTGGCCCATGCCTATCACCTGCTGACCAACCCGACCCACGGGCAACTGAAAATCATCGACATCGCCTATACGTGCGGGTTTTCCAGCCTGAGTACATTCAATCGCCAGTTTAAAATCCATTATGGCGCCGCCCCCTCCGACATCAGGCCGTTTGCCGAGGCGCGCCCCGGGGGGGCGTCTCGCCGGTCCACGGCCGCCGACGGGGGCTCGGGGTGGGAGGAGCGCCGGGCCGCGCCGGCGGAAGCGGCGGCTGGCGGACAACGGTGGGCGACCAGATGAGGAGGGGGGGATGACTTTTACCGAAAAAGCGTTGGAAGAACTTGGCAAGGCCAAGGCCGGTCTGTCGTACGCCGGCTCGCCCTATGCCGATGCCCTGGCCGAGGCGGTCAGGAAAAAGGCCCAGATCCATCATCTGATCGCCACCGCGCTGGCCGGTGCCAAGGGCGACAGCAAGCCGAAGCGCGACATGATCCGCGCGATGATTCTGATGGATCTGCTCAAGGGCCGAGCGGAAGCCGCCGACCGGAAGGTCGAGGACCAGGGGCGGACCGAGCAGGATCTGAAGGCGACGGTGGTCCGGATGGCCCAGGATCTGTTCGGGGCGCCGCCGCGGGCTCAAGCCCCGCTGATCATGCCCCAGCCGTCGCAGCCGCTCGCTCCTGCTCAGCCGCTGACCACGCCGTCCGTCGCCCCCCCGGGGGTCGAGATCCGCGATATCGACCCGGCGGCGATTCGGATCAAGATCCTGCCCGGCCTTCCGCTGCGGCCATTCACGGCGAGCGATCTGGCGGGGGCCAAGATGCTGCTGGCAAAGAGGATCCCACGGCCGGAAGGCTACCTCAACTCGGTCAGAGCAAATTCCAGCCTGTTTACGGAAGGGCAGTTCAATACTTTTCTGACCGCCTTCAATGGTATTTTGACAGGACTCGACGCGATCGATTTTTGCACGTCGGTACATTTCTTCGACAGCAACTTCAGGTTGCTGGGAATGGCGGCCGAGAGGGCCTACCAGAATTTCAATAGAGCCCTGGAGGCCGATGCAAAGAACAAAGCCAAGCGGGTCGAAATGGTGGTTTCCATCCTGTGCTTCGGCCTTAAGTCATTGCCGCCGCCGTTCGGGTTGTTGGCCGGCCAGTTCGTCAACAAGGCGATCAAGGCCTACGCCGAAAATTTTGTTTCTTATAGTAAACCGATCGAGACCTGGGCGCCGGCGACGCTGGTGACACCTCCGTCCGCCTCGCAAAAGGCGGTCACCAAGGCGGTCGAGCGCATCAATCGGGCGATCAGCACCAATCTGGCCATCGATACCAGCGGCAATGCCCGGCTCGGCACCGTGCTGGAGCAGATGACCAACCGGGTGAACCAGTTCGTTCGGGATGTCAGGGCCGCCATCGTGGCGGCATACATCGACGGCGTGATCGGCGACGCCAGCGGCACCAGGCAGCAGCGGGCGATTGAAATGCTGTGGACCGTCCATGAACAGCAACCGCGCTATCCGACCCAGGACACTCTCATCCGCGTGGCGATGGAGTACCTTGAGCGGGTGAGGGCCGAGGTCAAGGAGCGTTTGAACAAGAACTTCAATCTCGACAATTACAATCAGCCGCTCGTGACGGTGGATGCCGCGGCAGCGTATTTCGAGATGAAGCTCTGGGGCGATTCAATCGTTTCCGACGCCAAGGCCAAGAGGACCCCCGAAGATATCGACGTGCCGGATCCCATGCTTGCCCGCCTGGTCGACCTGAAGGTGGTCAAGCAATGGAGCCAGGGATTTCTGGAAACTTTCAGCTCGGGCCCCCGGGGGGCGTCGGCCCGTACGAATATCTTCCGGGAAGGCATGTTGCGCTATCACGGATCGACAAACGAAAAAAGAATGCTTGTCGCCCTCGCCAGGTACATGCAGCAGATCGACCCCGTCGCATTATGCTTCAATCCGACGATCGAGAAGGATTTGAGGGAAGGCCTGAAGGTCTATGCCCGCACCCTGACGGATTATGTGGAGACCCACAAGACGACGACGACCGTCGGCGCTCTCAGCGCGCTTAAGGGCGACGCGGCGCGGTTCGGCGAAGCCAATTACGCCCGGAATATCCCGAAATTGCAGTAGCGGCGCCGCGACGGGCGGGGCGGGCCCAAGCCCTGCCACCCAAGCCCAGCGGTTCTCATTTTGGCGTTTGAGTTGCAAAAAAGGGCTTTGCAAAGAGAACGAAAAGTGATTCAAGCTCTATGTGGACCGGCTTGAGACCTACATAACGGCGCTGCGCGAGCGGTGCGAATCCC
>JAKAFA010000343.1 GCA_021818185.1 Pseudomonadota bacterium | reverse complement strand
TGGACGAGATCTACAACCTGGCCTGTCCGGCCTCGCCGATCCATTACCAGCGCGATCCGGTGCAGACCACCAAGACCTCGGTGCATGGCGCCATCAACATGCTGGGTCTGGCCAAACGGGTCGGCGCCCGGATCCTCCAGGCTTCGACCTCCGAGGTGTACGGCGACCCTGAAATCCATCCCCAGACCGAGGATTACCGCGGCAACGTCAACCCCATCGGCCCGCGCGCCTGCTACGACGAAGGCAAGCGCTGCGCCGAGACGCTGTTCTTCGATTACTGGCGCCAGCACAATTTAAGCATCCGGGTGGCGCGCATCTTCAACACCTATGGCCCGCGCATGCATCCCGACGACGGGCGGGTGGTGTCGAACTTCATCGTACAGGCGTTGGAGGGCCGGCCGATCACCATCTACGGCGACGGTAGCCAGACCCGCTCGTTCTGCTATGTCGACGATCTGGTGGAGGGCCTGCTGCGCCTGATGGCCGCCCCCGACGAGGTCACCGGGCCGGTCAATCTGGGCAATCCGCGGGAAATGACGGTCAAGGAACTGGCCGAGATGGTGGTCGCCACGATCGGCTCGAAATCCGAGATCCTCTATCAGCCGCTGCCGGCCGACGACCCGTTGCAGCGCAAGCCCGACATCGGCCTGGCCCGCGCCCGGCTGGGCTGGGAGCCGACCGTACCGCTGGAAGACGGTCTGCGCCGCACCATCGACTATTTCCGCGACCGGATCGGTTGAGGCCGCGGGCCGCCAGGGAGAGGGGCGCCAATTCCGGCAGATTGCGGGACGGGGCCACCGGGCCGGGCGTCGCCGATTGAGGTTGCGCGAGAACGCCGAACGGCCCGTCCCCGTCACCGAACGCCCGCGGCCGCTGGGTCAGGGCAAAACGATGTGGGGCACGAAACGCATCGTGGCATGGCCGACGATGGGGCCCGTGTCCTCGTAGACTGCCAGCCCTTCCGGCCGCCCGGCGACGACCCAGGACCCGAGGACCGCGTGCACCCGCTCTCCCGCGGCGGAGCGGAACACCGGCAGACGATGATAGGCCTGAACAACCCGACGCTCCGGCCCATAGGGGCCGCCGGTAGACAACTCGCCCCCCGGAAGCTCGGGGCTGACGATGCGGACATTGGCGCCGCGGTTGGAAAAGAGCGGCTTGGTGACATAGCTTTGCCCCGGATCGGCGGCGGGATCGTCTTCGAACCAGGTGGGAAGCAGGTTGGGATGCCGCGGGAACATCCGCCATAGCCAGGCCAGGATCCCCTTGGAGGCCAGGACCATCTTCCAGCGGGGCTCGACCAGTTGCGGAGCGCGTTCCCCACCGAGGAACCGGGCGAACGGCTCGCGCAACAGCAGGTCCCAGCGGTAGACCTTGAACAGCCAGGTGATGGGACGGCCGTCGAGGTCGAGCCATTGTCCGGCGGCACCGATGCCGATATCGCCGATATCGATGAGATCGACCGCCCGCCCCGACTGGCAGGCGCAATCACACAGATAGCGCGCCAGGCAGCGTTCCTCGGCGTCGTCCAGCGATGCGGCGACATGCAGGATGGCATGTTGCCCGGCGAGGGCACGGAAGGCCCCGACCAGGGCCTCGTGGAGGCGGTTGAACTGGTCCGCCGCGCGCGGCACGGCGCCGTCGGCGTGCAGCGCCTCGAACCAATGCCATTGGAAATGGGCGGACTCGAACAGGGTACCGGGAACATCGGCGTTGAATTCGAGGATCCGGGCGGCGCCGCGGCCGTCATAGGCCAGGTCGAAGCGCCCGTAGAGGGTCCCTTCCGCCCTCAGCCAACTGTCCCGGATGCCATCCCACCATTGCCGCTCGATGCCGAGGGAGGCCAAGATCTCGTCGTCGCAAGCCGCCCGGTCCAGGAGGCGGGCGCACATGGCGACCGCGTCGGCGGTGGCCGCAGTAATGTCGCGCTCCACCTGTCGGCGCGTCAGCGCGTAGCAGGCGTCCTCGACCCAATAGGGCGCGGCCGGCGACGTGTGGAAGGTGAAGCCGAGGCCGTCAGCCAGGGACGCCCAATCGGGCCGGCCGGCGACGGCGAGCCGCCGCATCGCCGCCCCGTCACTCATACAGCCTGCCCAGGATGCCGAACCCGCCCCGCTCCGCTTCGGCCTCGGCGGCCCGGCGTATGCGCACGGCCGGCGGCCAGTCGGCGCCCATCAGCACCAGGGGGGCGTTGAGCGAACGCAGCCGCGGCCGATTGTCGTCATCCGAGAGTGCGTCAACCGTAGGTGTGGACGACAAAGCCATGAGCCGTATAGGTGTTGTTTCCATCGAGCCAGAAATTGTAGACGGTCATATCGGGGTCGGACTCGATGGCTTCCGCCGCCGCCAGGACCACCGGCCCTTGGGCGGTCACCAGGGTGTCGCCCACCCGCAGCAGCGTGGTGCCCAGGTCCTGATTTTCGCGGTTGGTGCCGTCCGGGTCGAAGGACTTCCAGCCCCCCAGGGTCAGGAACGGGTGATCCTGGGTGACGAAAAACCCCGAACCGTTCAAGGCAAACAACCGGCGATTGCCAAGACGCGGCCGATCGAAATTGAGCACGGTGTTGATCGCCCCGTCGGCACCGACGACCCGCTCGCCGACTTGCACCGTCTCGATGGCCTTGACGGAGCCGTCGGCCATCAGCACGGGCGTGCCGGCCACGAAACAGCTGCTGGGCGGAGGACTGCCGCCAGAGCTTGCCACAGGCAGCGCCTGGTTGCGCAGCTGCTGCGCCGTCGCTCCCACCGCGCCGGAGATGGACGTGGCGAAATCGACGATGTTGTCGGGGTCACCATGGCGGTCGCGCTCCATCAGGCTGGACGTCCCCGCCCCGAAGGTGACGCGCAAGCCGACCAGACCGAAGCCGGTGCTGCGGTTGCCGCCGCCGCCCACCGCGAAGACGCTCCACGGCGAGTCGTCGGCGCACTGATATTGCGCCCCGCCATAGCCGACACGGACATTGCTGAAATCGGTGCTGCCGCCTG
>JAKAFA010000342.1 GCA_021818185.1 Pseudomonadota bacterium | reverse complement strand
CCGCTCTCCCCCGATACTCACCGTGGGGCAGCCGGGCGGCAGCACCTTGCCGGTCGGGCTCGGTATGGGCGCCACACAGGCCACATGGGTCGTCATGTCGTTCACCCGGGCGGCCGGCATGCCGCAGATCATCACCGTCGCCGACCCCTTGGCGATCATTCCCGGTCCCCCGGGGACGCATCCGGGCAGGAGGCAGGGGGCCGACTGGTCGGTGGCGCGAGCCGCCGGTTGGCCGCCGATCAGGACGGTCGGTGCTCCCGAGATGATCGGCAGCGGCAGCGCCGGGTGGGGCTGCGGCGTCGGGACCGGGGCGGGCGGATGGATCGGGGCATGGCAGTGGGGCGCGTCCTGCTTGATCAGGTCCCCCAGGCGGGCGGCGTTGGGCATGGAATTCCAGGCCTCTCCGGTTGCTTGCCCGCCAGCGTACCGGTAGCCTCGATGCGAGGCAAGGCGAGGCCATGCTTTTCCTCGGCGAGGTCCGCAGGTAGAGTTTCGACGGGGCGGGTGAGAGGGGGCGACGGTCGATGCACTGGGGAGCGCGGATCACGGCTGCCGTGGCGCTGGTCACCGCCATGGCCATCGGTGTATCGGTTTTCCTCATCTATGGGAAATTTGTCCGCACCTTCAGCAGCATCGAGAATTCGCGCTTCGAATCCGTCGCCGACGATATCCGGGCGGCGGTCGAGGCCGGGCTGGACCTTGGGGTGCCGCTGCCCGACCTGACCACCGCTCAGGCGCTCATCGACGACAAGATGGCCCGCAACAAGGAAATCCTGGGAATCGCCGTGTTCAATGCGAACGGGCAGGCGGTGTTTCGCGCCGGGCAGGCCGGCGAAACCGTTCCCCCGGCGTGGCTGACGGCGGTGAAGGCACCGGATGAGGATTGGACCGCGGATGCCGGCACCATGTTGGTGGCCGGGACCCGGGTGTCCAACGACAGCCGCCAGACCGTGGGCGGCGTGGCCGTGCTCTATTCCCACGAGCGCCACGACCGGATGATCGCCAGGGCCGGACGCAGCCTGGCGGAGGCCGGTCTTGTCAGCGCATTGGCCGCCATCGCGGCGGCCTATGGCGGGGTAAGCCTGCTGGTGCGCTGGCTGCGGCGCGAGGTCGGGCGCGTGCAGGCGGCATTGGACGGTGGGAACGATCCGGCGCCGCCGGAACTGCGCGCCGCGCTCGAACAAACCCAAGCCGCCCTGGCCGATATCGCCGGGGCCGAGCAGGAGCTTGGGCGCCTGAGCGAGGGGGGGCGGCCATGAGGTTCCCGGCCACCGGGCTGATCCGCGGGTGCCTCGCCTTCGTGCTGGCGGTGCTGTTGGCATCGCAACTCGCCCTGTCCGGGTTCGCCTGGCGTCTGTTCGAGCGGCAATTGCTGCCGGAGATGAGCCTCAAGGCGGCCGTCATCGGCGAATCCATCCAGGCCAAGCTGCTGTCGATCGTCGCGCTGGGCGTGCCGTTCGACCGGCTGGTGGGGGTGGAGGAGTTCTTCGAGGGCATCCGCGCCCGCAATGGCGAATTGGCCTTCCTGGCGCTCGGCGGTCCCCACGGCACCATCAGCCATGTGGCGGGGCTGGACCGGGATGTCGCCCAGAAGTTGGCCCGATCCCTTTCGGCGGGCCGGCCCGCCGCCCGCATGGTCGAGGCCGGCGGATCCGCCTTCGTCGTCACCCCTTTCCCGCTGGTGCAGGGCGGCCGGCTCCTGGGAACGCTGTATGTGGGGGTCGGCAAAAGCTACATCGACGGCCGCATGTCCGAGATCGGCCTGGACATCCTGACGGTGGTGGTGGCGTCGCTGATGGTGGCGTTCGAGATGCTGCTGTTCATCATGTCGGTCAGCCTGCAACAGCCGCTGCGCGACATCTGGGCGACGGTGGGCAACGTCGGGCGGGGCGATTTCCGCCGGATTTCCAAGGTGACGAGCCGTGAACTCGCCGGGCTCGCCGACCGGGTCAACCAGTTGGTGCTCGGGGTCGACCGGCGCGCCGCCGCTCTGATGGATACGGCCGAAGGCTTGCGCCGGACCGAGCCCGGCGCGGTGGACGATGTGCTGGACCGGCTGCGCCGCTGCTTCCAATTGGCGTGGGACGGCCGGCCCCAGATTCTGCGCCAGTCGCTGATCGTCCAGGTCCGCATCCTCACCTTTCTCTTTATGTTCGCCGAGCAGTTGTCGCGCCCCTTCCTGCCGTTGCTGGTCAAGGGCCTCCTGCCCGGTTCGGTCGGCCGTAGCGCGGACGTGCTGGCCGGCGTTCCCATTACCGCCTTCATGCTGGTGGTGGCGCTCGGGATGCCGATCGCCGGGCGCTGGGCCGAGCGGGTGGGGGCCCGCAGGGCGTTCACCGCCGGGGCGGTGGCCATGACGGTCGGACTGCTCGGCGGCGCCGTTTCCGTCTCCATCTACGATTTCACCCTGTGGCGGATGGTCACCGCCGCCGCCTATGCCACGATGTTCATGGCCTGCCAGGGGTTCGCCCTGGAAGACACCGGCGAGACGGACCGTGCCAGCGGCATTTCCACGTTCGTGGGGGCGATCATGGCTTCGGAGGCCTGTTCCCCCGCTATCGGCGGTATTCTGGTCGACCGCGTCGGCTATCGGCCCGTTTTCATCCTGGGGGCCGCCGTCGCCGTGGTGGCGGCCCTGCTCGGCCGGGCCATCCTCGGCCGCCATCGCAGCCGCCGCGCCCGCGACCAGGAGGCGGGACGCGGCGTGCTGGCCGTGACGGTGGGGATGCGCAATCTGCGCTTCGTCATCCTCATGCTGTTCGCCGTCATTCCGGCCAGGGCGCTGCTCACCGGCTTCCTGTTCTTCCTCGTGCCGCTGGTGATGACCCATCTGGGGGCGGACAAGGCGGAAATCGGCCGCGTCGCGATGGCCTACGGCTTGCCCGGCCTGATGCTGGCGGCGGGGGTCTCCATCGTGGCGGCCCGCCTGAACTGCCATGGCGTGATGGTCGGACTGGGGGGGATGATCGCCGGGGCCGGGCTGCT
>JAKAFA010000341.1 GCA_021818185.1 Pseudomonadota bacterium | reverse complement strand
GCTGCGCCGCGCCCTGCCGCGACACCGGCTGGCCGGCGGCGGCGGGCTGGGCCTCATCGCCCTGGCGGCGGCAGGCCTGTGGCTGGCCACCGGCATCTATCAGGTGCGCCCCGATGAGCAGGGCGTGGTGCTGCGCTTCGGCAAATGGGTGGACACCACCGATCCCGGGTTGCATTACCACCTGCCCTATCCCATTGAGACGGTGCTGCTGCCGCGGGTCACCGCCGTCAACCAGTTGCAACTGGGCTTCCGCACCGGCGGCTACGAACGGGGCGGCCCCCGCGAGGTGCCCGAGGAAAGCCGCATGCTGACCGGCGACGAGAACATCGTCGAGGCCGGCTTCTCGGTGTTCTGGCAGATCAAGGACGCCGGCAAGTTCCTCTTCAACGTCCGCGACCCGGAGAACACCGTCAAGATGGCGGCGGAAAGCGCCATGCGCGAGGTGATCGGGCGCAACCCGATCCAGCTCGCCCTGTCCGAGGGGCGCGAGAAGATCGCCACCCAGGCCCAGGACGAGTTGCAGAAGCTGCTGGATTCCTATGGCGCCGGCATCGCCATCAAGCAGGTGCAGCTGCAAAAGGTCGACCCGCCCGCCGAAGTGATCGACGCCTTCAACGACGTGCAGCGCGCCCGCGCCGACCAGGACCGGCTGCGCAACGAGGCCCAGGCCTACAGCAACGACGTCATCCCGCGCGCCCGCGGCGACGCCCAGCGCATCGTCCAGGACGCCGACGCCTACAAGGAGCAGGTGGTCGACCTGGCCCAGGGCGAGGCCAAGCGTTTCACCGACGTGCTGGCCTCCTATCGCCAGGCCGAGGACGTCACCGCCCGGCGCCTGTACCTCGACACCATGGAGGACATCCTGAAGCGGGCGACCAAGATCGTCATCGATCCGGCGGCCGCCAAGGGCGGCCAGGGCGTGGTGCCCTATCTGCCGCTGCCCGAACTGGGCCGCAAACCCACCAGCCACGGCACCGGAGGCGAGAAATGAACCGGGCCTCCGTCATCGCCCTGGGCGTCGCCGCGGCGGCGGTGCTGGCCGCCGCCTCGTCGCTGTTCATCGTCGAGCAGCCCGAACAGGCCCTGGTGGTGCGGCTCGGCGCCTTCCGCGCCACCGTCGAAAGCCCCGGCCTGCACGTCAAGGCGCCGTTCATCGATTCCGTCGTGTATTACGACAAGCGCCTGCTGGGCATGGAATCGCCCGACGAGCAGATCATCCTGGGCGACCAGAAGCGGCTGGTGGTCGACACCTACACCCGCTTCCGCATCGCCGACCCGCTACGCTTCTTCCAGACCGTCCGCACCGAGGCCAACGCCCGCAGCCAGATGACCCAGATCGTGCAATCGGCCATGCGCCGGGTGCTGGGCACGGTGACCCTGCCCTCGATCCTGTCGGCCGACCGCGACAACATCATGCGCCAGATCCAGCAGGACGTCAGCGACGAGGCCAAGTCCTACGGCGTCCAGGTGGTGGATGTGCGCATCCGCCGCGCCGACCTGCCCGAGGAGACCAGCCAGGCCATCTACGCCCGCATGCGCTCCGAGCGCGAGCGCCAGGCCAAGCAGCTGCGCGCCCAGGGCTACGAGTGGGGCCAAGAGATCCGGGCCCGCGCCGACCGCGACCGCACGGTGATCCTGGCCGAAGCACAGCGCCAGGCCCAGATACTGCACGGCGAGGGCGACGCCGAGGCCAACCGCATCTATGCCGCGGCCTTTACCCAGGACCCGCAATTCTTCGCCCTCTACCGGTCGCTGCAGGCCTACAAGGCGGCCCTGGGCGAAGGCACCACCCTGGTGCTGTCGCCCGACAGCGACTTCTTCCGCTATTTCAGCGGGGGGCCAAATGGCGGGCGGCGCTAGCACGGGCGTCACCGCGCCATCATGACGCCACACTCGCATTTGATCGTTCCCCATCGCCCTTCGGCTTGACGCGGCCGGAGGGCAGGACCAAATCGAAGCGGCCCTCCCCCGCGCGGCGAGGGCGCTTCCCATCAGAAGGACATCGCCGGTGCGCCGCCCCCAACTCGCCACCCCATCTTGCATGCCGGTCCGCCTGCAGGCCTGGCTGCTCTCCGGCCTGATGATGCTGGCCGTCCTCCTGCAGGCGCTGCCCGCCCAGGCGCGGGATGCGCCGGCCAGTTTCGCCGATCTGGCCGAACACCTGCTCCCGGCCGTGGTCAACATCTCGACCACCCAGACGATCCGCAATCCCGAGCACCTGCCCGAGATGCCGCAATTCCCGCCGGGCTCGCCCTTCGAGGAGTTCTTCAAGGACTTCATGGAGCACCAGCAGCACCAGGACGCGCTGCCGCGGCACGCCACCTCGCTGGGCTCGGGCTTCATCATCGACCCCGCCGGCTATGTGGTCACCAACAACCACGTCATCCAGGACGCCGACGAGATCACCGTCACGCTCCACGACAATACGGTGTTCAAGGCTTCGGTGGTCGGGCGCGACACCAAGACCGACCTGGCGCTGCTGAAGATCGACCCCGGCAAGAAGAAGCTGGTCTCGGTGCCGTTCGGCAACAGCGACATCGCGCGGGTCGGCGACTGGGTGCTGGCCATCGGCAATCCCTACGGCCTGGGCGGCACCGTCACCGCCGGCATCGTCTCGGCGCGGGCCCGCGACATCAATTCCGGCCCCTATGACGACTTCATCCAGACTGACGCCTCGATCAACCGCGGCAATTCCGGCGGCCCGATGTTCAACATGAACGGCGAGGTCATCGGCATCAACACCGCCATCTTCTCACCCTCGGGCGGGTCGATCGGTATCGGTTTCGCCATCCCGTCGTCGCTGGCCCGGCCGGTGATCGACGACCTGCGCAAATACGGCAAGACCCGCCGCGGCTGGCTGGGCGTGCGCATCCAGTCGCTGGACGACGACCTGGCCCAGTCGGTCGGCCTGACCAGCGACAAGGGCGCCATGGTCGCCTCGGTCACCCCCGGCAGCCCGGCGGCCAAGGCCGGCGTGCAGAGATCG
>JAKAFA010000340.1 GCA_021818185.1 Pseudomonadota bacterium | reverse complement strand
CAGGGCGGCGATCACCGAGCTGTCGATGCCGCCCGACAGGAAGCAGCCCACCTCGACATCGGCGACCAGGCGGGCCGCCACCGCCGCCCGCAGCAAAGGGGTCAGCTCCTCCACCGCCTCGTCCAGGCTGGGCCGCCGGTCGCCGACGAAGGCAGGGGCCCACCATGGACCGGTCTCGACCGCGCCCTCCCGCCAGCGCAGCCAGTGGCCGGGCGGCAGCTTGCGGATGCCGGCATGCAAGGTGCGGGGCGCCGGCACGTACAGGCAGGCGAGATAGGCGGACAGCGCCTCGCGGTCCACCCCCAAGTCGAGGCCGGGATGGGCGCGTAGCGCGTCGATTTCCGAGGCGAAGGCCAGATTCCCCCCGCCGCCTTCGGCCCAGACCAGCGGCTTGACCCCCAGGCGGTCGCGCGCCAGGATCAGTTCGCGCCGTTGGCGGTCCCACAGGCCGAAGGCGAACATGCCGACCAGCCGGGGCAGCGCCGCCAGGCCGTCGCGGGCCAGCAGGCGCAGCAGCACCTCGGTATCGCTGGCCGATGCAAAGGTCTCGCCGGCCGCCTCAAGCTCGGCCTTCAGCTCGCGGTAATTGTAGATCTCGCCGTTGAAGGCCAGGACCCAGCGGCCGCAGGGGCTGACCATCGGCTGGCGGCCGCCGTCGCTGAGGTCGATGATGGCCAGCCGGGCATGGGCGAGGCCGGCGCCCGAATCGGGATCCCGCCAAAGTCCGTGACCGTCGGGGCCGCGATGGGCCAGACGCGCCGCCATGGCGGCCAGGATCGGGGGATCGCCGCTGGTGCTGCCCGCGATGCCGCACATGGGCCGGCCTTACTCCGACAGATTGTAGCGGAGGATGCAGTACAGCGCCCGGAGTCCGTCGCGCCAGCCGATCTTCTTGCCTTCCTCGTAGGTACGGCCGGAATAGCTGATCCCCACCTCGTAGATGCGGGGGCGGGGGCGCATGCGCGCCACTTTGGCGGTGATCTCGGGTTCGAAGCCGAAGCGCTCCTCGACGATGGCCACCGCCTGGATCACCTCGCGCCGGAACACCTTGTAGCAGGTCTCCATGTCGGTGAGGTTGAGGTCGGTGAACATGTTGGAGGCCAGCGTCAGCAGGCGGTTGGCCACCGAATGCCAGAAATACAGCACCCGGGTCTCGTCGCCGCCCTTGAAGCGCGAACCGAACACCACGTCGGCCCGGCCGTCGAGCAGCGGCTTCAGCAGCTTGGGATAATCGGCGGGGCTGTATTCCAGATCGGCGTCCTGCACCAGCACGATATCGCCGCCCGCCGCCTGGAAGCCGGTGCGCAGCGCCGCGCCCTTGCCGCGGTTCACCGCATGGAAATGGGCACGCACCTCCGGATGGCGGCCGGCAACGTCCTTCAGCACCTCGGCCGAGCGGTCGCGCGAGCCGTCGTCGACGATGACCAGTTCGATATCCAGCCCGCAACGCGGCGCGGCCAGCACCCGCTCGACCACCGCGGCCAGCGTGCGCTCTTCGTTGTAGCAGGGAATGACGACGGAAAGCTTGGTCATGGCAATTAAGGCTCCCGGTGCCATTCGCCGCTCTACAGGCAAGACGTTCTATGCGGCGTCCGCGACGGGCGCAAGGCACAATCGATCTCAACGAAAGAGCCGGAGAGGGAAAGGCGCATTCATCCCGAGGCCCGCCCGTCCACCCTTTATCTTCCTTGCCGGCCGGATCAAAGTCGTCCGTCATCCCTCCGCCGTCGTCACAGCAGAGCGAAATCACAACCCCGGGGCGCAGAAAAGCCCGAAATGCATCTTCGCCAATTTGCTGCCGCCCCCCCTGACGGGGGCCACCCACCGTCTGGCGGGCCCACCGCCCTATTGCTGGTGCAGCCAGCTTTCCGCCACCAGCAGCGCCCACAGTTTCAGGGCATGATCGCGCCGGCCGCCCCGCTGTTCCGCCAGCAGGCGGGCGATGGGCGGCCAAGCCAGGCCGAGCGCCGCCATGCGTTCCGGGGTCAGGCGCTCGGCCAGAAGCGGCGCCAGTTCGCCGCCCAGCCACACCCCCATGGGCGGGTTGAAGCCCAGCTTGGGCCGGTCGACGATGACGTCGGGCAGCAGGCGGCGGGCCACCGCCTTCAGCAGCGTCTTCTTGCCGGCGGCGAAGCGTAGCGACGGGCTGAGCCGCCCCACCGCCTCGACCAGCCGGTGATCGAGCAGAGGCGTGCGCAGTTCCAGCGCCGTCGCCATGGACATGGCATCGCCATAGGCCAGGATGTTGCCGGGCAGGAACGAGACCAGATCGGTCTGCTGCATGGCATCCAGCGGGTCGGCCGAAGGCGCCCGGCGCATCAGGGCGGCGATGGGCCGCTCGGGCGGCACCGCCAGCCCCAGCAATGCCCGGCGCTCGGCCGGCGAGAAATATTCAACCCAGGCGGCGTACCCCTCGGCCAAGGGCAGGGTACCGGCCGACAAAAATTCCCGCGCCCGCCGCCAGGCATGGCGGCCGCGGCTGCTTTCCGGGATCAGCCCGGCCGCCGCCGCCGCCAGCCACCGCGCCGGGCCGGGCACCCGCCGGCGGTAGCGTTCGGCCAGCAGGCCGCCCTGGTAGCGGGGATAGCCGGCGAACACCTCGTCGCCGGCATCGCCCACCAGGGCCACCTTGACATGGGTCCGCGCGCTTTTGGCCAGGTCGTGGACCAGGAGCGCCGTGGGATTGCCGAAGGGTTCGCCGAAGCGGCGCACCATCTCGTCGAGGAAGCCGGCCACCTGCGGCCGGGCGGGCAATTCGGTATGCCGCGAGCCGATATGGCGCGCCACCGCAGCGGCGGCCTCGCGCTCGTCATAGGCCTTTTCCGCGAAGGTCATGGTGAAGGTGCGGGGCGGCGGCGCCCCGGCCTTGCGCCGTTCCTCGGCCATCAGGGCGGCGATCACCGAGCTGTCGATGCCGCCCGACAGGAAGCAGCCCACCTCGACATCGGCGACCAGGCGGGCCGCCACCGCCGCCCGCAGCAAAGGGGTCAGCTCCTCCACCGCCTCGTCCAGATC
>JAKAFA010000093.1 GCA_021818185.1 Pseudomonadota bacterium | reverse complement strand
GCAAGAGGCAGATGGAGCGGCCGGTGCCCCGCCCGACCCGGCCGCGCAGCTGGTGCAACTGGGCCAGGCCGAAGCGTTCGGCGTGCTCGATCACCATCACCGTGGCGGCCGGCACGTCGACGCCGACCTCGATCACCGTGGTCGCCACCAGGATGTCGAGGTCGCCGGCGGCGAAGGCGGCCATCACTTTGTCCTTGGCCGGTCCCTTCATGCGGCCGTGCACCAGCCCGACCCGCTCGCCGAAGGTCTGGGCGAGGTCTTCATGCCGGTCCTCGGCGGCGGCGAGGTCGCTGGTCTCGGATTCCTCGACCAGCGGGCAAACCCAATAGACCCGCGCGCCGCCACGGATGGCGCGACCCACCGCCGCCACCACCTCGTCCATGCGGGCCAGGGGCAGCACCCGCGTGTCAATCGGTTGACGCCCCGGCGGCTTCTCGTCGAGGCGCGAGGAATCGAGGTCGCCATAGGCGGTCAGCAGCAGGGTGCGGGGGATGGGGGTGGCGGTCATCACCAGCACATCCACCCCCCGTCCCTTGGCGGTGAGATCAAGGCGCTGATGCACGCCGAAGCGGTGCTGTTCGTCGATCACCGCCAACCCCAAGTCGTGGAAGACCACGTCCTCCTGGAACAGGGCATGGGTGCCGATCAGGATGTCGATCCGGCCCTCCGCCAGGGCGGCGAGGATGGCCTCGCGCCCCTTGCCCTTGTCGCGGCCGGTCAGCAGGCCGACCCGCAGCCCGGCCGCCTCGGCCAGGGGCTGGATCGAGGCCAGGTGCTGGCGGGCCAGGATCTCGGTGGGAGCCATCAGCGCCGCCTGGGCGCCGCATTCCACCGCGCTCAGCATGGCGAGCAGCGCCACCACCGTCTTGCCGCTGCCCACATCGCCCTGCAACAGCCGCAGCATGGGCGACGGCGCCGCCATGTCGGCGTCGATTTCGGCCAGGGCGCGGGCCTGCGCCGCGGTCAGGGAGAAGGGCAGGGCGGCCAGCACCCGGGTGCGCAGGCGGCCGTCGCCGGGCAATTCGCGCCCCTTCAGGCGGCGCAGGCTGGCCCGCACCAGCGCCAGGGCCAATTGGTTGGCCAGCAGTTCGTCATAGGCCAGGCGGCGGCGGGCGGGGGAATCGGCTTCGACGGCGTCCTCCCCCGACGGATGGTGCAGGGCCAGCAGGGCGGGCTTCCAGGCCGGCCAGCCCTCGCCCGCGAGGCGCTCCGGGTCGTGCCATTCCACCAGGTCGGGGGCCTTCTCCAGGGCGGCGCGTACCGTCCGCGCCACCGGGCGGGCCGCCAGCCCGGCGGTCAGGGGATAGACCGGCTCGACCACGGCGATGCTGTCGCGCTCGGCCGGCGGCACCACATGGTCGGGGTGGGCGATCTGTATTTCGGGGCCGAAACGATCGATCGGGCCGCTGACCACCCGCCATTCGCCCAGCGGCAGGGTGCGGCGCAGCCAATCCTCGCGGGCGTGGAAATAGACCAGATGCAGGAAGCCGGTCTCGTCGGCGCAACGCACCCGATAGGGGCGCTTGGGGCCGTCGCCCGGCAAATGGGCGTCAACCCGCACCAGCAGGGTCGCCACCTTGCCGGCCGGCGCCTCGGCCACCTTGGGGCTGAAGCGGCGGTCCACCACGCCCGACGGCAGGTGCCACAGCAGGTCGACGACATGCGGCCCGGCCAGCCGCTCGTAAAGCGGCGCCAGCTTCGGCCCCACCCCGGCCAGGGTGGTGATCGGGGCGAACAGCGGGAACAGGGAGGGGGGACGCATGGGGGGATCGCGGGGCTGGGCGCAGGTGATGGCTGACAGAAGGCGGTTAAGGTTCTATATCCTAAGCCTCCCGCCACCGGACGCAATGCCCGCCGCAATGGATTCCCGTCTCAAACGCCTGCTGTTCCGCGCCCATCATATGGGGTCGAACGAAAACGACATCCTGTTCGGCGGCTTTGCCGAACGCTACCTGGCCCGCCTCACCCCCGAGCAGGTCGACCGCTTCGAGGCGCTGATCGCCGTCAACGACAGCGACCTGTTCAACTGGGTTACCGCCAAGGAGGCGGTGCCGCCGGAATACGACCACGACGTCATGGCCCTGCTGAAGCATTTTGTGCAGAACGAAGCGGCATGCAGTTGAAATCCCTTGATGATCTTATGGTCGGAACGGGGCGGTCGCTTCTCGCCGGCGCCCCGGACGGCGTGGACGCCCTGGCCTTGGCCGACCTGGCCCGCCGCCAGGGGGGCGAGGTCTTGCATGTGGCGCGCGACGAGGGGCGCATGGCGCGCATGGCCGAATCCCTGGCCTTTTTCGCTCCCGAGATCGAGGTTGTGGAGTTCCCGGGCTGGGATTGCGTGCCCTATGACCGGGTGTCGCCCCATATCGACGTGGTGGCCCGGCGCATCGACGCCCTGACCCGGTTGGCCCAGACCACGGGCCAATCCAGCCCGCGCATCGTCGTCACCACCGTGGGCGCCGTACTGCAACGGGTACCGCCGCGCGATACCCTGGAGCGGTCGAGCTTCGCCGCCCGCAGCGGCGAGAAGGTGTCGGGCGAGGCGCTGATTTCGTTCCTGAGCCGGAACGGTTACGTCCGCTCCGACACGGTGATGGAGCCGGGCGAATACGCGGTGCGCGGCGGCATCATCGACCTGTTCCCGCCGGGCACCCCCGAACCGCTGCGCCTGGACTTCTTCGGCGACGAGCTGGACAGCGTGCGCAGCTTCGATCCGATGACCCAGCGCACCACCGGCAAGCAGGCGGGATTCGCCCTGGAACCGGTGAGCGAGGTGCTGCTGGACGAGGTGTCCATCGCCCGGTTCCGCAGCGGCTACCGCGAGATGTTCGGCATCCCATCTTCGTCGGATCCCCTTTACGAATCAATATCTTCCGGCATCAAGTTCACCGGCATGGAACATTGGCTGCCGCTGTTCCACGACGGCCTGGACACCCTGTTCGCCTATTGCCCCGAGGCCGTGGTCGTGCTGGACGCCCAGGCCGACGAGGCGGTGGAAGCGCGCTGGGCGCTGATCCTGGAATACTACGAGGCGCGGCGCACCATCGCCGGCACCGGCTTGGCCGAATCCGGCATGGTCTATCATCCGGTACCGCCGCCGAAGATGTTCCTGGAGCGGAACGAATGGCAGCGCCTGCTGGCGGCGCGGCCGGTGGTGCTGCTCTCGGCCTTTGCGCCGGCCGAAGATGTCAACGCGGTTGACGCGGGCGGGCGGCCGGGGCGGGATTTCGCCGATATCCGCTCGCTGCCGGGGGCCAACGTCTACGAAGCCCTGCGCGACCATCTGGCGGAGCGGGCCAAGTCCGGCGGGCGTACCGTGTTGGCCGCCTGGACGGCGGGGTCTCGCGACCGGCTGCTGCATGTGCTGGCCGACCATGGTGTCAACCAGGCGACGGCGGTTGACAACTGGGGCGAGGCCATGTCCCTGCCGCCCGCCCGGGTGCCGGTGGTGGTGCTGGGCCTGGACCGCGGCTTTGTGCGTGACGGCCTGGCGGTGATCACCGAGCAGGATGTGCTGGGCGACCGGCTGGCCCGGCCGGTCCGCAAGAAGAAGCGCGGCGCCCAGTTCATCGCCGAGGCCGCCGCCCTGTCGGAAGGCGACCTGGTGGTGCATGTCGAGCACGGCATCGGCCGCTACGACGGGCTGGAAACCATCGCGGTGGCCGGCGCCCCCCATGATTGCCTGCGGGTGGTCTATGACGGCGGCGACAAGCTGTTCGTGCCGGTGGAAAACCTGGATGTGCTGACCCGCTTCGGCTCGGAGCAGGCCGGGGTGCAGTTGGACAAGCTGGGCGGCGCGGCGTGGCAAGCGCGCAAGGCCAAGCTGAAGAAGCGCATCCGCGACATGGCCGACCAGTTGATCGCCGTGGCCGCCCAGCGGCAGCTTCGGACCGCGGAAAGCCTGGTTCCGGCCGAAGGGGTGTGGGACGAGTTCTGCGCCCGCTTTCCCTATGCCGAGACCGACGACCAGTTGCGGGCCATCGAAGACACCATCGCCGACCTGTCCAAGGGCCGGCCGATGGACCGGCTGGTCTGCGGCGACGTCGGCTTCGGCAAGACCGAGGTGGCGCTGCGCGCCGCCTTCGTCGCCGCCCTGTCCGGCATGCAGGTGGCAGTGGTGGTGCCGACCACCCTCTTGGCCCGCCAGCATTACCGCACCTTCGCCGAGCGCTTCCAGGGGCTGCCGGTGCGGGTCGCCCAATTGTCGCGGCTGGCGACCGCCAAACAGGCGGCCGAGGCCAAGGCCGGGCTGGCCGACGGCTCGGTCGATATCGTGGTGGGCACCCATGCCCTGCTGGCCAAGGGTATCTCGTTCAAGCGCCTGGGCCTGCTGATCGTCGACGAGGAGCAGCATTTCGGCGTCGCCCACAAGGAACGCCTGAAGCAGCTCAAATCCGACGTCCACGTGCTGACCCTGACCGCCACGCCGATCCCGCGCACGCTGCAACTGGCGCTGACCGGGGTCAAGGAGATGAGCGTCATCGCCACCCCGCCGGTGGACCGGCTGGCGGTGCGCACCTTCGTCCTGCCCTTCGACCCGGTGGTGGTGCGCGAAGCCATCCTGCGCGAGCGCTACCGGGGCGGGCAGGTGTTCTATGTCTGCCCGCGGCTGGCCGATATCGACCGGGTGGCCGAGCGCCTGGCCCGGCTGGTGCCCGAGGTCAAGGCGGCGGTGGCCCACGGCCGGCTGACCCCGACCGAGCTGGAGGAGGTGATGACCGCCTTCGGCGAGAAGAAATACGACGTGCTGCTGTCCACCAACATCGTCGAATCCGGCCTGGACATGCCCAGCGTCAACACCCTGATCATCCACCGCGCCGACATGTTCGGCCTGGGCCAGCTCTACCAGCTGCGCGGCCGGGTCGGGCGCGGCAAGACGCGCGGCTACGCCTATTTCACCCTGCCGGCCGAACGGGTGTTGTCCAAGGCGGCGGAAAAGCGCCTTCAGGTCATGCAGGCGCTCGACACCCTGGGCGCCGGCTTTCAGTTGGCCAGCCACGACCTGGACATCCGCGGCGCCGGCAACCTGCTGGGCGAGGAACAGTCCGGACATATCCGCGAGGTCGGCATCGAACTCTATCAGCAATTGTTGGAGGAGGCGGTGGCGGCGTCCCGCGGCGGCGACGGCGCCGCGGCGGTCGAGGACTGGTCGCCGCAGATCACCATCGGCACGCCGGTGCTGATCCCCGAAACCTACGTCCACGATCTGTCGGTGCGGCTACAGCTCTACCGCCGCATCGCCGCGGTGGCCGACCGCGGTGAACTGGACGCCCTGGCCGCCGAACTGGTCGACCGCTTCGGCAAGCTGCCGCCCGAGGTGGAAAACCTGCTGGAGGTGGTGGGCATCAAGGCGCTGTGCAAGCAGGCCGGCATCGACAAGGTGGACGCCGGCCCCAAGGGCGCGGTGATCGCCTTCCGCAATAACGCCTTCCCCAATCCGGCCGGGCTGGTGAAGATGATCAGCCAGCAGGGCAACGCCGCCAAGCTGCGCCCCGATCACAAGCTGGTCTTCGTGCGCAGCTGGGACGAGGCCAAGCAGCGGGTGGCGGGGGTGTCCAAGATCGTCGGCAAGCTGGCGGACCTGGCGGCCGCCTGACCGGCGGCCCCTCAGCTCAGCGCGGCTTCCGCCTCGGCCTCGCGGGCCACGTCGAACAGCCGGATCAGAATGTCGGGGTCCTGGGCCCCGGCCATGGCGTAGAGCCCGTCGATGATGACGCAGGGCACGCCGTTGACCCCCAGCCGATGCGAGCGGGCGTTGTCGCCCATGGTGGCCGCAGCCTCGGCATCGGAATGGAGGAAGTCGGCGGCGTCCCTGGCGGCCAGTCCGGTCTCGGCGGCGATGGCGGCCAGTTCGTCGAGCCGCCCGATGTCACGGCCCTCGCAGAAATAGGCGCGGTAGAGGGCGTCCACCGTTTCCGATTCGCGGCCGAAGCGGGCGGCGAAGCGGATCAGGCGGTGGGATTGCAGGCTGTTGGGGGTGCGTTTGATGCGGTCGAAGGCGAAATCGATGCCCTCGGTCCGGCCGGCCGCCGCCACCGCGCCATGCATGCGGTTGATGCGGGCGGGGCCGCCGAACTTGCGGTCAAGGTAGCTGCTGCGGTCGACGCCATCGGCCGGCAGATCGGGGTTGAGCAGGAACGGCCGCCAGACCACTTGAATGCGCGGCCCCGGCCGGGCCGCCAGGGCGCGCTCGAAGCGGCGCTTGCCGATGAAGCACCAGGGACAGACCGTATCGAAGACGAATTCGATCCGCACTGCCGGCCCGCCTATTCGATCTGGCGGCGAGCCCGCCCCAGCAGGCGGGGGATGTCGTCGCCGTTGCGCGCATTGGTGGCGCCCACCTGGACCCAGACCTTGACCGGCTGGTAGACGTCGCGCACCGCGAAATCGGTATAGGCCAGCACACCGGCGATGCGGTGCATGACCACCTGCGCCTCGGCCAGCGGCGTATCGGGCAGCACGGCGCAGAATTCATGCCGTCCGGTGCGGGCCACCAGATCCTCGGCCCGCAGCAGGCCGCCGATCCATTGGCCCAATTGCTGGGTCAGGTGCAGGGCGGCATCTTCGCCGAACTGGCGGCGCACGCCGTCGATGTTGGGAGCATCGAACACCACCACCGCCAGATGGCGTTGGCAGCCCAGCGCGAAGGCCAGGCGGTCCTGGAGGTAGGCATCCAGAAAGGCGGCGGTGAACGCCCCGGTTTCGGGATCGCGGGTGGCGGGGGCCAGCGCGTCGTTCATGGCCGAGCGGATGCTCCAGCGCAACTGCTGGCGGCGGACCAGGCTGAGGACGGCGGCCCGCAGATCCAGCGGATCGGCCGTCGGCGCCAGCACCCGTGAGGCGCCGCGGCGATAGGAATCGGCGGCCGAGGCGCCGTCGGCGCCGGACAGGATGATCGGCAGGTTGAACAGGCGCGGGTTGTGGCGGACCTGGGTGCAGAAGCCCAGCACATCCTCGTCGCTGCCGGCTGCGGCGGCCACCACCGCCGCGTCGAAATTGCGGGCGGCAAGCTGCGATTCGGCCTCGAACAGGCTGTCCGAAGGCACCACCTCGGCCTCGGTTCCCAGGATCGATTCCACCAGGCCGGCCGGGGCTCCCACCGCCAAAAGGACGGGATGGTCGGTGATTTCGGCGGCGGTGACCCGGTCGCGCGCCGTCACGCCGAAACGGCGGGCGACCTCGGCCCGGCGGCCCAGTTCCCCATGCATGGTCGACAGCCGGACCAGCGGCCGCATGCGGGCCAGCAATTCGCCCTCGTCGCAGGCGGCGGGGATGACGTCGTCGAACCCGCCGTCGAAGGCGGCCAGCGCCAGATGGGCGTCGGGTTGGGCGGCGACCAGCAGCAGGGGGATGTCGTCGGTGGCGGGATTGCCGCGCAGGGCGGCGGCCAGTTCCAGGGCGGCGGGTCCGTCGTCGCCGATCAGCACCAGATCGGGATGGTCGGCCGCGGCCCGTCCCAGCGGATCGTCCCCGGCCGCCGCCTGGGTCACGCTGTAGCCGGCAGCGTCCAGCATCGCCGACAGGGAGCCGGCCAGCGGCCGTGCCGCGTCGATCACAAGGACGTTGGCGAGTCTGATCATTCCGGGCCCATCCTCCCACCGGCAGCCGCTCTTCCGCACAAGGATAATACGGAACGCCCTAGCCCATAAGAGGAAATCCGCCGTCCGGGGCAGGGCACGCCGGTCCGGCGGGTGCGAACCGCCGCGGTCGGCCGGCGTTGATCCTGCAAGATGGTCGAGGCGGGAAATGGCGGAGGACGGTCGGCGGGACGATGGTTGGAGATTGCGCCGCCCGGCGGTGCGCAAGGTGCTGGCGTCGGCCCTGTCGGTGGCGGTGTTTGCCGGGGCGCTGCTGATCCTGCGCCTGACCCTGGGGCGGTTCGACGTGGACGAGGTGGCCGCCGCGGCCCGTTCCTATCCGGCCGGACGGCTGCTGGCCGCGCTGGCCCTGGCGGCGGGCAGCTATGCCACCCTGTGCGGCTTCGACTGGCTGGCGCTCCGCCACCAGCGGCGCGGCATGCCGCTGGGGCTCAGCAGCCTGGTCTCCTTCACCTCGCACGCCATCAGCCACAATGCCGGCTTCGCCATCCTGACCGGCGGCTCGGTGCGGCTGCGGATGTATTCGGCCTTCGGATTGTCCATGGCCGAGGTGGCGGGGGTGGTGGCCTTCGCCGGGCTGTCCTTCGCGCTGGGGGTGGCCACCCTGGGCGGCGGCGCCTTCATCGCCGAGGCGCAGGCCGTGGCCCGGCTGCTGCGCCTGCCGGAGGCGGCGGTGGCCGGCCTGGGATGGCTGGCGGCCGGGCTGGTCGCGGCCTACGTCGTCTGGACCGCCGTGGCCCGTCGGCCGTTGCGGCTGGGCCCCTGGCACTTGGCCGTTCCGTCCCTGGGCATCGGCCTGGGGCAGATTGCCGTGGCGGCTGGCGACCTGGCGCTGGTGGCGGGGGCGCTCCATCTGCTGCTGCCGACCGGCGTCGGGGTGTCCTATCCGGCCTTCCTCGGCGTCTATGTCGTCGCCACCCTGGCCGGCATCGCCAGCCACGTCCCCGGCGGGCTCGGCGTGTTCGAAGGCGCGGTGGTGGTCATGCTGCCCCAGGTGCCGGCGGGCGGCATCCTGGGCGCCTTGCTGGTGTTCCGGGTGTTCTACAACCTGCTGCCGCTGGTGCTGGCCGCCCTGATCCTGGCGGTGTTCGAGATCATCCAGCGCCGCCGCCGCGCCGCCGGGCCGGCCTGGCTGGAGAACCTGGGTCCCGGCTTGGCGGCGGTGCTGGCGTTCGGGGCGGGCACCGTTCTGCTGTTGACCGGCGCGGTGGTGCGGCCCGGCGCCCTGCCGGTCTGGCTGGCGGAGCCGGCCGAGACGCTGTCCGGGGCGGTGGGGGCGGCGCTGATGGCTGCCGCCTGGGGGCTGGCGCGGCAGGTTGCCGCGGCCCATCGTCTGGCGATGGCCGCCCTGGCGGCGGGGGCGGTCCTGGCCCTGGCGCGCGGGCCCGACTGGGTCGTCGCGGTCGCCCTGGCCGGCATCGCCGCCGCCCTGGTCGCCTCCGCCCCTCTGTTCCCGCGCGCCGGTCCGCCGGCCGATGGCGGCCTGCCCTGGGGCTGGACCGGCGCCGCGGCGGCGGTGGTGGCGGCGGCCTGCTGGCTGACGCTGGTCGCCGACCGCGGCGGCGGGCCGGCGGGCCTGCTGCTGTTCTCCGGGCATGATGCGGCGGCCCGCGCCCTGCGCGCCGACCTCGCCGCCGCCGCCGGGCTGGCCGCCGCCGCCGTGGCGTCGCGCCTGCCGGAGGGGAGGGCTCACCAGCGGGGAAGAAAGCGGGGAACGCGGCGGGCGTAATCGGCGTATTCGGGGAAAGTGGCCCGCAGCACCGCCTCCTCGTAATGGACGCGGGCGAGTTGGAACAGGGTCTGGAGGGCGCACAGGGCGACCGCCGGCCAGCTGAGGTACATCAGGAACGATCCCGCCGCCGCCGCCGCTTCGGCGACGTAGAGCGGATGACGCACCACGGCGTAGGGCCCCGAGGTGACCAGCCGGCGGGCCTCGGGCAGGATCGAGAAGGACCGGCCGAGATGCAGTACGCTGAAAGCGGTCAGCGTGTTGCCGACCAGCAGCAGGCAAAGGGATGCCATGCCGAGAGCGGGAGGAAGGTCGGTGGCGCGGGGCAACTGGGCCAGCAGGGTCAGCAGGAAGGAGCCCGCCATCGCCGCGGCGCGCGGCAAAAGCCCGCGCGCCTTGCGCACCGGCGGCAGGCGCAGGACGGCGAGGGCGCAGACGGCGAGCGCGAAACAGCAGAAGGCGGCATCCTGCCCGAAGGCCAGGGCGAAGGCCGCCGGTCCGGTTTGCGCCAGATGGGCGATGTGCTCGCCCAGCCGTAGCCAGGCGGCCCGCGCCACCATGAACATCATCACGATGAGCGGGACGCGGGTCAGGGTGTCGAGGAGCGCGGTCGAACGGGTCACCTGAATGGTATAGCACGGTGCCGCGGGCCAGGGGGATCGCCGTCCGGCGGCGCCGGTCCAATTGTGGGTTGTGCCGACCAGGCCCACAATATCTGCTACATTCGCCAGACATACCCCACGCCTCCGTTTCGGATGAGCGACGGCAATCGCGCAGCGGTGTAATTCCTGAGCCGCCGCCGTCCGGCCCCTATGACAAAGGAACTGCCCAATGAAGGTCCTGATTGCCGATGATCATCAACTTTTCCGCGAGGGCCTGCATTTCGTGTTGCAGGGCCTGGAAGGCGGACGATGGGGCATCCTTGAGGCCTGCGATTTCCCCGAGGCCATCGAGACCGCCCAGCGCGATCCCGACATCCGTCTGGCACTGACCGACCTGGGGATGCCGGGGATGAGCTGGGAGGACGGGCTGCGCGGCCTGAAGGCGGCGCTGGCGCCGGACGTGCCGGTCATCATCCTGTCCGCCTCGGAAGACCAGCATCAGGTGCGCCAGGCGGTTGCTCTGGGCGCCGCCGGCTTCATTCCCAAATCCTCGTCCAGCCGGGTGATGCTGTCGGCGCTGCAATTGGTGATGGCCGGTGGCGTCTATCTGCCGGCGGCCATGCTCGAAGCCCCGACCCACGGGCCGGTGGTCAATGACGGACCTTCGCTGCTGACGCCCCGTCAGCGGGATGTCCTGACCCTGCTGGGCCAGGGCAAGTCGAACAAGGAGATCGCCCGCGTCCTCAAATTGGCCGAAGGCACCGTGAAGCTGCACGTTACCGCCATCCTGAAGGCGCTCAACGTCAACAACCGCACCCGCGCGGTGGTGGCGGCCTCGCAGTTGGGGCTGGCCGGCTGACGGACGGACCGGCCGCCGGGCCGAGCCCGGCGATCTGTCAGCGCAGCAGCTGTTGCAGGGTGTTGCGCAGATCCTCGGCCGCCACCGGCTTGTGCAGCATGGCGAAGCCGCTGGCATGGACCTCGGCGATGCGCTCGGGTGCCGTGTCGCCGGTCACCACCACGGTGGGGATGGCGCGGCCGGTCTGGAGCCCCAGCCGACGGGCGGCTTCGGTGCCGCTCAGGCCGGGGCCGAGGCGATGGTCGGCCACGATGGCGTCGAAGGTCCATCCCGGCTCGGCGCATTGCGCCAGCGCCTCTTCCCCCGAGGCCAGCGCCGTCACGCTGTGCCCCCAGCTTTCGATCAGCAATGCCAGGCCGTGGCGCACCGAATGATCGTCTTCAAGGATCAGAATCCGCCCGGTGACCTCGTCGGCGGCCGAGCCCTCGGCGGCCGGTCCGGCGGGGGCGGCGTCGTGGCGGGGCACCACCAGCGAGAAGCGGGTGCCGTGACCGATCCTTGACGCCACCTGGATCTCGGCGCCCAGCAGGCGGACCAGACGGCCGACGATGGCTAGGCCCAATCCCAGGCCCTTGGCGCGGTCGCGGCCGGGATTACCCACCTGGAAGAATTCCTCGAAGATATGCGGCAGCTTGTCCTCGGCGATGCCGATGCCGCTGTCCACCACGTCCAGGCGCACATGGTGGCCCCGAAGGCGGGCACCGACCACCAGCCCGCCGGTTTCCGTATAGCGCAGGGCGTTCTCGATCAGGTTGCGCAAGGCGCGCTCCAGCAACACCGGGTCGCTGCTGACGGTGACGGCCCGCGGCACCATCCGCACCCGCAGCCCCTTTTCCGCCGCCACCACGGCGTATTCGGTGACCAGCCGGGTCAGCAGGGCGCCGGCATCCACCGCCACCATTTGCGGCATCACCACGCCGGCGTCCAGGCGCGACACGTCGAGGATGCTGGATAACAACCCGTTCAATCCCTCAAGGGCGTTTTCCATCAACGCCACCGCCTTGGCGACCCGCGGCTCCATGGGGTTGGATTTCAGCGCTTCGAGCAGCAGGACCAGTGATTGCACCGGCTGGCGCAGGTCGTGGCTGGCGGCTGCCAGGAATTTCGACCGCGCCAGCACCGCGCGCTCGGCCTCGGCCTTGGCCAGGCGCAGGTCGGCCTCGACCTTGCGGCGCTGGGTGACGTCCTCGACCAGGCCGATGATGGAGGTCGGCCGACCCTCGCCATCGGGCATGGTGGACAGGCTCTTGCGCACCCAGACGATGTTGCCGTCCTTGCGGATGTAGCGGTTCTCGATGACGTAGTCGGGAATCTCGCCGGCCAGCATTCGGGCGTTGAGCTGCTGATTGACGGCGATGTCGTCGGGATGGACCAGATGCAGGGGGGGCAGGGCCCGCAATTCCTCGGTCGTATAGCCGACCAGCCGGCAATAGGCGGGATTGCAGTCGAGGAATCGGCCGTCGGGGCCGGTCATGACGAAGCCGATGGCGGCGTTGGCGAAGGCGTTGCGGAATTTCTCCTCGCTGGCGCGCAGGGATTGTTCCGCCTGTCTGCGTTCGGTCAGATCGGCGGCGGCGCAGCTGATGCCAATCACCCGGCCGCGGGCATCAAGGCGCGGCTCGATGTAGAGGTCGAAATAGTGCATCGGGTGGCCGGGAGGGGCGGCCGCCACCTCCCGGCGGACCGGGTGGCCGCTGGCGATCACCGCCCGCTTCAACTCCTCCATCACCGCGGCGCAGTTCGGTTCCATCACGTCGGCGTCGGTCTTGCCGATATAGGCGGCCGGTGAGGCGAACTGCGGATTGTGGATCCAGGTGTAGCGCAGGCCCAGATCCTGTTCGAATACCGAGACCGGCGAATTGGCCAACGCCAGCCGGAAGCGCTCGTCGCTGGCGCGCAACGCCACCTCGGCCGCTTTGCGGGCCGAAATGTCGCGGAAATGGACGAAAAGGCCGCCATCGCCGGCCGGGTAGACGCCAAAGGAAAACCAGCAGGGCACGATGGCGCCGATCGCCTCGAAATGGACCGGTTCCCGCGTGTTCATCACGTGCCGCAAGGCGGCATGGACAGGGCTGCCCTGGACCTGGGGAAAGCTGTCGAGCAACGATTGGCCGACGATGCTGTTATCGGCTAATTCCAGGAGTTCACTGGCATAGGCGTTGAGGTAGGTAAACCGCCACTGGGCGTCGATCACATAAATGCCGTCGTCGATGCTGGCCAGGATTTCCTCGGCGGCGGTCCCGGGATCGGCCGGGGCGACGGCCGCCCCGCCCAGGACCTGCCGATCAATGTTGCCGTCGCCGCCCGCGGGGACGGGGATGTCCGGGGTGCCGCGCGGGGAAGTTGAATCAGCCATGGTGTCATCCGCCAGCGGGCCCGCAACCGGCGCCGTTGGATCGCCAGTCATGCGGTCAATTGTCACATTGGGCGTAGGCCGTCAAGAATCACGCACAGATCCGCAGCATACGCCGCCTTTGTCGGCACGGCCGCCGTGGCCGGGCGCCGCGATAGCCTAGCCCAAAGTGTAAGACCATTGTCATCAGCCCTTAACCCCAATGGACAAATGTGCGGTGGCCCGACTACTGGTGTTTCACGATTATTCACAGGCGGCGACCGGCCGGCCGTCTTGCCCGGGTTTGCGCCTTGTCAGGGGGGGATGCTGGGCACCGGCAAGCGATTCCGCCATGCCTAGAAAGGAGGCAGGAGGCAGGGAAGCCAGACGCCACCTGCCGCCTCACAGGAAAACCCGGCGCTTATCGACAGGGTTATCCACAGACTCTGGGGATGACCAATTTCATAGGCCCCGGCGGGCCGGCCCGACCGAGGGTGTAGGCCGCCCTCCAGGGTTCTGGCGCCGGGCGGAGCGGATTATACCTGATGGTCCCTCTGGCGATTTGCGGCGAGCCGATATGATCATCGACACCACCGACCCCGAAACCCTGGCACAGCTGAATACCGTGGAACGGCAGACGTTGCGCCGCCTGGCCGACCGCCTCAGCCTGCTGGCCTGGCGGAAGGTGCATTCCGGCATGGCGGAAGGCCTGCCGACGCGGGGCGAGCCAGGGACTCCCCTCGGCGCCGAGGCCGTCGAACCGCCGATGTGATGGGGGCAAGGGCATCGGTCGACCGTGTCTGCGGTAAGGCGGCAATTCGGGGAGTTCGCAGCCGCCGCCGTCGGCGTCGTCAGTCATGGTCGTTCTGCCCGGGGGCAGGCGGCCGGGGTGAGCCAGGGGCTCTCCTCGGCGCCGAGGCCGTCGAGCCGCCAGCGCTGCAACGGCGGCAGGGCGGCGGCAATGCGGGCCAGGGCCTGCCACCACACGCGGTACTCGGCCCGGGCCTCGTCGACCGCCTCGAAGCTCGGCACGTAGCGGAGCGGGCAGAAGGGGTGGAACACCTCGATCCATACCGGCTCGCGCCGGTTGGTGCCGCGGATGC
>JAKAFA010000092.1 GCA_021818185.1 Pseudomonadota bacterium | reverse complement strand
CTTGACCAGCAGGCGCTTGCCCAGGCCGGTGCCCTTCAGGTCCGAGCGCACCACGATGGCGAATTCCGCCTTGTCGTTGTCGGGGTCGGTGATGGTCCGCACCACCCCCAGGGTCTCGCGGCCGCCCTCGGGCTTGTCGATCTCGCCCACGAAGGCCATCTCGCGGTCGTAGTCGATCTGGGTGAGGCGGGCCATCTCGGAATGGGGAAGCTCGTGCACCAGCCCAAAGAAGCGGAAGCGGATGTCCTCGGCGGTCAGGCGCGACACCAGGACATGGTGGTTGGGCTCGTCCTCGGGGCGGATGGGGCGCAGCATCACCCGGCGCCCGTCGGTCATGGTGAACCATTCCTCCTGCTCGGCGGGATAGGGGCGGATGGCCATGCGCTGGCCCTTGGGCTTGGGCTGGCCCAGGCGGATGCGGGCGTCCAGCGCGATCACCCCGTGGGAATCGCAGCGGAGCGGATTGATGTCCAGTTCCAGGACTTCCGGGATGTCCACCACGATCTGCGACAGTTGGATCAGGGTCAGGTACAGCGCCTCCATGTTGGCCGGCGGGCGGTCGCGGTAGCCGCGCAGCAGGCGCGAGACGCGGGTGCGTTCGACCAGTTCGCGGGCCAGCGCCATGTTGAGCGGCGGCAGGGCGACGGCGCGGTCGGCGATCACCTCGACCGCCACGCCGCCCTGGCCGAACATGATCACCGGGCCGAACAGCGGATCGGTGGCGATGCCGACGATCAGTTCCTGGGTGCCGGGGCTGCGCACCGCCATGCGCTGCACGGTGAAGCCCTCGACGCGGGCCTCGGGATAGCTGGCGGCCACCCGCTCCAGCATGGCATTGGCCGCCTTCTCCACCTCGAACGGGCCGTGGAGGTTGAGCGCCACGCCTCCCATTTCCGATTTGTGGACGATATCGGGCGACAGGATCTTCAGGGCGACGGTGCCGCCCATCTCGTTGGCCAGCCGCGACGCCTCGGCCGGAGTGTGGGCGATTCGGGTCTCGATCACCGGGATGCCGTAGGCGCCCAGGATGGCCTTGGCGGCGGGCTCGGGCAGGACCCATTCGCCCTTGTCGTAGGCTTCCTTGACCAGGGCGCGGGCGAAGCGGGTGTCGGGGACGAAATCCACCGGTGCCGAGGCCGGCACCTCCATCAGCATGTCCTGGTTGCGCCGGTATTCCAAGAGGTGCAGATACCCCTCGACGGCGGCGCGCGGGGTCTCGAAGCTGGGCACCCCGGCCTCGACGAACAGGCGCCGCGCCTGGCGCACCTTTTCCGCCCCGACCCAACAGGTCATGACGTTGGCGCGGGTCCGCTCCTTGAACACCTTGATCACCGCCTCGGCCACCTCGGTGGGGTTGGAGATGGCGGTGGGGGCGTACATCACCAAAACGGCGTCCACCTCCTTGCACTCCAGCAGGATGTTCAGCGCCTTGACATAGCGGGCGCCGTCGGCGTCGCCGACCACGTCCACCGGATTGCCGTGCGACCAATTGGGCGGCAACACCGCATCCAGCCGGGCGACCACCTCGTCGGGCAGGTCGGCCAGGACGCCGCCGCCATCGGCCAGGTCGTCGGCGGCGATCACCCCGATACCGCCGCCGTTGGTCAGAATGGCCAGCCGTTTGCCGCGCATGGGGCGGGCGCGGGCCAGGGTTTCGACCGCGCCGAACAATTCGTCGATGTCCTTCACCCGCAGCATGCCGGCGCGGCGCAGCGCCGCGTCGAACACCAGATCCGAACCGGCCAGCACGCCGGTATGGGAGGTGGCCGCCCGCGCCCCCGCGGCCGAGCGGCCGGCCTTGATGGCCAGCACCGGTTTGTTGCGCGCCGCCGAGCGGGCCCCCGACATGAAGCCGCGCTTGGCCTCGATGGTCTCCAGGTAGAGCAGGATGGCGCGGGTCGAGGGGTCGCTGCCCAGATAGTCGAGCAGGTCGCCGAACCCCACGTCGGACCCGTCGCCGGTATGGATGAAATGGGAAAAGCCGATGCCCTTGGCCGCCGCCCAGTCCAGCACCGCCGAGCACAGGGCGCCCGATTGCGACACGAAGGCGATCTTGCCGGAGGGGGCGTTTTCCGGCGCGAAGCTGGCGTTCAGGCCGATGCCCGGCACCATGATGCCCATGCTGTTGGGCCCCAGCAGGCGCATGCCCGCCGCCCGCGCCTCGGCCTTGGCGGCCTCCAGCGCGGTGCGGCCGTCGGCCAGGGTCAGACGGTGCAGTGCCGGGGTCATGATGCAGGCGGCCTTGGCGCCGCGTTCGCCCAGGGCGCGGATCGAATCCGGCACCGTGGCCGCCGCCGAGCAGACCAGCGCCAGATCGGGGGCCACCGGCAGGCTGGCGATGTCGGGATAGGCCAGCACCCCGGCCACCGAGGCATGGTCGGCGGTCACCGGCATCACCGGGCCGGAAAAATCCGCCTGCAACAGGTTGCGCATGACCACCTGGCCGGGGGCTTGGGGCTGGGTGGTGGCGCCGACCACGGCGACCGACTGCGGGCGCAGCAGCGCCTTGAGGTTACGGATACTCATGACGGTGCGGCCCCATGCACGGATACGACCAATGCCGCCACCATAATCCGGGCGTTGGTGCGGTGCAACCGCCAGCCCCGCGACGGCTGTGGATCCTCGTGGTGTGCGTAACCGGGAGAGGTGCGCCGTGACCATAAAGTGAAAGTTAATGCGCGATGGTTGTACCCCGGCAGGGGTACCGGTATGTTCCGCGATGCAACATCACCCCCGCCGGGGCGCCTTATCGGGAGATTGCCATGGTCGAGATGATCGAAAACCGCACATGGGACGAGATCGAGGTGGGCGACAGCGCATCCTTGACCCGGACCTGCCGCACCGAGGATGTCGAGGTCTTCGGCATCGCCACCGGCGATCTCAACCCCACCCATTACCAGGGCGGCATCGACAACCATCCGCGCGCGCTGGCCCATTCCCTGTGGGGCGGCTCGCTGCTGTCGGCACTGCTCGGCAACGAGCTGCCGGGACCGGGCACCGTCTATTTGAGCCAGAATTTCGAGTTCAGCCGTCCGGTCGAGGTGGGTGACGCCCTGACCGTGTCCATCGTCGCCACCGAGAAGACGCCGCCCAATCTGGTGACCTTCGAATGCCGGGCGGTGAATCAGCGCGCCGAGCTGGTGTTCCGCGGCAATGCCCGCGTGATGGCGCCCACCGTCAAGCTGATTCAGCCGCGGATCGAGCTGCACGAGGTCTGCCTGCACCGCCGCCACCACGTTTTCGAAGACCTGATCGCCTGTTGCGGATCGTTGGAGCCCATTTCGGTGGCGGTGTGCCATCCCTGCGACCAAGTGTCGCTGGAAGGTCCGGTGGATGCCGCCCGCGCCGGCCTGATCACCCCGATCCTGGTGGGGCCCGAGGGCAAGATCCGCGCGGTGGCCACGGAATTCGGCATCGATATCGGCGGCCTGCGCATCGTCGATACCGCCCATTCCCATGAATCCGCCGAGCGGGCGGTGGCGCTGTGCCGTAGCGGCGAGGCGGAATCCCTGATGAAGGGCTCGCTGCACACCGACGAGATGATGCACGAGGTCGCCAGCCGCGACCGCGGCCTGCGCACCGCCCGGCGCATCAGCCACGTCTTCGTCATGGACGTGCCGACCTATCCGCGCACCCTGCTGATCACCGACGCGGCGGTGAACATCTATCCGACGCTGGAAGACAAGGTGGACATCGTCCAGAACGCCATCGAGCTGGCCCATGTGCTGGGCGTCGATCTGCCCAAGGTGGCCATCCTGTCGGCGGTCGAGACGGTTTATCCCAAGATCAACTCGACCATCGAGGCCGCCGCCCTGTGCAAGATGGCCGACCGCGGCCAGATCTCCGGCGCCCTGCTGGACGGCCCGCTGGCCTTCGACAACGCCATCAGCGAAGAGGCGGCGAAGATCAAGAAGATCGCGTCGCCGGTGGCCGGCAAGGCCGACATCCTGCTGGTCCCCGACCTGGAGGCCGGCAACATGCTGGCCAAGCAGCTGTCCTATCTGGCCGAGGCCGACGCCGCCGGCATCGTGCTGGGGGCGCGGGTGCCGATCGTGCTGACCAGCCGCGCCGATTCGGCCAAGGCCCGCCTCGCCTCGTGCGCCGTCGCCGCTTTGCTGGCCCATGCCCAGCGGGCGCGCAAGTCCGCCACCGCGGCGGAATAAGGAGAGCTCCCATGCGCGACGGCATCCTGGTCATCAACGCCGGGTCCTCCTCGATCAAGTTCTCGCTGTACCTGAGCAACGGCGACGAAAAGCCGCTGCTGTCCAGCCGCGGCCAGGTGGAGGGCATCGCCTCTGCCCCCCATTTCGTCGCCCTGTCGCCCGAGGGGGCGGTGCTGGCCGAACGGCGCTGGACCGATTCCCACCTGCCGCACGAAACCCTGCTCAAGCATCTGATCGACTGGGTCGAGGATCACCTGGACGGTGCCACCCTGCGGGCCGCCGGCCATCGCGTCGTCCATGGCGGCGCCCGGTACGCCCAGCCGGTGGTGGTGGATGCGGCGCTGATGGCGGAGCTGGAAGCACTGGTGCCGCTTGCTCCCCTGCACCAGCCCCACAACCTGGCTCCCATCCGCGCCCTGACCGCGGTGCATCCCGGCCTGTTGCAGGTGGCCTGTTTCGATACCGCCTTCCACCGCAGCAACCCGCCGGTGGCCCAGGCCTTCGCCCTGCCGCGGGCGCTAAGCGACGAGGGCGTGCGGCGCTACGGCTTCCACGGCCTGTCCTACGAATACATCGCCCGCCAGCTGAAGCGCATCGCTCCGGCGGCGGCCTCCGGGCGGGTGGTGGTGGCGCATCTGGGCTCGGGCGCCTCGATGTGCGCCATCCGCGACGGGAGGTCGGTGGCCTCGACCATGGGTTTCACCGCCCTGGACGGCCTGCCCATGGGCACCCGCACCGGGGCGATCGATGCCGGGGTGATCCTCTACCTTCTGGAGCAGAAGGGCATGTCGGCCAAGGAGGTGGAAACCCTGCTCTACAAAAAGTCCGGCCTGCTGGGGGTGTCGGGGATCAGCAATGACATGCGCGTGCTGCTGGCCAGCGAGGATCCCCACGCCGCCGAGGCGGTGCACTTGTTCGTCTACCGCATCTGCCGCGAGGTCGGCTCGCTGGCGGCGGCGATGCAGGGCCTGGACGCCCTGGTGTTCACCGCCGGCATCGGCGAGCATTCGCCGGAAATCCGCGCCCAGGTCTGCCGCGGCGCCGCGTGGATGGGGATCGAGCTGGACGAGGCGGCCAACGCCCAGGGCGCCGGCGTGATCTCGACCCTGGATTCGCCAATCCCGGTCTATGTCATTCCCACCGACGAGGAGATGATGATCGCCAAGCATACGCGGGCGGTCATGCGCGGCACCAAGGTCTGATCCCGGTATACGAGCCCGAGCCGGCCGGGACGGCGGAGCCGGGCCAAGGGGAGCGGGACTGCCGGGCGGGGGCATAGGCGGGTCGAGGCCATAAGGCCGGGCCCGCCTTTTTATTGTGGCTTCCGTGCACCACATACAAGGCGTCCGCGCCACTCGGCAAATCTCCGTCTGGAGCCGCCGACGAAAAGCGGGCAGAGTACCATGTCACGAAGGAATATACCCGGGGGGGATGCCGCGCAATGCGAAAACTTAAGATGACCATCGGCCGGGTGACGGTAAATGTCGAGCTTCTCGACACCCCCACCGCCGATGCGATCTACCGGGCAGTCCCCTTTCAGTCGCGGGCCACCACCTGGGGCCAGGAAGTGTATTTCCCGGCGCCGGTGCAGGCCGAGCGCGAGGCGGACGCCCGCGCGGTGGTGGAGGCGGGCGAAGTGGCCTATCGGCCCGAGGGCGAGGCGATCGTCGTCGCCTGGGGACCGACCCCCGCCTCGGAGGGTGACGAAATCCGCCTGGCGGTCGCTGCCAACATCTGGGCCCGCGCCGTCGACGACGTGCGCCGCCTGGACGGGGTGGAGCCGGGCCAGACGGTGACGGTCGAGGCGGCGACGGACTAATCCCCCGGCCCACGGGGGCGCGGGTGGCCAGAGGAGGCGGCGATGGCGCGTGTTCTGGTGCTGGGGGCCGGCAAGATCGGGGTGACGGTGGCCGCCCTCAGGGCGGAGGGCGGCGACGAAGTGTTGCTGGGCGACACCGATGTCGATGCCGCCCGCCTGCGCGCCCCGGCCGGGGTGCAGGCGGTGGCGGTGGACGCCCGCGATCCCGTCGCGTTGCGGGCCGCCCTGTCGGGCTGCGACGCGGTGGTGGCCGCCCTGCCGTTCTTCCTCGACGTGGTGGTGGCCGAGGCCGCCCGCGCCGAGGCGGTGCATTATTTCGACCTGACCGAGGATGTCGCCACCCGTCGCGCCATCGCCCGCCTGGCCGAGGGGGCCGACAGTGTGTTCGTGCCGCAATGCGGCCTGGCGCCCGGCTTCATCGCCATTGCCGCCATGGCTCTGGTCGAGCGGTTCGACGAGGTGTTGGACGTGCGCCTTCGGGTCGGCGCGCTGCCGCAATATCCCGACAATGCCCTGAAATACAACCTGACCTGGAGTACGGACGGGCTGATCAATGAATATTGCAATCCCTGCGAGGCGCTGGTGGACGGCCGCATGATGGAGGTGCTGCCGCTGGAAGGGCTGGAGGAGTTTTCGCTGGACGGCGTGTCCTACGAGGCGTTCAGCACCTCGGGCGGGGTGGGGACCCTGTGCGAGACCCTGTCCGGGCGGGTGCGCCGCCTGGATTACAAGACGGTGCGCTATCCCGGCCACCGCGACCGTATCCGCATGCTGGCCCACGACCTCAAACTGGCCGAACGCCGCGCCCTGTTCCGCGATGTCATCGAACATGCGGTGCCGGTCACCCGGCAGGACGTGGTGCTGATCTTCGTCACCGTGGTCGGCCGCCGCAAGGGGCTGCTGACCCAGGAAAGCTGGGCGCGCAAGATCTACGGCGACGGATCCGAGGACGGCCGCTCGGCCATCCAGAAGACCACCGCCGCCGGGGTCTGCGCCATGATCGACCTGCACCGCGAAGGCCGCCTGCCGGCCGCCGGTTTCGTCCGCCAGGAGCAGGCCCGGCTTGCCGACGTGCTGACCAACCGTTTCGGCCGCGTTTTTGCCTGAATTCGGTCGTTTGATTGCTCCAGCCCGGCCGCCTGAGCGCGGCGTAGGGTCCAGTCGCTTGTCATCAGGGGGTAAATCCGATGCTCCGCCTTACCCGTCTCGCCCTGCTTGCCCTGCCACTGGCCCTGGCCGGCTGCGGCATCCCCGACTTGGTCGCCACCGGCATCAAGGCGGCGGAGGACAATCCCGCGCCGGCCAATCCACCGGCGGCAACCGCCGCCCAGGCACCGGCCCCGTCGCCGGCCGCCACCCGGCCGGAGCCGCCGCCGGTCGCCGCGCCGGCGTCGATGCCGGAGCGGACGCCGGTCTCGGCCGAACCGCTCAAGTAATTACGTTTCGTCCAAGTTAAATTTTTCCAGAACGGCTGATCGTCATTGGACCGCGCAGGTCGCGTCGAGGTAGTGTTCTGCCAGTGCATTGGGGGGTGTCATCGAAATGACTTCCGCCGTTACTGGCGATTTTTCCGATATCGAGGTCGGATTCCAGGCCATAAGTAATATCCATACGGGGCAGTGCTTCGGCTACGAAGTCCTGCTCCGCGGGTGGGAACGGTTCGCCCTTTCCTCGGCCGAAGAAATGCTGGCGGCGGCCGCCGCCGCAGGCCGGCTGGCCGACCTGGAACTGGCCATCCGCCGGCAGGCCGCCGCCCGGTTGGGCGGCCTGCCGGACATGGGCGAGAAGGCGCTGTTCATCAATCTTGACCATCGTGCCGGGGAACACTGGGACGACGTGGTCCTTGCCGCCCGCACGCTGCTGGAGGCCAGGGTTTCGCAGCTGGTCACCGAGATCGCCGCCTTTCCCGATTCCCGGGCCGGCCTGCCCGGCTGGCTGCGCACGGTGACCGGGCGGGGGGGCATGCTGGCCATCGACCATTTCGGGGCCACCGCCGATGGTTTCGGCCTGTTGGCCGCCTGCGATCCCGATTTCATCAAGGTGGATCCCAGCCTGCTGCGCGGCATCGACACCAGCGCCCGCAAGCGGGTGCTGTTGGCTCAGTTGGTGGGCATGGCCCATACCCTGGGCATCGAGGTGGTGGCGGTCGGGGTGGAGACCGGCCTGGAACTGACCGTCTGCCGTGAGCTGGGCTGCGATCTGGTGCAGGGCGACCTGGTGCAGCCGCCGCTTCTCGACACCCGGCTGGCGGTGCCGGTCTTCCCCCATGTCGAGGCGTTGGCCCGCGACGACCGGCGCCGCCGTCAGCTGGATCAGAAATGGGTGCTGCAACAGCTCGATCCCCTGCCGGCCATCCGGGTGGACACGCCCTTGCGCGACGTGTTCACTCTGTTCGGGCGCAACGCCAGTGTCAGCATCATTCCGGTGGTCGATGGCAGCGGCCGGGCCCTTGGCCTGCTGCGGGAGCGCGAACTGAAGAACTTCGCCTACTCGGCGTTCGGCAAGGACCTGATGGCCAACAAGGGGCTGGGCCGCAAGCTCTACGACTACCTGGTACGCTGCCCGCTGGCCGATATCGGCACGCCGCTGGACCAGATGCTGGCGGTCTACGCCACGGTCGAGGATGCCGACGGCATCCTGGTGACCGAGCGCATGGTCTATCGCGGCTTCCTGTCGGCACGCTCGATCCTGCGCGCCATGCACGAAAAGACCCTGGCCCGCGCCCGCGACGAAAACCCGCTGACCAAGCTGCCGGGCAACGAACTGATCACCGACTATCTCGGAACCTGCCTGGCCGGTGGCGACGGCGCCGTCCTGGCCTATATCGATTTCGACAATTTCAAGCCGTTCAACGATTATTACGGGTTCCGCCAAGGTGACCGCGCCATTCTGCTGTTCGCCGAGCTGAGCCGCAAGCAAGCCCAGGGCCGCGACTGGTTCATCGGCCATATCGGCGGCGACGACTTCTTCATCGGGATCCGGGGCGAAGCGCCGGAGGCGGCGGCCGAAGCGGTGGCGGCGCTGATTGCCCGCTTCGCCTTCGAGGCCGAAAGCTTCTACGACGCCGAGGCGCGCGAACGCCGCTGCATCTATGCCCAGGACCGCGAGGGGGCGATGAAGACTTTTCCCCTGCTCTCGGCCAGCGCGGTGGTGCTGGAGGTGCCGCCCGGCTGCCGCCAGGGGACGGTGGACGAGGTCAGCGCCGCCATCGCCGCCCACAAGAAGCAGGCCAAGTCCTCGCCCGGCCGGCTGGTCCGGGTCGCTTTGTCCGGCTTCGGCGGGATCATATAACCAAAGATTAACCGGGGAAGCGGGCGGCGGCGGCTAAAAAGGCGATATCGATCCCGCCGATCGCGCGCCGGGACGCCTGCCGAGAGAGGATCGCGTGGCGAGCAGACCGTTTCCGCGCCCCATGTCGTCCATCGCCACCAAGCTGTTGGCGGTGATCCTGGCCTGCATGCTGGCTGGCGCGGCCGTCATGTTTCTGGCCTTCCAGAATTTCAGCCGCGACCAACGGCTGTCGGTGTTGCGCGACCGTCTCGACGGCATCGCCGTCACCGTCGGCGCCGCCCTGGTCGAGCCGATGGGCAAAGGGGACATCGCCACCATGCGCCGCCTGCTGCAAAGCGTCGCCGCGGTGCCCGACCTGCTGCGCGCCGACCTGCGCGATTCCGGCGGCACCGTGATCGCCTCGGTGCGGGGCGGGCCGGCGCGGGATTATCGCAATACCTTCACGCGGGAGGTGGCGCTGGTGGACACCACGCGGGGCGATGGGCGGGTCCTCGGACGTCTGGTGGTCACCTTCCACGACGGCCAGCAGCGCCGGGAACTGGCCGCCCAGCGCCTGGGCAGCCTGGCGGTGCTGGCCGTCTCGTTCCTGCTGCTGGCGATCGCCGTCAGCGTGGCGGTCAGCCGGCTGGTGGCGCGGCCCCTGGCGCGGCTGACGGAGTCGCTCCGGCGCAACGCGATGATGGAACGCCGTGATCCGTTGCGCTGGCAGAGCGGCGACGAACTGGGCGAGGTGATCACCGCCTACAACCAGCTGATCGCCGAAATCGATCAGCGCAGCCGCGACATCCATCGCCTGGCCTATCACGATCCGTTGACCGGCCTGCCCAACCGCCTGCTGGTCGAGGACCGCCTGGGCCACGCCCTGGCGGTGGCCGAGCGGCAGGACCGTTCGGTGGCGGTGCTGTTCGCCGACGTCGACAATTTCAAGGTCGTCAACGACACCCTGGGCCACAAGGTCGGCGACGAACTGCTGCGGGTGGTGGCCGAGCGGCTGAGCCAGGCCCTGCGCTCGATGGATACGGTGGCCCGGTGGGGTGGCGACGAATTCGTCCTGGTGGTGGAAAGCGTCGCCTCGCCGGGCGAGGCGGCCAGTATCAGCGAAAAGCTGATCGAGGCGGTCGGCCAGCCCATCGACCTGGGCAACACCCTGCTGCGCACAGGCATCTCCATCGGCATCAGCCTGTCGCCCCAGGACGGAGCCGACGTCACCACGCTGATCAAGAATGCCGACATGGCCCTGTACGAGGCCAAGGGGCGTGGACGCAACACCTTCCACTTCTTCGACCAGACCCTCAACGCCAGGGCGCTGCGCCGGCTGGAGATCGAAACCGCCCTGCGCCAGGCCATCGAGCGGGGCCATCTGGAGCTGCATTACCAGCCCAAGCTGGCCACCGCCTCGGGCAAGCTGGCGGGGGTCGAGGCGCTGGTCCGCTGGCGCCGGCCGGGCGAGGGGCTGATTCCCCCCGACCAGTTCATTCCGGTGGCCGAGGAAAGCGACCTGATCGTCATGATCGGCGACTGGGTGCTGCGTGAGGCCTGCGCCCAGATCCGGCGCTGGCGTGCCCGCGGCCTCGGCGACATTCCGGTGGCGGTCAACCTGTCGGCCCGCCATTTCCGCCGGCTGGAGGACGTGGACGCCATCATTTCGGTGGTCGACGCCGCCGGGGTGCCGGCCGGACTGATCGAGATCGAGATCACCGAATCCATGCTGCTGCACGATCCCGAGCGGGTGGCGTTGCACCTGATGCGGCTGCGCACCACCGGCTTCGGCATCGCCATCGACGATTTCGGCACCGGCTATTCCAATCTTGGCTATTTGCGCCGTCTCCCCATCACCACCCTGAAGATCGACCGTGCTTTCGTGGCCGACCTGGAGCAGGAGGAGGACGATGCCGAAATCGTGCGGACCATCGTGGCCATGGCCTGCGCCCTGGGCTTGGGCCTGGTGGCCGAGGGGGTCGAGACCGCGGGGCAGCTTGCCTTCCTGCGCCGCTGCGGCTGTCCGGTGGCGCAGGGGTATTTCCTGGCCCGGCCGCTGCCGGCCGATGAACTGGAGAGCTTCGTGACCGAGCACGATCCCGTCGGCACGCGGCTGCGCCGCGCCGGGCGCGAGGCGCCGGTTCTGCCGTGAGGTCAGGCGTTGGCCTTGGCCGGCACGTAGACCCGGCGGCGCGCTTCCGACCCCACCACCTGATCGAGGCCGACGCCGTCGGCTTCGTCGGTGTCGAGCACAATGTCCTGGCGCCGGTCGGGGAACAGGCTGGCCAGGCTGGCCAGCTCGGCCAGCGCCCCGTCCAGGCGGTCGAGGGCCTGGACCAGCCGTTCGCCGGCCGGGGCATCGGGCAGGCGAAGGGCGAAGCGCCGCACGTTCAATGACAGCGCATTCATCTGGCGCAAATGGTCGGGGAACGACCGCGGCCGGCGCAGGAAGACTCGGTGCGAGGTGCGGATGTTCTTGATGACCATCATCACCAGGGCGCGCAGGAAACGGTCGGCACCTTCCAGCCGGTGATGGAAACCGGTGGTACGCAGCCGGGCGATCACCGAATCCTCTGCGGCCCTGGCGGTGGCCAACCGCCGGCCACCGTCCAGAATCGCCATCTCCCCGAAGATTTCCCCAGGCTCGACCGGGTCAAGTTCCAGCGGCTTGCCGTCGATGGTCTGGTGGATGGCGACCCGTCCGGCCTCCAGCAGATAGGCGCAATCGCCGGGATCGCCCTGGGCGAAGATGGTCTCTCCGCGGCGGATGCGGATGATTTCCGGGATGTGGCGGTCGTCACTGGTCATGCTTGGAGCCCCTAAGGAGGCTCACTGTGCGGCAGAACCGGCCGGCCGACAAGGGGATTGGGGCGGGCGTTCAGGGCGGGTCGAACGCCACCCCCTGGGCGAGCGGCAGGGCGCGGCCGTAATTGATGGTGTTGGTGGCCCGGCGCATATAGGTCTTCCAGCAATCCGAGCCGGACTCCCGGCCGCCGCCGGTATCCTTCTCGCCGCCGAAGGCGCCGCCGATTTCGGCGCCCGACGGGCCGATATTGACATTGGCGATGCCGCAATCCGAGCCTTCGGCCGACAGGAACCGTTCCGCCTCGCGGAGGTCGGCGGTGAATACCGACGAAGCGAGCCCCTGGGGCACGTCATTGTTCAGCGCCACCGCTTCGGCCCAGTCGCGGTAGCCGACCACCCAGAGGAGCGGGGCGAAGGTCTCGGCATGCATCACCTCGGTCTGCGCCGGCATCTCGACCAGCGCCGGGCGGACGTAGATTCCCTGGGGGCAGCCGGAAACCGCCACCGGTCCGCCGCCATGCACCCGGCCGCCGGCGGCGCGGGCTCGCTCCAGGGCTTGGTCCATGCGCCGGGCTGCCGCCGCATCGATCAGCGGTCCCACCAGGGTGGCGGCGTCCAAAGGATTGCCGACGGGCAGCCGCGCCGCCGCCGCCGCCAGCCGGGGGACCAGGGAATCGCGCACCGTCTCGTGGACGATGAGGCGGCGTAGCGAGGTGCAGCGCTGGCCGGCGGTGCCGGTCCAGGCGAACAGGATGGCGCGCACCGCCAGGTCCAGGTCGGCGGAGGGGCAGACGATGGCGGCGTTGTTGCCGCCCAGCTCCAGCAGGCTGCGGCCCAGCCGGGCGGCGACGCGCGGCGCCAGGGCACGGCCCATGGCGGTCGAGCCGGTGGCCGAGACCAGCGGCACCCGGGGGTGGTCGGCCAGGGCCAGGGCCAGATCGGCGCCGCCCACCGCCACTTGCGTCAATCCGTCGGGGGGCAACCCTTCGGGCAGGGTGCCGAACCGGGCGGCGGCGCGGACCAGCAGCGCCTGGACGGCCAGGGCGGTCAAGGGCGTCCGCTCCGACGGCTTCCACAGCACCGCATTACCGCAGACCAGGGCGAGGGCGGCGTTCCACGCCCAGACCGCCACCGGAAAATTGAAGGCGGTGATCACTGCCACCGCGCCCAGGGGATGCCAGGTCTCCATCATCCGGTGGTCCGGCCGCTCCGAGGCGATGGTCAGGCCGTGCAATTGCCGCGACAGGCCGACGGCGAAGTCGCAGATGTCGATCATCTCCTGCACTTCGCCCCGGCCCTCGGCCAGAACCTTGCCGGATTCCAGGGTGACCAGCCGGGCCAGGTCGTCCTTGTGGGCGCGCAACTCCTCGCCCAGCAGGCGGACCAGTTCGCCGCGGCGCGGCGCCGGCACGCCGCGCCACAGGCGGAATGCCGCCTGGGCGCGGGCGACCATGCCATCCACCGCAGCGGCCGGTGTGCGGCACACCCGGCCCAATGGGGCGCCGTCCACCGGGCTGGTCACCACAAGGTCGCCGTCGTCGGCACGTAGCCCGAAGCGGGCCAGCAGGGGGGAGGCATCCATGGTCAGACCGTCCCCGGCCGCAAGGCCGACAAGGTGGTGCGGGTGGTGATGGCCTCGGGGTCGAGGCGCAGATGCAGCAGCGCCAGCCGGCCGGCGGCGCGGGCATGGGCGAAGGCGGCCGGGAAGTCCTCGGTGCGGGTCACCGTGGCGGCGAAGAAGCCGTGGGCGGCGGCCAGGGCGGCGAAATCGGGATTGGCCAGGTCCGAGGCCATGGGCCGGCCGGGATGGCGGCGCTCCTGGTGCATGCGGATGGTGCCGTACATCGAGTTGTCCACGACGATCACCACCGGCGCCAGCCCATACAAGCGGGCGGTGGCCAGTTCCGCCGCGGTCATCATGAAGCAGCCGTCGCCGGCGAAGGCCACCACCAGGCGGCCGGGATGCAGGGATTGGGCGGCCAGGGCGGCGGGCAGGCCGTAGCCCATGGAGCCGTTGGCCGGCGCCAGTTGGGTGCCGAACCGGCGGTAGCGGCGGAACCGCTGGGGCCAGCCGGTATAATTGCCGGCCCCCAGGCACAGGATGGCGTCGTCGGGCAACTCCCCGTCGAGGAAGGTCATCACCCGGCCTAGATCGAGCGCGCCGGGGCAGGGGCCGGGTTCCAGATTGGCCTCGTATTCATCGCGTAGCGTCCGCGCCCAGTCCCGCCAGCGCGGCAGGTCGGGC
>JAKAFA010000339.1 GCA_021818185.1 Pseudomonadota bacterium | reverse complement strand
TCCGATCACGATAGCTCGCTCGCGGCGTTGCGGAACACCGTAATCAGCTGCATTCAAGACTGCATGTGCCAATTTGTAGCCTAGTCGCCGGGCTGCCTGGCGGAGCTCCTCCCATGCGAAATGACGGTTGAGAATATGTTGTTGCAGAAGATACCATTAACCGTCTCTCGCCGCCCCCAAATTTCTGCCACGGAAATTTCCCCCCGAAAAATAAGATCCCGCCTCAAGTGCGAAGGAGATGGCATGCTTCGCCTGTTTCGACATTACGTCGTCGCCCACGCCGTCATTCTTGCCTGTTGCGAGTTCGTTGCCCTGTCCTCCCTGCTTTATATAATTTTTTCATACATCGCTGACTCTGGACTTGGACTGACCGAGACCGCACGCCCGCAAGTGATCGCGTTGGTCACCGTGGCCGCCAGCATGGGAATGACGGCAGTCGGGCTCTACAACCGCGACCACTTCATGCAGATGCGCGACGTGGTGACCCGTGCCGTGGTCGCCCTGACCCTGGTGGTCGGGGTTCTGCTGGCCGTGCAAGCCATCTACCATTGGGTCGGCGGCGGGGTTTCCGACCGCGGCTATCGCCTGCTCTGCACCGCCGGGCTCGGCCTGTTCCTTCCCATCCTGCTCGGCATCCGCCGCCTGTTCCGCGCGGCCTTGCGGCGGTTCAGCCGCCTGCACCGCCGGGTGGCTGTCATCGGAACCGGCCCGCGGGCCGCCAAGATCGTGACATGGTGGCGCAATCCGGAAGTTCGCCCCTTCACCCTGGTCGGCTTCCTCAGCCTGGGGCTGGAACCGGCGCCGGCGGCCGATCTGCGCGGCGGCGCCCATCTGGGGGTGGCGCCGGAGGAGTTGCGGCGGTTCTGCGTCGAGAACCGGGTGGACGAGGTGGTGGTGGCAGCGGCCGACCGGCGGGGATTGCCGGTGCGCGACCTGCTCGGCTGCAAGTTGGCGGGGGTGCGGGTCATCGATTACGCCACCTTCTGGGAGCGGGAAACCGGCCAGGTGGACCTGGAGGAGGTCACCCCCGGCTGGCTGGCCTTTTCCGATGGCTTCCAGCAAAGCGGCCTCTACGAGGCGGCCGCGCGCGCGGTGGATATCGTGGTCAGCCTGGCCCTGCTGCTGCTGACCCTGCCGGTGACCCTGGCCACCGCCGCGCTGATCAAGCTGGAAAGCCCCGGCCCGGTGTTCTATCGCCAGCCGCGGGTCGGCCTGCACGGCAAGGTCTTCGAGGTGCTGAAATTCCGCAGCATGCGCACCGACGCCGAAAAGGACGGGCCGCGCTGGGCGGCCGCCAGGGACAGCCGCGTCACCCGGGTCGGCGCCGTCATCCGCAAGGTCCGCATCGACGAGATCCCCCAGGTGATCAATGTGCTGAGGGGCGAAATGTCTTTTGTCGGGCCGCGGCCGGAACGTCCGGTCTTCGTCGAAGAGCTTGCACGCAAAATTCCCTATTACGAAAGCCGCCACGAGGTTAAGCCCGGCATTACGGGGTGGGCGCAGATCAATTACCCCTATGGAGCAAGCCATGAAGACGCTCGCCGGAAACTGTCCTACGATCTTTACTACATAAAAAATCGCAGCCTGTTTCTTGATGCCATCATCATCCTGCAAACCGTCAAGGTCCTGCTTTGGAACGACGGTGCACGATGACCGGATTCTGCCGCAGGAGAGGAACAATGAAGCGCAGGGAATTCCTGGCCGCCGCGGCGGGGCTGGCGGCCGCGGCCGGGGCGCGCCGCACCGTCGCCGCCACTGCCAAGGGCCATCGCCCGCTCCCCGAGTTGGTACCCGACGGCGACCTGCCGGTGGTGGCGCTCGACGTCGAAGCCTCGCGGGCCCGTCAGACCCTGGTGGTGGCCGGCAACCGGCCGATCCTGGCCTCGCCCCAGGGAGCCATCATCGCAATCCCGGCCGGCGCGTCCATCCCGGTGAAATGGTGGTGGCTGGCGGTCGAGGCCAACAGCGGCGCGGTACCCGGCGCCCGCATCATCCTGCGCGGCGCCCGCGGCGGCCCCCGGGCCCGCTTGCAGGCGCCGGGCGACAACGCCCTGCTGGAAATGCACAACCGCACCGGCCATGCGCTGTCGTTCGAGATGGAGAACCTGGACCTTGAAGCCGGAATCGGCGGCGCAGTGGTGTCAGGCACCGACCTGCGGCTGGTGCGCCTCGCCGATTGCACCCTGCGGGGCGGCAAGGAATGCCTGTTCCTGCCCAGCGGCCGGACCATCGCCCAACTCGATGATTGCGTGCTTAGCCGCGGCGGCCAGGGCGACGGCTACAGCCACACCGTCTATATCAACTACATCGAACGCTTCCTGGCCCGGCACACCACCTTTGCCGCAGCGCGGGCCGAAGGCCATGCCTTCAAATGCTATGCCGCCAATCTCGGACTGCACGGCTGCACCATCGCCAGCTGGCAAAGCCTGGACGACCGGGATGGCGGCTTCTACGGCATGCTGCCGCCCGCCGATATCGGGGCCTGGTCCAACACCACCATCGCCGACTGCGTCTTCCTCCGGCGCGGCCCCACCCGCGAGTTCTGCCTGGAATACCGCAACCGACAATGGCCGCGGGGCAGCAACGCCTATGTGCCGCCCGACTGGGGCACCTCCGTCGTCGACTACCGCAAGGTCGACAACCGCGACCCCGCCAATCCGTTCCTCTTCCGCCACTTCCTGGTCAACAACCGCTTCGTCAACGGCGTGCTGCCCGACGGCACCATTGATTCCGCCATCCGCGCCAATCCCGGGACGGCGGTGCGCAACAACGGCACGGCGCCCTGGGACACCGCCGGCGACGCCGAACCCGGCCCCCGCCTCCAGCCGGCCGATTACCGACCCTTCAACGAGCGGGCGGTGGTCTGGGCGGTGGGCAACCGCTTCGAGGGCGTTCCCTTCGCGACCCTGTTCGACGAGCATCCGGCCCACCGGCCCGACCAGCGGGCGCCTATCCGCCAGTTGGGCCGTCTGCCCGACTGGGCGCAGCTGGAGGGATGACCGCCAGGCGGCCGGACGGGCCGCCGACCT
>JAKAFA010000338.1 GCA_021818185.1 Pseudomonadota bacterium | reverse complement strand
ACCTCCGCCGCAGCATGGCTCATGATCGCGAGCATCAAGCTAATCATGCGGCGACTGGCGCGGGGATAATGCAACCATGCCGATTCCGAGTCAGACACTGAACGATTCCTCGCCTTCGGCTCGGAATGACAATGAGGGACACGTCACGAGCCGAGCACTGACCAGCCCTGGGATGACACCGGCGGGTGAAAACGAGCTTTGAGCACCCCTGGGGTTAAGGGAAACACGGTCGTTTGATCGGATTTCCTTTCTTCGGAAAGTAACTCGTTTCTACGCGCGTCCGTCACATGCGACAATATTCGTATGGTATCGCTCCATCTTCCAAACCGGAATTTTGGAGATGCCGCAGATGTGCGCATCTTAACTCACGGTTGGTGCGTCCGATCACGTTTTTGGACTTATTTGCCCGCGTCTCACGCATGACTCGGAACGGAGAGGAATCGGGAGCCGCAAATGGACATGGGGATGCCCCGGGCGCTGTTGAAAATGTGAGGTAGGCGTTGCTCGCCTTGAGCCGATAGGCTCGGGGTGTCGAATCCACGAAGGAAAGCAACGCCATGAAGAAATCTACCACATCGGCCGCCGTCGTCCCGGCAGCAATCGTCGAAGATGCTCTGCAAGATGTCCGTGCCAGCTTCGAGCGGTTCTGCCTGACGGCGGGCATCGCCACCCTGGCCGGGATGATGGAGGAGGATGCCGCCCGGCTGTGCGGTCCGCGCTACGGCCGTGCCGACGGCAAGGACGCCTACCGCTGGGGCAAGGCCAGGGGGAAGGTCGGCTTCCACGGCGGCAAGGTCGCGGTGGAGCGTCCCCGTGTCCGCGCCCGCGATGGCGGGGAACTGGCCCTGCCGAGCTGGGAGGCGGCGCTGTCCGAGGACCTGCTCGGCCAGTGGGCGCTGAACCTGATGCTGATCAACGTCTCGACGCGGAAGTTCGGCCGCGCCGTGCGCCTGCCCGGCGGCGACGTCCCGGCGGCCAAGGGCGCGGGCGTGTCCAAGTCGGCGGTGTCGCGCCGGTTCGTGGCGCTGTCGGCCGAGCGCATGAAGGAGTGGATGGCCGCCGACCTGTCCAAGCTGGACCTGCTGGTGATCCAGATCGACGGCATCCACATCGAGGAGGACCTGATGCTGCTGGCTGCCGTCGGCATCGACGGCAACGGCGACAAGCATCCGCTGGGGGTGGTCGAGGGGGCGACGGAAAACGCCGCCGTCTGCCAGGCCCTGCTCGACAACCTGGTGGGGCGCGGCCTCGACCCGGCCGTCTGCCGCCTGTTCATCATCGACGGCGCCAAGGCGCTGTCCAAGGCGATCCGCAACACCTTCGGCCGCCACACCCCCATCCAGCGCTGCCAGGTCCACAAGGCCCGCAACATCACCGAGCGCCTTGCCAAGCCCCTGCACGCCTCCGTCCGCAAGGCGCTGCGGCAGGCGTGGGAACTGGACGACGCCGACAAGGCCGAGAAGCTGATCAAGAACCTCGCCCGCCGCCTGGAGCGCGAGGCCCCCGGCGTGTCGGCCAGCATCCTGGAGGGCATCGACGAGATCCTCACCGTCGTTCGCCTCAAGCTGCCGCTGGAGCTGCGCCGGTCGCTCGCCTGCACCAACATCATCGAGAACATGAACGGTACCATCCGCCAGGTCTGCCGCAACGTGAAGCGCTGGCAGGACGCATCCATGGCGCTACGCTGGACCAGTGCCGCCATGCTGGAAGCCGCCAAGGGCTTCCGGCGACTGAAGGCCCACAAGCAACTGCCGATCCTGCGCGCCGCACTGCTCGCCCATCAAGCCAAGCACACCGTCACCACCGACCTTGAACAGCAGGCCGAGGCCGCGTAGCCTGCTCAACCAGCAATGCCTGCTGAGCAAATTTCAACAGCGGGCGGGGCATCCCCCGATACTGAGGCAAAACGGCTAGGCGCTCGCATTTGGCAAAGTCGCCGAAATACCGGATTCGAATGCTCCCGGCCGGTTGACCGTCCACATACGCAATCATGTGCGTGCCGGCGAAGTCGTTCCCGTCCCATTCCTCCGACAACGACCAGCCGCTTTCGCCGATATAGACAGCAAACCGGATGGCTATTGCTTTTATGAGGTCATCGAATGACCTGGCAATATCGACGGTGATATGTTTTTTCATATGTGGGTCCTCCCTACATACGTGGCGATATAAACTTGCCACTTAGTCTGGGCTTATGGTAATTCGACGAATCGGTTGGGATGATAGATGGATTTATCATGACGTCGGCGATCAACGATTGGGAGCTCCTGCGCGTGCTGTTGGAAACCGCGCGGGCGGGTGGACTTCGAAAGGCCGAAGGCCGGCTGGGACTTACCCAGCCGACGATCGGCAAGAAGATCGGCCAGCTGGAGCAGATGATCGGGACAAGGCTTCTGGTCCGGACCAAGGCCGGGGTGTCGCTCACTCCGCCGGGAGAGGATCTTTGCGAAATCGCGGAGAGCATGGAGCGGCTGGCTGAGAAGGCCGTGCAGGGACTCAATCCCGGTACGGTGAAATCGGGCGGACGCATCAAGGTGGCGCTGACCGACGCGATGGCGGGCTATTGGCTGCCGCGCCGCCTGAGACGATTCCACCGCGAGAACCCGAACATCACCCTCGACATACAGACGATAGAATTCGGCGCAGAAGTGGATTTGAGCAACAGAGAAGCCGACATCACGGTCATGTACAAATACCCGACCGACCTCGACGTCGTCGTCCTTCAGGAATCCATTATGGAACTGGCGCCGATGTGCACGAAATCGTTTGCACAAGACTGGGGTGTGCCAAGAAATATCGCCGATGTCATAAATTTTCCCGTTATCGCCCAGCCTTTCCATTATCACAAGGTGGGCAGCATGAAGCCGTGGGCCGACATGCTGGAGAACCACCCCATGGTCGTTTACCGCACCACATCCTCGATCGTTTCCGCTCTGGTGGCGAAAATGGGGATAGGGGTCAGTCTACAGCCGGTCGGCGTCCTGGACAGGGAGGACAGCGTAATTTTATTGGAGCTGGACCAGTTCCGCTGTTATCTG
>JAKAFA010000091.1 GCA_021818185.1 Pseudomonadota bacterium | reverse complement strand
CTTCCACCTCGAAGGGCCCGATGGACTGGCTGGCCGACTTGATGATGTCGTCGCGCCGGCCCAGGAACCAGAAGAAGCCGTCGGCGTCGCGGCGCACCAAGTCGCCCGACCGGTACCAGCCGTCGGTGAAGGTTTCCATCGGCCGGCCGTCTTCGCCGAGATAGCCGGTGAACAGCGACGGGCAATCGGCCCTGACCACGAGTTCGCCCGGCCGGTCGGGTTCGTCGATGAACCGCAGATCGGCGGTGGCGCAATCGGCCACCGCCACGTCGAAGCCCGGGAGCGCCCGGCCCATGCTGCCGGGGCGCGAGGCGTCGGGCAGGTTGGCGATGGTGATGGCGCCGGTTTCGGTCTGCCACCAGCTGTCGCGGAACGGTACGCCGAACGCTCGCTCGCCCCAGGCCACGGCCTCGGCGTTGAGCGGTTCGCCGCAACTGGCGGCGACTCGCAGCACGTTGCGGCGGTAGGACCGTGCCAGGGCGGCGCCGTAGCGCATCATCATGCGGATGGCGGTCGGCGTGGTGTACCAGGCGGTCACCGCATCGTCCCGCAGGATGGAATACCAACGCCGCGGATCGAATTCGGCATTGTCGACGATGATCGCGCAGCCATTGGCCAGCGGCGCGACGATGCCGTAGGCGGTGGCGGTGATCCAGCCGGGTTCGGCGGTGCACCAATAGACATCGTCCGGCCGCAGGCCGAACACGGTGCGGCCGCTGTCGCGTAGCGGCGAGGCGGCGCGGTGGGCGTGCAGGGCTCCCTTGGGGATGCCGGCGGTGCCGCTGGTGAAATGCAGCCAGGCGGGCGCGTCGGGGCCGATGGCGTCGGTGCCGCCGCGGGCGGGGTCGGCGGCCGCCAGCAACTGGCGGAAATCGGCGCAGCCATCGTCGCAGCCCTGGGTCGCGGCGCCGTCCTCACCGACCAGCAGGACGGTTGCCAGGTCGGACAGCAGGGCGCGGTTGCCTGCGACCTTGCGGGCATACAGGGAATCGCTGGCGATCAGTACCTTGGCCCGCCCGACTTCCAGGCGTGATTTCACCGGTCCCGGTCCGAACGAGGCGAACAGCGGGCAGAACACCGCGCCCACCTTCCAGGCGCCCAGGGCGGCGATATACAATTCGGGAATGCGCGGCAGCATCACCGCGACGACGTCGCCGGGTTCTACCCCGTGGTCGCGCAGGACGCAGGCGGCGCGCGCTGCCTGTTCGTTCAATTCGCCGTAAGTGATGTCTCGCCGCACGTGGCGGTGACCCAGCCAACGCAGGGCCGGCCGGTCGCTCCGACCTTCGGCCAGATGGCGGTCGAGCAGGCAATGAACTAGATTCATCGCTGCGCCGTCCCCGTCCCCCGCTCCGCGGACCCCGCTTTCGTGGCCCCCGTTTCCGTGCACGCCGTTCCCGCCGGCAAGCGCCGCTTGCCCCCCGGTCTTGCCGAATTGCGGCAAAGCCATCGGTCCTCCCGCGTCTTACGTTCTCCCGCCGCAATATTGCGGGTCTCGTGCCGACACTGCAACGTCCGCAAATGCAGGTCTGCGATGCATACCTCTTTGCGAAGGCGGCGGCGCCCAGGGCGGGAATGACCTGGGGAAATCCTTACATCGCGGATTGCAGATAATTGGGCAGGCCGACATCGCGGATCAGGTCCAACTGCGTCTCCAGCCAATCGATGTGCTCTTCGGTCTCGGCCAGGATGTCGCGTAGCAACTGGCGGCTGACATAATCGGCGGCCGCTTCGGCGGTAGCGACGGCCGACACCAGATCGGCACGTGCGCCGCGCTCCAGGTCCAGGTCGTTGGCGACGATCTCCGGCACGGTCTCGCCGATCAGCAGCTTGCCCAGGTCTTGCAGGTTGGGTAGCCCTTCCAGGAACAGGATCCGTTCGACCAGGCGGTCGGCATGCTTCATCTCGTCGATGGATTCGTCGTATTCGTGGCGGCCCAGCCCGGCATAGCCCCAGCTCTTCATCATGCGGGCATGCAGGAAATATTGGTTGATGGCCGTCAGCTCGTTCTTCAGGCAGGCATTGAGGTGGGCAATGACGACGGGGTCGCCGCGCATGGCTAGTCCTCCCGGCAGCTTCGCCGATGGAGGTAGGCAGCACGGGGGGCGGCGACAAGACCTTCCGATGTCTAGCGCCGGGACGGGGGGCGGTGGTCAGGCCGTATACCCCAGCCGCAGGCCGCCCCAGTGGCGTCCCTTGACGTAAATCGGTGCCGAGGCGTCCATCATCAGCACGATCTTGCCGCCGCCCAGGTCGCGGCGATAGGTATGGACGATAAACGGGCCGGTATTGCGCACCGCCGACATGCTGACCCGGTCGGTGAAGAAGCGGCGGTTGCGGGCATGGGCGGTGTTCCAGACCGGGTCCGCCCCCTGTGGCCGCGAATACTTGCCGTTGTGGGTCGGGGCGAAGCCATTGATGTCCATCGGCGCCAGATAGGCGACGCGGCTGTCGAAGTTCAGGCAACCGTCCAGGATGGGCTGCACCACACGGTCGAAGACGTCGATATTGCGGGTGCTGAACTGCTCGGGGTTGGTTCCGGCGACCTTGACGTAATTCTGGTCGAAGACGTCGTCCAGCCGCAGGCGGCCGGCATCGATTTCGGCGTCGAGGGCGGCGTTGATCTGGGCGGCACGGCGCAACACCTCGCCGATAAAAGGCGTGTCGCCGGTCTCCACCCCGGACTCGGCGGTGATGGTGATTAGCTTCTCGCCGGCATCGAGCAGGGCCTTGAGCCGCTCGTCCACCGCCTTCAGGTTGGCGTTGGATTGGGTGATGCCGTCGGCAATGGTGGCGACGCTGGACAGCAGGGTCTGGCTGCGGTCGCGGATGGTTTCCGCCGCGGTGGTGATGACGGAGGTCTGCCCGGAAATACGCTGGACCGTCTCGCCGATGGCGCCGAAGGTGTGGACGATGACGCCGGTGGCTTCGCCGACCGAGCGCGCCAGTGCCGCGTTGTTTTCCCCCTGGTCGATCAGCCGCTGGGCGCCGGCGGTCAGGCGCGCCACGGTCGAGGCAATGGCTTTGGTTGCCTTGGCGGTCTGGTTGGCCAATCCCTTGACTTCGGTGGCGACGACGGCGAACCCCTTGCCCGCTTCTCCCGCCCGTGCCGCCTCGATGGTGGCGTTCAGCGCCAGCAGGTTGGTCTGGCGGGCGATCGCCTCGATGCTGCGGGTGACCGCCGCCACCTCGCCGAGGGCGGTCTGAAGTTCCGCCAGTTGCGCCTGTCCCTCGGAAACGGCGGTGACCAGACTCTCGATGCTCTCCATCGAGGCGTCCAGCCGGGGCTGCGACTGGGCCATCTCGGCGGTCGCCGCCTCGATGATGCGCTGGTTGGCGGTGGCGCAATCGGCGACGCGGGCGTTCTCGCTGCCCAGGTCGACCATCTGCTGGCGCACGTCGCCGAGAAGGGTGTCCTCCTCGTTGAGCCTCTGGGCCACCTCCTCGACGTTGCCGGCCACATCCACGATACGGATGCCGATGCCGCTGGCCTGCTCGGCGAAGCGGTTGACGATCTCGTTCAGGTCTCTATCCTCACCGCCGGTTGCCATGTCGGACCCTCCGCCTCGGCCGGGCTGAAATCGGCACGACAATACCGAATTAAGTCCGTTGGCGCAATGACGTGATACAGATCATGCATCAACCTTGATGAAAGAGGATCACGTATGGCCCGGAACCGGGGGTCAGCGGGCGCAGGCCAGGGCGGATTCTTCGGACTCGGCCTCCCCCTCGGCCCGGCGGGCCATGGCGGCGATGAAGGGCAGGCATTTGCCGCAACGGGGGGCGCAGCCCAGCTGCCGGAACACCTGGGCCGGGGTGCGGGCGCCGCCCTGCTCGATGGCGGCGCGGATCTGGCGGTCGGTCAATCCATTACACAGGCAGACATACATGGCTGAATCCGGCGGGGTGCGAGCTGGACTCGGATGATAATGAGTCGCAACTGTCGCCGCCAGCCCTTTTTCCGCCCCGGACGGTCCTGTTTCCCGCCGGCTTAGGGGGCCACGAAGCCCATGGCGTCGCGCAGGCGGGCCTGGGTGGTGGCGGCGATGCCGCGCGCCCGCTCGGCGCCCTGGCGCAGGATGGAGAGCAGGTAGTCGGGCGAACCGGTCAATTCGGCATAGCGGGTCTGCACCGGCTCCAGGGCTGCCACCACCTGCTCGACCAGCGCCTTCTTCAGCTTGCCATAGCCCTGGCCGTGGAATTCGGCTTCGATGGCCTCGCGGCCCTGGCCGGACAGCACCTCGTACAGGTCCAGCAGGTTGCGCACCCCGGGGCCGGCGTGGTCGAAGCGGGCCTCGTTGCCGGAATCGGTCTGGGCGCTCATGATCGCCTTCTTGACGGTGCCGGGGGCGTCCAGCAGGCCGATGGAATGGCCCTTCTTGGTCTCGCCGATGCTTTTCGACATCTTCACCATAGGGTCGTCCAGGCCCATGACGCGGGCGCCGGCCGGCGGGATCATCGGTTCGGGTATCACCAGATCGGCGCCGGGGAACATGTTGTTGACGCGCTGGGCCAGGTCGCGGGTGAACTCGATATGCTGCTTCTGGTCCTCGCCGACCGGCACGCGGTGGGTGTCGTAGAGCAGGATGTCGGCGGCCATCAGCACCGGATAGTCCAGCAGGCCGGTGCCCACCGATTCGTTGGACCCGGCCTTGGCCTTGAACTGGGTCATGCGGTACAGCCAGCCCAGCGGGGTGACGCAGTTGAGCAGCCAGGCCATCTCGCTGTGTTCGGCAACGTGGGATTGCAGGAACACCGTGGACTTGTCGGGGTCGATGCCGCAGGCCAGATAGAGGGCGGCCACTTCCAGGCTCTTGGCCCGGAACTGCTTGGGGTCGACGTTTTCCGGGATGGTCACCGCATGCAGGTCGACCACGCAGAAGATGTTGTCGTAGGCATCCTGGTTGTCCGCCCACTGCTTGATGGCGCCGACATAATTGCCGAGGTGGAGCTTGCCGGTGGGCTGCACGCCCGAAAAGACCCGCTGCTTCTGCGCCATTTTCAAGTTCTCCGTTCCACGCGAGGCGGATGTGATAGCGCCATCGGCAGGGGAAATCCAGCGGGGGAATGCGGGAGCGTCAGGTTCGAGATGCGGCCATCCGCAGCTTCGGCGTCATCGGCGAGGCGACCGGCGCGCGCCCGCCCGGGCCGCGCCGCCGGCGAAAGCCGCCCCGCCGGACGGTTTGCATGCTTAACGGCTGGAATCCCGGCGGCCTTCGGGGTAAACAGACGTTTCCATCCCCCTCGGTCGAAGGGACATCCGTGAACGCCGCCGTCATCGTTTTCCCCGGCTCCAACTGCGACCGCGACGTCGCCGTGGCGCTGGAAGCAAGCATGGGTACCAAGCCGGCCATGGTTTGGCACCGTGACACCGAACTGCCCGAGGCCGATCTGGTGGTCGTGCCCGGCGGGTTCTCCTATGGCGACTACCTGCGCTGCGGCGCCATGGCGGCCCACTCGCCGATCATGCGCGAGGTCAAGGCGCGGGCCGAGCGCGGCATGCGGGTGCTGGGCATCTGCAATGGCTTCCAGATCCTGACCGAGGCCGGCCTGCTGCCCGGCGTGCTGATGCGCAACCGGGCGCTGAAGTTCATCTGCCGCGACGTGTTCCTGCGGGTCGAGAACGACCGTAGCGATTTCTGCCGCTACTACCGGGCGGGCGACGTGGTGCGCTTCCCCATCGCCCATGCCGAGGGCAATTACTTCGTCGATCCCCATACCTACCGCGAGATGGAAGACAACGGCCAGATCGCCTTCCGCTATTGCGGCCGCGACGGCAACGTCGATGCCGAGGCCAATCCCAACGGATCGCTCGGCAACGTGGCGGGGGTCTACAACGACCGATTCAACGTGCTGGGGCTGATGCCGCACCCCGAGCGGCTGGCCGAGAACCTGCTCGGCGGTTCGGATGGCAAGCTGATGTTCGATTCCCTGGTGGAGGCGCTGTCGTGAGCACCCAGATTACTCCCGACGTCATCGCCCAGCACGGCATCAAGCCCGACGAGTACCGGCGCATCCTGGAGATCCTCGGCCGCGAGCCCAATCTGACCGAACTGGGCATCTTCTCGGTGATGTGGTCGGAGCATTGCTCGTACAAGTCATCGAAGCTGTGGCTGAAGACGCTGCCGACCAAGGCGCCCTGGGTGATCTGCGGCCCCGGCGAGAATGCCGGGGTGATCGACATCGGCGACGGGCAGGCCGCCATTTTCAAGATGGAGAGCCACAACCATCCCAGCTTTATCGAGCCCTACCAGGGCGCGGCCACCGGCGTGGGCGGCATCCTGCGCGACGTCTTCACCATGGGCGCGCGGCCCATCGCCAATCTCAACGCCCTGCGCTTCGGCGAACCGGCCCATGCCAAGACCCGTCATCTGGTGGCCGGCGTGGTGGCCGGCATCGGCGGCTACGGCAATTGCGTCGGCGTGCCCACGGTGGGCGGCCAGTGCGATTTCCATTCCAGCTACAACGGCAACATCCTGGTCAACGCCATGACCGTGGGCCTGGCCGACAAGGACCGCATCTTCTATTCGGCGGCGGCCGGCGTCGGCAATCCGGTGGTCTATGTCGGCTCGAAGACCGGGCGCGACGGGATCCATGGCGCCACCATGGCCTCGGCGGAGTTCGACGAGAATTCCGAGGAGAAGCGCCCCACCGTCCAGGTCGGCGACCCCTTCACCGAGAAGCTGCTGATCGAGGCCTGCCTGGAACTGATGGCCACCGACGTCATCGTCGCCATCCAGGACATGGGCGCCGCCGGTCTGACCTCGTCGTCGTTCGAGATGGCGTCCAAGGGCGGGCTGGGGGTCGAGCTGGATCTCGACCTGGTGCCGATGCGCGAAACGGGGATGAGCGCCTACGAGATCATGCTCTCCGAAAGCCAGGAGCGCATGCTGATGATCCTCAAGCCCGGCAAGGAAGAGGTGGCCAAGGCCATCTTCGACAAGTGGGAGCTGGACTTCGCCATCATCGGGCGGCTGACCGATACCGGCCGCATGGTGCTGAAGCGCCACGGCCAGGTCGAGGCCGATCTGCCCATCGATCCCCTGGCCCAGGCCTCGCCGGAATACGACCGGCCGTGGGTGGCCCCGGCCAAGCGTCCGGTGGTCGAGGCGGCCGAGGTGCCCCACCACGAGCCGCTGGAGGCGCTGAAGACCCTGCTGGCCTGCCCCGACCTGGCGTCCAAGCGCTGGATCTGGGAACAGTACGACCACATGGTGATGGGCGACACCGTGCAGCGCCCGGGCGGCGACGCCGCCGTGGTACGGGTGCATGGAAGCCGCAAGGCGCTGGCCATGACCACCGACGTCACCCCGCGCTACTGCCTGGCCGACCCCTACGAGGGCGGGCGGCAGGCGGTGGCCGAGGCCTATCGCAACCTTTCGGCGGTGGGCGCCCTGCCGCTGGCGGTGACCGACAACCTGAACTTCGGCAATCCCGAGAAGCCCGAGATCATGGGCCAGATCGTCGAGGCCGTCCGTGGTATGGGCCAGGCCTGCCGCGAACTGGACTTCCCGGTGGTGTCGGGCAACGTGTCCCTCTACAACGAGACCCAGGGCAACGCCATCCTCCCCACCCCGACCATCGGGGCCGTCGGCCTGCTGGCCGAGGTGGACAAGATGGCGACGCTGGCCTTCAAGAGCGACGGCCATGCCGTGGTGCTGGTGGGCGAGACCAAGGGCTGGCTGGGCGCCTCGCTCTACCTGCGCGAGCTGTGCGGCCGCGAGGACGGCGCGCCGCCGCCGGTGATGCTCCACCGCGAGCGCCGGGCCGGCGAGTTGGTGCGCCAGCTGATCGGCGACGGGCTGGTCCAGGCCTGCCATGACGTGTCCGACGGCGGCCTGCTGGTGGCGGTGGCCGAGATGGCCATGGCCTCGGAGCGCAGGGTCGGCGCCGCGCTGGAGGCGCCCTCGACCCTGCCGTTGGCCGCCTGGTGTTTCGGCGAGGACCAGGGCCGCTACCTGCTGGAGGTGCGCGACGACGACCTCGCCCTGGTGCTGGAGGAGGCGGCCAAGTACGATACCGCCGCCCGCGTCGTCGGCCGCACCGGCGGCCATGTCGTCAGCGTCGGCGGTCGCGCCGTTGCGGTCGAGGAACTGAAGGCCATCAACGAATCCTGGCTGCCCGGGTACATGGGCGGCGAGATGTCGGGGCATTAAGGGAGAAGCGCCATGGCCATGGAAGCCGGCGATATCGAGCGGATGATCCGGGAATCGATCCCCGACGCCAAGGTGGTGATCGAGGATTTGCGCGGCGACGGCGACCATTACGCCGCGCTGGTGATTTCCGAGGTGTTCAAGGGCAAGAGCCGGGTGCAGCAGCACCAGATGGTCTATGCCGCGTTGCAGGGGCGCATGGGCGGCCAGTTGCATGCCCTGGCGCTCCAAACGGCGACGCCGGAGACCGCGCCCGACTATGCCCGGGACTGATCCGGAGCGATCCGGCCGGCTGTCGTGGTGAGCCCCGCCGCCGGCGTCAGCCGGCAGGGTATCGCCGCGGCGCTGGGCGCCTATCTGACCTGGGGGCTGTTCGGCCTGTATTTCAAGGCGCTGGCCGGGTTGCCGGCCGCCGAGGTGCTGGCCCATCGCGTTCTCGGCGGGGCGCTGTTCGCCCTGATCGTTTTGGTTGCCGTGCGCCAGACCGGCGAGGTCCGCGAGATCCTGGCCGATTGCAGGCGCCTGCGCCAACTGGCTGCCTCGGCCCTTGCCATCGCCATCAACTGGGGCCTGTTCATCTGGGCGGTGACCCATGGCAGGGCGCTGGAAGCCAGCATGGGCTATTTCATCTTTCCCCTGGTCTCGGTGGTGCTGGCTCGGCTGGTGCTGAAGGAAACGCTCGACCGCCGCCGGCAGGTGGCGGTGGCGGTGGTGGCCGCCGGGGTGGGATGGATGATGTTGCGCGGCCATGGCGTGCCGTGGGTGGCGCTGGTCCTCGCCGCCAGTTTCGGCGCCTATGGCCTGATCCGCAAGACCGCGCCGGTTTCCGCCCTGGCCGGGCTGTTCATCGAGGCGGCGCTGTTGGCGCCGCTCGCCCTCCTGTACCTGGCCTGGGCCAAGGGCGGGGCGGTGCTGCATGCCGACGGCCGCACCCAGGCGCTGCTGGCGGTGGCCGGGCCGGTCACCGCCATTCCGCTGGCACTGTTCGCCGTCGCCGCCCGCCGGCTGCCGCTCGCCACCATCGGGCTATTGATGTACGTCAATCCTTCCATTCAAATGGCGGTGGCAGTATGGGTATTCGGCGAAACCTTCACCGCGGCCCATGCGGTGACCTTTGCCGCCATCTGGATCGGGCTGGCCATTTATTCGTGGCCGGTCCGCCGCAGGGAGCCGTTGCAGGCCTCGGCCCCGTCGCTTAGATTGTAGTCGTTCCAATTTTCCGAGAGCGAGCCATCCCCCCATGACCAATCCCGTGTTCGAGCGCATCCAGCAGGACCTCAGCGAAAACGACGTCGTGCTGTACATGAAGGGCACTCCGATGTTTCCGCAATGCGGCTTCTCCGCTGCGGTGGTGCAGGTGTTGAGCGACCTGGGCGTCAAGTTCAAGGGCATCGACATCCTGGTCGATCCCAGCTTGCGCGACGGCATCAAGCAGTTCACCAACTGGCCGACCCTGCCCCAGCTTTACGTCAAGGGCGAGTTCGTCGGCGGCTGCGACATCGTGCGCGAAATGGCCGGCAACGGTGAACTGGCCCAACTGTTCAAGGACAAGGGCGTCGCCACCAAGCAGTAGGGTTGGCGGCGAGGGGGAGTTGCGGTAAGAACTCCCCCATGATTCTGACCCCCATCGACCGCACCGACCTGCCCGGCCTGCTGGCCGGGTTCGACGAGGCGCTGGCCGCCGAGACGCTGGCCAGCGCCGTCTTCCGCCGCATCACCGCCCGGATCCCCGACGGCGACCTGATGACCCTGTCCACCGACGCGGCGCACCACGCCCAGGCGCTGGCCCTGTGCCGCGATTGGGGCTTCGGGGTGGTGGACGTCGATCCCCAGGAATATTTCACCTGGGACGGGCAGGCGGTGGCCGCCCGCATGGAACCCAGCGTCATCGTCCACGAGATCGGCCATTACCAATGCGCCGCGCCGTCGCGCCGCGCCGTGCTGGATTTCGGCCTGGGCGCCGGCCCGGAAACCGGGCGCAAGGCCGAGGCCAACGCGGTGCAGACCCTGTTCGGCGCCGACGCCGATTTCGAGGAGGGGCTGTCCTCGCTGCTCGGCATCCTGTGGGAGGCCGAACTGGGACAGCCGGCCATCCTGGCCTTCCTGGAGCAGAACTGGCTGGAAGGCGGGATGTCGCTGCACAACCTCGCCCATTTCCGCAAGGTGGTCGGCCTGCTCGATGCCTGGGGCATGCTGACCCCCGACGGGCGGCCCACCCGCGCCCTGCGCCCCATCGAGGACGAGGCGTTCGTCGCCCTGTGGCGCTCCCTGTGACCGCGCTGGTGGTGGGGATCGGCCATCCCTTCCGCCGCGACGACGGCATCGGCCCGGCGGTGGCCGAGGCCGTCGCCGCCAAGGCCCTGCCCGGCGTGACGGTGCTGGTCCATCATGGGGAAGGCACCGACCTGATGGCCCGTTGGCCGGGTTTCGACCGGGTGGTGGTGGTTGACGCCACCCAGCCTGCCGGCAGCCCCGGCCAAATCCGTCAATGGGATTGCGCCGAGCCGCTGCCGGCCCGCCTGTTCCCCAAAGGCAGCCATCAATTCGGCCTGGCCGAGGCGGTGGAGATGGCCCGCCTGCTCGGGCAATTGCCGCCCGTCCTCACCGTAATCGGCGTCGAGGGCGAAGACTTCTCCGCCGGCCGGGGCCTAAGCCCGGCGGTGGACCAGGCGCTGCCGGCGGCGGCGGCGCTGGTGGCGGGGATGGTCTAGGCGACGGCCGATCATCCCTCCTCGGCGCAGAGCGGACGGTCGAGCGCCGGCCGCGGCGCCCGCGGTCCGGCGTTGCCGACCAGCACCCCGGCCGAGACCAGGACCATGCTGACCGCCAGCGGGGCGGTGAGCGGTTCGTGCAGGATGGGCATTGCGGCGAAGGCGGCCAGGATGGGGACCAGGGCCACCAGCATGCCCATGCGGGTCGGGCCCAGCAATTCGACCGCCCGCATATAGATCACCATCTGGATCACCGCCGCCAGCGCCCCCTGGTACAGGGCCTGCAACACGATCTCGCCCGGGCTGGCGGCGGCGATGTGCTTGGGCAGCGCCACGGCGTAGACCGGCAGGTAGAGGGCGGCGGCCAGCACGGCGACGTTGACGGTGACGTCGAGGGGCGAGACGGCCCAGCGCCGCGCCAGCACCGTATAGAGCGCCCAGCACAGCGACGCCCCCAGGAACATCAGGTCGCCGGGCCAGGTGGACAGGCCGTGGCCGAAGGCGCTCCAACTGAGCGCGGTTCCCCCCAGGATGATGATGGCGATGCCGGCCCATCGCCGCGGCGACGGCCGCTCGCCGGTCACCGCCCAGGCGCACAGCGCCATGGTCAGCGGCTGCGACCCGGTCATCAGGATGCCGGCATGGGCGGCGGGGGCCAGATGGAAGCCGGAATAGGCCAGCATGGTGTAGCCCAGGCCGCCGGTCAGGGTCAGGGCGGCGATCGGGCCGTCCAGCCGCCGCATCCCGCGCAGCCACAGCGGCAGCACCAGGAGGGCGGCGGTGCCGAGGCGGATCGCCACCACGTCGAACGGCGTCAGGTGGCCGGTCCCGCCCAGGCGGGACACCACGATGAATCCGGTCCAGATGGCGACGATCAGGGCGGCGAGGGCATAACCCAACCGAAGGGAGGACGGCATGGCGATCTCGACTCCAATTCAACCTGACCCACGCTACGCCCTTGCTGCCATCATAAAAAATGAATAATTTTGATGCGACGCATCTCATGGAGGGATGAATGGACCTGATGGACCTCAACGTCTTCCGCAATGTGGTCGAAGCGGGCGGCGTCACCAAGGCGGCGGCCCGCCTTGGGCGGGTGCAGTCCAACGTGACGGCGCGCATCCGCAAGTTGGAGGAGGACCTCGACGTGCCGCTGTTCGAGCGCGATGGGCGCGGCGTGCGCCTGGCCCCCGCCGGGATGGTGCTGCTGCCCTATGCCGAACGCCTGCTGGAGATGGCCCGGGAAGCGCGGGAGGCGGTGCGGGGCGGCGCGCTGTCCGGCACCCTGCGGCTGGGGGCGATGGAGAGCACCGCCGCCGCCCGCCTGCCGGGGCCGCTGGCGGCCTTCCATCGCCGCCATCCCGACATTACCCTGGAATTGCGGACCGGCCATACCCGCCTGCTGGTCACCCAGGTTCTGGCCGGCGAGTTGGACGCCGCGCTGGTCGCCGGCCCCGTCCAGGACCCGCGGCTGGAGGCGCGGCCGGTCTTCGTCGAGGACCTGCTGGTGGCGATGCCCGCCGACGGGACGGAGATCGGCACGCGGGCCCTCAGCCTGCTGGTGTTCCAGCCGGGGTGCAGCTACCGCCGCGTGCTGGAGGATTGGGTCGCCGCCCATGGCGTGGTTCCCGACCGTCTGGTGGAGATGAATTCGTACCACGCCATCCTGGGCTGCGTGACAGCCGGCATGGGCATCGCCCTGGTCCCGGCCAGCCTGGTGGAGAGCTATCCCGGCCGCGACGGCCTGCGGCTGGTGCCGCTGCCCGCCGAAACCGGCCGGTTGCAGACCGTGCTGGTCTGGCGCGCCGGCCTGCCGCGGGCCCGCATCGACGCCCTGGCGGCGGTGCTGGTTGCATAACGTAAATTGCGCATAATATGTTATCGGGACGGTGCGGCGTACGGAGGGCGAAGATGAACGTTTCTGTCGGTGAACGTTGGGAACAGTTTGTCGAGCGCGCCGTCAAGACCGGACGCTACGGCTCCGCCAGCGAGGTGGTCCGCGAGGGGTTGCGGCTGGTGGAAGAGCGCGAAGCGCGATTGTCCGCCTTGCGGGCGACCATCGACGCCTCTCTGGCGGAAGGTGGCCAGGTGTCGGAAGACGACCTCGACCAGGCCCTCGCCGCCTCCGCCGAGGATCTCCGGCACGAGGGCGTCGGTGCGTGAGGCGGCTGGTCTACTTCGCGGCGGCCAAACGTGATCTGGTGGCGATCCTGGCCCATATCGCACGGGCCAGCGGCAGCGTCGCCGTCGGGCAATCGTTTGTCGGCGAGTTGCGATCCCGGTGCCGAGACCTGGCCGCGAAGCCTGGTGTGCTGGGCCGGGCCAGGCCTGAGCTTGGCCTGGACATCCGCAGCATCGCCCATAACGGTTACGTCATATTCTTCCGCTATAGGGATGATCTGTTCGAGGTCGTCAACATTCTGGAAGGCCACAGGGATATCGAAACTTTCTTCGGACATCGCTAGCGCTGACGGCTCGGGGAACCAAACCCGAGGTGGCCCAGAGGGTGGCGGGAAATTCCCGCTGCTGGCAGCGCAACAGCGGGATGATTCGGCGCGGAATTTAGTCCGCACCGCCAAGGTGTCTAAGAAACGTCGGTTTTGTTGACTAGCACCGGAACAAAATTGATGGACTGTCAACCTGAAATACGGTAGCAAGCAATCACATCATTGAAAGATTTGTATCCAGCCGATATATCCTCAATCACGTTAAGCGCCGTAGGAGTAACCTGAAAAGAACGGGGGTATTGTGATCCCATTTTTGAAGAAATCTCAGTGACACGATCTCCCAAAGCGGCATTAACATCATCGATACACGCATCACGTAATTTTTTAATTCCATTTTGAATAACATCATAGGCCGAAGCGCCAAATTTTAGCACATCATCATTGTTTGGCAGCGCTCCTTTATGAATTACATTGTTACGGAGTTCGACCATTTTGGTATTTATCGTAACAGGCGGCTCGCCAAAACTTGCTGTATACAAAAACACGAATGCGCCTAGCTGTCTCTCCGACTGGCGATTTACTATGTTCCATGCCTGCGAAAAAACACCTGCATCTACTTTGTGATGTTTTGCGAGGACGCGAAGAGAAAATTCATAAAACCTCTCAACGCTTGACGAAAACGATGAAATGGCCTCACGTCTATATCCATCAACAATCGCATTTAGTGCGATCTCAAATAGCATCTCATGTGGTAATGTTTGAGTGCCAACAAGTAAATCATGCCCATTAGGGCATTTTCCCGTGTATAGCCCGTCTTCTCTGATTTCCTCGACATGGAAGACGGCATATCCGCCTGTCGCCTGCGAGCATTGGGGGCAAATAATGTTTATCCTCATCGGAAGCCCCCATTTAACCCGCGCTTTCCTATTAGAGCCAATTGCGTTCCGAAGACACCGCAATCGGTCCCGCACGGTTGGAAGTCCACCAATCGGACGTTCCCTGGGCGGGAAGCCTACCACAGACGGGCGCGATGGCAAACCGATGGTTTAGGCGTCACGGAACCCCGTCAATTTT
>JAKAFA010000090.1 GCA_021818185.1 Pseudomonadota bacterium | reverse complement strand
CCAGGCCGCCGGCCAGTAGGGCGATGGCCAGCAGGCCCGACAGGCGGCCGAGCGGCTGATAGGGTTCGCGCCCGAATACCGAGCCGATGGAAGCGACGTTCAGCGCCCCCGAGGCGGCGACGATCAGGAAGACGGCGAAGACGTGCGGCATGCCCCAGACGATCTGGTTGTTCATGCCGGTCACCCAATGGCCTTCGTGCTCCATATAGAGCACGGCAAGGCCGGCCGCCGCGAGAACGACCAGCAGGCCGACGATGCCCGCCGCCCAGCGGGGCGACATGGCGGTCAGTTCGCGGTACGCCACCTTCTTCATGGTCAGATCCCCTGATAACGGACCGCCGGCTCCAGGCCGAGATCGGCCCGGATGCGGCTGGTGGCCTGGGTGGCGACTCGCCGGGCGATGGGGCTGGACGGGTCGTTCAGATCGCCGAACAGCATGGCGCCGCCGCCGTGGGCTGCACAGGCTTCGACGCAGGCCGGCTGGCGGCCGGCATCGATCCGGTGGGCGCACAGCGTGCAGGCCTCCACCGTCCCTTTGCCACGCGGCAGGTAGGGCTTCTGGCCGGTCTCGTCCTGGTGGGTAAACGAACGCGCCTTGTAGGGGCAGGCCATCATGCAGTAGCGGCAGCCGATGCACCGGTGCCGGTCCACCAGCACGATGCCGTCGGCCCGCTTCATCGAGGCGCCGGTCGGGCAGACGTCGACGCAGGCCGGCTTCGCGCAGTGCTGGCACATCACCGGCAGGGAATGGCGCATCCCCGTTTCCGGGTCGGCGACATCTACTTTGCGGATGTATTGCGGATCGCTGAGCGGCCGGCCGTGGCTGGTCAAGCCCATTTCCGTCTTGCAGGCGCTGACGCAGGCGGTGCAGTCCGCCCCGCATTTGGTGGTGTCGATCAGCAGCCCCCAGCGGTTGGCGGCACTGGCTGGTTCGCCGGGAGCCCGAGCGGCGGCGCGGGCGGCGATCAGGGTGACGCCCGGCGCCAGCGCCATGACGGCGGCGGCTTTGAGGATGGCGCGACGGTTGTTCATGGCGAGGAAGCCGTTTGCGGTGCAGCGGGGGTGGTGGCGTGGCACGAGAAGCAGTCGATCGAGACCGCCGCATATTCGTGGCACGACGAGCAGAACTGGCCGGGGGCGTTGACCGGGATCGGCTTGCCGTCCGGCCCGTCGGCGGCGTGGCAGGCGACGCATTCCTTCAGGCTGGCCTTGCCGCCGCGGATGCCGAGCCGCAGCGTCTGGTCCCGCTGGTGCAGCAGCATGACGTAGTGGCTGCGGCGCATCACCTGCGGCGGCGCGATGCAGGGGCCGGCTTTTGCCTTGGGCAGCGCCGGCCGCCCGTCCTCGGCCCAGGCGGCGCCGGAGCCGAGGGCCAGCCCCGCCGCCAAGGCGAGAAGGATGGCCAGGACGGCGGCGCGCATGGTCATTCCCCCAGGCCCATCTGGATGTAGCCCGTCGGGCAGACGTCATGGCAGATGTGGCAGCCGATGCACTTGGCGTAATCGGTCTGCACGTAGCGCCCGGTGGTCCGCTCCGCCTTCGGCGTGCGGCTGACCGCCCCCTGCGGGCAGAACACCAGGCAATTGTCGCACTCGAAGCACAGGCCGCAGGACATGCAGCGCTTGGCTTCGTCCACCACATCCTTTTCGCTCAGCGCCAGCAGGCGTTCCTGGAAATTGCCGATCACCTCGTCGGCGCCGATATGCACCTCGGAGCGGTGGTGGCGGTCGACATGGGTGAAATGTCCGAGGAACAGGGCGTCGTGCGGGATGATTTCCTGGGCGGCGCGGTTCTCGAAATTATGAACGGCGAATTTCGCGCGGTCGGTGCCGCGCGCCGCCTTGCCGTCGTAGGCCTCGGGCGCCAGATCACCCTCGCGCAGCTTGGTCAGCAGGTTGAAGTGGTGGACATCCACCTTAGGCCGCTTGGCCACTTCGCCGGCACCGAGGAAGGCGTCGATGCTGGCGGCCGCCACCCGGCCATGGCCGATGGCGGTGGTCAGCAGATGGGGCCGCACCACGTCGCCGCCGACGAAGTGCTTCTCCTTGCCCGGCACCCGCATGGTCCGGTCGGCGTTGATGAAGCCCTTGCCGTTGTCCATCTCCGGCAAGTCGCCCAGGTCGCCGGACTGGCCGATGGCGGCGACGATCAGGTCGGCCTCGATGACGAATTCGGTGCCGGCCGCCGGGATGGGCGTCATGCCGTCCATGGTGCACTGGCACATCTTGAGGCCGGTGGCGCGGCCGTCCGGCCCGCGGACCACCTCCAGCGGCATGATGCCGCCCTTGATCTCGACGCCCTCGCGGCGCGCGTCGTCGATCTCGCGCTGGGCGGCGAACATCTTTTCCACCGGGAACAGCGAGGTCAGGGTCACCGCGCAGCCTTCGCGGCTGGCGGTGGTCGCCACATCGTGGGCGATCTGGCCAAGGATGACGTGCTCGATGCGGTCCTGCGCCGAGGCTTCCTTGATATGGCCGAGGCGGCGGGCCACCGAGGCGACGTCGATCGAGGTGTCGCCGCCGCCCACCACGATGATGCGGCCGGTGACCGCCTGGAGACGGCCTTCATTGAAAGCCTTGAGGAAGGCGACGCCCGACACGCAGTTGGAGGTGTCCTTCCATCCGGGGACCGGCAGGCCGCGCCCGGAATGGGTGCCCACCCCCCAGAACAGCACGTCGAAGCGAGCTTCCAGATCGGCCACGGTCACGTCGCGACCGATGCGGCAATTGGCCTGGACCGCCACCCCCATGTCGAGGATGCGCTGAATCTCGGCGTCCAGCACGTCGCGGGGCGTGCGGTAGCCGGGGATGCCGTACCGCATGTAGCCACCCAGCAGCGGCTTCTCCTCGAAGATGGTGACGGCATGGCCCATGCGGCGCAGATGGTAGGCCGCCGACAGGCCGGCCGGACCGCCGCCGATCACCGCCACCGACTTGCCGGTCTCGGTCTCGGGCCGGGGAAAGCCGAGCTTGTTCTCGATCGCCCAGTTGCCGATGAAATGCTCGACGGAATTGATGCCGACATGTTCCTCGACCACATTGCGATTGCAGCCCTGCTCGCAGGGCGCCGGGCAGACGCGGCCCATGATCGCCGGGAAGGGATTGGCCTCGGTCATCCGGCGGAAAGCGTATTCCTGCCAGTTCACGCCGGCCGGCGGCTTTTCAACGCCGCGCACGATGTCGAGCCAGCCGCGGATGTCGTGGCCCGACGGGCACGACCCCGAACAAGGCGGTGTGCGCAACACATAGGTCGGACATTTATGCGACCATCCGGCCTTGAAGATTTCCTCGGACCAGGCATGGACCGTGCTGTCGCCGTCGCGGTACCGGCGGTAGTTACTGCCGCCCGTCGTCTCTTTGGCCGTCGTTGCTGCCATTGTCCCTCTCCCTGGAATACTTATTTTATCCGTTGTCGCCCAAGACGATTGCATCGCTCACCAACTGGTGGGCGGAAACGATCATTTCCCTGTCGAAGCCGTAATAGGGCAGCACCTTGGTGAACTGCGACTTGCAGATCGCGCAGATGCTGGCCATGTGCGTGACGCCGTGGTCGTCGACCACCTGCTTCAGCGCCTCGGCGCGCGGTTTGACGCCCTTGATGCGCAGATCCATCAGCTCGTCGGTGAGCAGCCCGCCGCCACCGCCGCAGCAGAAGGTCTTCTCGCAGATCGTGTCGCGGTGCATGTCGACGAAGGTCGGCACCGAGGCCTTGATCACCTCGCGCGGGATGGCGAATTGGCCGCCGGGGAAATCCCCCATGCGCGAGCCGCGCGCCACGTTGCACGAGTCGTGGATGGTCAGCACCTTGCCCTCGTTGCCCGAGCGGTCGAGCTTGATGCCCTTGCGCCGGATCAGGTCGTAGGTGAATTCAAGGATGTGCTGCGGTACCGGATAACGCGGGTCGAGGAAGTCCCACGGCCCGGCCACGGTGTTGAGGAAGCTGTAGGCCACGCGCCAGGCATGGCCGCATTCGCCGAAGATGATGCGCTTGACCTTGAGGTCCTGCGCCGCCTTGCGGATCCGCAGCGCCGCCTTGCGCAGATGGTCGTAGTTGCCGATGAACATCGAGAAGTTGGCGGCTTCCGAGGCGTAGGACGACAGGGTCCACGACACCCCGGCGGCATGGAACACCTTGCCGTAGCCGATCAGCCCCATCACATGCGGCTCGGCGAAGAAGTCGGCCGACGGCGTGATGAGGAGGACCTCCGCCCCTTCGACGTCGAGGGGATACTTGACGTCCAGGCCGGTCTCGTCCTTGACGTCCTCCTCCAGCCCCTCCAGCGTATTGGCCAGGGCCGGCTCGGGCAGGCCCAGGTTGTTGCCGATCTTGTGGACCTTGCCCAGGATCTCGTTGCAGTACTTCTGGCCCACGCCGATGTGGTCCATGATTTCGCGCGCCGCCATCGATATTTCGGCGGTATCGATGCCATAGGGGCAGAACACCGAGCAGCGGCGGCACTGCGAGCACTGGTGGAAGTAGTTGTACCACTCGTCCAGCAGCTCTCGGGTGAAATCCTTGGCCCCGACCAGGGCCGGGAACATCTTTCCGGCTGGCGTGAAATAGCGGCGATAGACCGAGCGGAACAGGTCCTGGCGCGCCACCGGCATATTCTTGGGGTCACCGGTACCCAGGAAGTAGTGGCACTTGTCGGTGCAGGCGCCACACTTCACGCAGATATCCATGAACACCTGAAGCGACCGGTAGCGCCCCAGCAGGTCGCCCATCTTGGCGATCGCCTTCTCCTGCCAGTCGGGAACCAGCCCGCCGGGGAAGCCCAGCGCCTCCTGGTGGGCGGCCGAGGCCGGATAGCAGGTCTTGGCATTGGCCATCGCGCCAGGCGCCAGCTGCGGGATGGGACGTTCCTCGACATCGCCGAGGGTGGGGATCTCGTAATCGGCCATGGGTCAGTTCCCTTCCGCTTCCAGCCGGGCCGCCCAGGGGGCCAGATGGCGGCGTTCGCGGGCGTCGTCGGCCTGGTTGCGGGTCGGTGAGAAGAAAATGCCCGGCGCGTGCAGCAGCTTGGAGAACGGGAACACCAGCATCAGCACGGCCACCAGCCCCAGATGGACGGCCAGCACCGGATCGTCGGGCAACGGCCGCACCTGTAGGTGCATCAGGCCGACGAAGAACGCCTTGACCCCCACGATGTCGGTGTGCGCCACGGCCTTCATGGTCAGACCGCTGGCGCCGATGGCGAGCAGCAGGACCAGCATCAGCCAGTCGCTCGGCCCGGTGACGAAAGCGACGCGCGCCACCAGCATCCGGCGCAGGGTCAGCAGGGCCAGCCCGGCAACCATCATCAGCCCGCCATACAGGCCAAACGGCTGCACCAGCCGGACCGGCAGCCAGACCGGGTCCTGGAAATAGCGCAGGTGGCGCGCCACCACCACGGCCAAGCCGAGATGGAAGAGAACGGCGAACAGCCACAGGGGCTTGTTGGACTTGAACAGGCTCTGGAACAGCGCCACTTCGCCGGCCACGCGGAGCGCCGCCCCCCGCCGGGTCAACGGCGCGGGGGAGGTGGGGATCTTCAACGGCGCCGGCGTACGGGCGAACTGCCAGATCTTGGCCGCCAATCCCGCCACCAGCACAAGGGTGGCGAAGGCAAACAGGGAGGCGAACAGGGTGCTCACGATTCCTCGCTCCGGCCCGGTGCAGTCACTATCGGAGCATGCCGGGGCGGAACCGCCGCCCACCCCGGCATGCGTTGGCGCGGTTCAGACGCAGCCGGTCGGCTTGGGCAGGCCGGCGATCTTGCAGGCCTGCTTGGCGGGACCGTAGGGGAACAGCTCGTAGAGGTACTTGTTGCTGCCCTTCTCGGGGCCCATCTTCTTGGCGATGGCCTTGGTCAGCACCCGCACCGCCGGGGCGATCTGGTACTCGGCATAATACTCGCGGAGAAAATTGACGACTTCCCAATGCTCCGGGGTCATCGGCACGTTCTCATCCTTGGCGATGAGCCCGGCAAGTTCTTCGTTCCACTCATTGATGTTGACCAGATAGCCCTCTTCGTCGGCTTCGACGGTCTTGCCGCTAACGGTGTAAGCCATAATCGTCTCTCCCTCTCGCGTTTGTCTTTTACAGCCAGGCGTTGACGGTCCGGGCCTCGGCGGCCAGGTCGACGAAGGTGCCGTAATCGGCCACCTGAACACCGGAGACCACGGCGCCGGGGTCGAACCCGCGCGCCGCCAGATCGGGGCCCAGAACGTAGACCCGGAATTGCTTGGCAGCGTCCTCGACGCGGCCGGAAACGGCGGTGCCCTTGATGGCGGCGACCACCCCATCCTCCATCAGCAGGATCATGTCGCCGGCCAGGGCGCGCCCCAGGCAGGCGTCGAGGTTGGACCGCTCGAAGGGCGACTTGTTGACGGTATGAAGCGTGCTCATCACAAATCCCCCTAGGCGGACAGGACCATGTCCATTTCGGACATCAGTTGGGCCAGCTCGGTACGGCTAAGCACCTCGACAGGCACCAGCAGGTCGGCTTCGGTCAGCCCGCGTTCTTCGAGGCTTTCCTTTTCGACGTACAGCTTCTCGATGTCGTAGCCTTCCAGCGCCCGGTAGGTCGGCGAGAAGTTCTTCATGCCGCTGTCGCCGGTGCTCTGGCCTTTCTTGATCTGGTAGACGCCATCGTCCAGGAAGGCGACATGCACGTCCTGGTCGAAGGCGGCCGAGATCAGGATCATCTCCAGCACTTCCAGCGCGTAGATGGTGCCGTAGGGGACCTTGCGGTTGACGTACATGAACTTCTTGACGACGCCGCTTTCGAATTCTTCTTCCATCTTCGGGCTCCTCAATCGCCGAAGGCCACCAGGCGGTCGGCCTGGATGCCCGCTTCGATCAACTGGCCCAGGCCCGAAATGCGGAAGCCGGGAGCCAGAGTGTCCTCGACGATGCCGCGGCGCAGGCCGGCGGCAACGCACACCACCAAGTCGAGCTGGTGCTGCTCGGCCAGCTTCTGCCAGTTGCGGCCGACGTTGCGATCGTCGGTCGGCGGCTCGGCGTGGCGGGTGGCGTTGAGGACGCCGTCGTAATAGAAGAACACGCGAAAGATCTCGTGGCCCCTGTCCAGCGCCGCCTTGGCGAAAAGGTAGGCCGAATCCGAGGCCTGATGGTTATAGGGGCCTTCATTGACGAGAATGGCGAATTTCATCTCTCCGTCCCCGCCCTAGAAGTGCAACTGCGCCGAGGCGTTGAGATTCGTCCGGCCGCCCCGCCAGTTGTCGACGTGGTACTTGGTGAAGGGCAGGTCGGTCATCTCGAAGAAGCGCGGCCAGCCGATGCGCTCGATCCATTCGCCCATGCGCTCCCACGGGCGGGCGTCGGCCTTGTAGGCCCCCAGGATCTTCTTGACCACCTCGGCCACTTCGGGCCAGCGCGGCGCGTTGTTGGGCAGGCCGGCCGCCACCAGCTTGTGGAACATCGGCTTCGAGCGGGTCGAGGAATGCTTGCCGCCGACCCACACCGCGATCTTGGAATTGACCGGGTCGTTGATCTGCATCGGCGGGCAGGGCGGATAGCAGGCGCCGCAGCAGACGCACTTCTTCTCGTCCACTTCCAGGGTGGGCTTGCCGTTGACCAGCGCCGGCCGGATGGCCGCCACCGGACAGCGGGCGATCACCGCCGGGCGCTCGCACACGCCGGACACCAGCTCGTGGTTGATCACCGGCGGCTTGGTGTGCTGGATGTTGATGGCAATATCACCCTGGCCGCCGCAATTGATCTGGCAGCAGCTGGTGGTGATCTTCACCCGGTTGGGCATGTCCTCGTTGCGGAACTCGTCATAGAGCTGGTCCATCATCGCCTTGACCACGCCCGAGGCGTCGGTGCCGGGGATGTCGCAATGCAGCCAGCCCTGGGTGTGCGAGATGAAGCCCACCGAATTGCCGGTGCCGCCCACCGGATAGCCGGCGTCCTCCAGCGCCTTGATCAGCGGCTCGACCTTGGCCTCGTCGTCGGTCATGAATTCGACCGACGAGCGGATGGTGAAGCGGATGTGGCCGTCGCAATACTTGTCGGCGATGTCGCACATCCGGCGGATGGTGAACACGTCGGCCTGGCGCTGGAAGCCGGCCTTCACCGTGTACACGGTGTCGCCGCTTTCGGCGACGTGGCGCAGCACGCCGGGCCGCGGCCGGTCATGCCAGGCCCATTTGCCGTAATTCTTCACCAATACCGGGGGCATGAACTGCTTGGCGTCGGGAACCCCGCACTCGTTGGGACGGCGCAATTCGGTCATCGTCCTGTCTCCCTGTCTCGTCGTTCTGGTTGCCGTTTTACTCGGCCGCGCCGGCCTTGCGGTCGTTCCACTTGCGCACTTCCTCGTCCCACTCGTCGGTGCGGACGTAGGGATTGGTGCGCGGGCGGGTGATCATGTTGAGGTCCAGGTCAAGCTCCATGCCCTCCAGGAAGTTGACCAGGCCGATCCGCTCGATCATCTCGCCCAGGCGCTCGTGCTCCAGGGCGTTGTCGGCGAAGAAGTCCAGCAGCCGCCGGCCGAAATCGACCAGGGCCTCGTAATCCTCGTCGGTCTCCATCTTCATGAACGGCACGATCACGGTGCCCATCATGTCGCCGATCTTCAGCGTCCGCTTGCCGCCGGCCAGCAGGGCGATGCCGCGGTCGCGGCCCGGCTTCAGCGCCTTGGTGCAGACGTTGATGCAATGCATGCAGCGCACGCAGGACTTGTTGTCGACGTCGAGGGTGTCGTCGTCGTTCAGCGCCAGGGCCTGGGCCGGGCACATCCGGATGACCTGGTTGATGAATTCCTTGCGGCCCAGTTCGGTGACCTTCTTCTTCACCTCGTCCTGGTTGACCTGCATGTCGTCGCGCCAGGTGCCGAACACGGCGATGTCGGCCCGCTGGGTAGCGTTGGCGCAGTCGTTGGCGCAGCCCGAGAACTTGAACTTCATCTTGTAGGGCAGGCTGGGCCGGTGGATGTCGTCGGTGCAGGAATCGATCACCACCTTATGGGCGCGCAGCGTGTCGAAGCAGCTCTGCTCGCAGCGGGCCGGGCCGAGGCACGACGCCGAGGTGCGCACGCCGGCACCGGCGCCGCCCATGTCGAAGCCCATCTCGTTGATCTTGTCCCAGGCGACCTGCACCTGGTCGGTCCGGCAGCCCTGGAACATCACGTCACCCGACTGGCCGTGCAGCGCGATCAGGCCCGAGCCGTGCTCTTCCCAGATGTCGCAGAACTGGCGCAGGGTCTTGGTATCGTAGAAGAATCCCGGCGCCGGCATGATGCGGATGGTGTGGAATTCCGCCGACTCGCCATAACGGTCGGCCACTTCGGAAAAGCGCGGAATGACGCCGGCGCCGTACCCGAAAACGCCGACGGTGCCGCCCTTCCAATAGCCCTTGCGGGTCTCGTAGCTGTGCTCCAACTGGCCGAGCAGGCTCTTCATCATGTCGGCATAGGGCTTGTCCTCGGCAGTCGCGAGGCGCTTCAAGCCCGTCACGAAGCTCGGCCACGGACCGCTTTCCAGCTGATCCAGAAGCGGCGTCTCGGGCATCTTCTTCGACATCGTTGTCTCCCTGACCGTCTATGTCCGTAGGCATCCGGCCGCCCAGCCACGCCGCGGCCCGCGGCGTGACGCGCATGGTCGTGCCCTCTTCCTTCTGACCCTGGAAAGCAGCTGCCTCCGCGGATCCATCCCTGATCGGCCTATTTTGATGGCTGCGTGATGCGCCGTGGCCTTGATACATTATCGTATCTTAATATTATGTTGTTCTCAGAACCAAGCGGATTTTTCATCCATCGGCAATCGCGTGGAGAGAGCGGAAAAATGGCAGGAAACCCCTTCGATTTGGCCGACACGGCCGCCTGGAGCGGCTGGCGCGCCGCCAAGCTGGGGGCCGCGCCCGCGGCGCCGGCCGAGCTGGTGGTCGAGATGGCGGACATCGCCACCCCCAGCCCGGCCGAGCTTGCCGCCCTGCGCGCCCGCCTCGCCCGGGCCAATATGGCGGTCTACGTCGAAGCCCGGCCGCGCCCCGGGCGCGATGACAAGGCGGCGATCCGCGGCCTGGCCGCATCCCTGGGGCTGCGGCAGCTGGATCACAACACCTTGGCCGACGACGACGGGGTCACGCCGCTGGCGGTGCAGCGCGACGGCCAGCGGGCCCGCTACATCCCCTACACCGACCGTCCCATCGCCTGGCACACCGACGGCTACTACAATCCGCCGGAACGCCGGGTGCGCGCCCTTCTGCTGCATTGCGCCCGGCCGGCCGCCGCCGGCGGCGAGAACCGGCTCTGCGATGCCGAGATGCTGTACCTGCGGCTGCGGGACGAGGATCCCGGCCACATCGCCGCCCTGATGCGGCCCGACGCCATGACCATCCCCGGCAACGACGAGGAAGGCATGATCCGACCGGCCACCGTCGGCCCGGTGTTCTGGGTGGACGGCCCGGCCGGCCGGGGGACGGCCCGTCTGGGGATGCGCTACACGGCGCGGACCCGCAACGTCATCTGGAGCGAGGAGCCGGACGTGCAGGCCGCCGCCGCCGCCCTTCGCCGCCTGCTTGACGCCGACGGCCCGCCGGTCTTCACTGCCAGGCTGGAAGCGGGATGGGGCCTGGTCAGCAACAACGTGCTGCACACCCGCGAGCCCTTTGCCGACGACCCCGCCTGCCCCCGCCTGCTTTACCGCGCCCGCTACCACGACCGGATCGAGGACCAGCCATGACCGCGTTTCCCGAAGAAAAGGTTACGCCCCTGACCATCCTGCAGGCCCCCTGGGGCCGCGAGATCACCTTGCAGGCGGTGGAACACGACAGCGGCCTGAAGATGCTGCGGGTGCGGATCAAGGAAGGGCGGGCGCGGTTCACCATCCTCGACCTGGATGCGCCGACCGCCGCGGCCTGGGCGGAGGCGATGGCCCGCTGGGCGGCCGAATAGTTCTGGCGGTCAGCCCGGCGCCGCGTCGGCCAGATCAAGGACGATATCCACCAGTTCCGGCTCGGCGCCCAGACGGGCGGCCAGCCGGACCCGCCGGCCGGCGACGACGACCGGGCCGGTCTCGCCCTCGCCCAGGCCGAACAGCGGCGGGATGTCCTGGCCGGCATGCATGCCCTGGGCGACCAGCAGCGGCAGGGCGACAACCTCCGGCCCGGCGACCAGGTCGGGCCACCGGCCGGCGCGCGGCTCCTGTTCCAGGAAGGCGACCGCGACCTCGCGGAAGCGTCCGGTGGCGGCCAGGGCGGCGGCCACCGCCCGTGGCGTCTCACCCGACGCCCCCGCCCGCGACGAGCCATGGGCCAGCAGCAACAGGCTGGCGGCGGCGGGAGACAGCCCCTCGGCGTCCAGCACCGCTTCGGCGCGGGCGGCCAGCAGGCCGGGCAGGCGCGGATGGGCCCCGGCCGGCGGCGTGATGACGATGTTCCGCCCGCCGCTTTCACCGGCCGACCCGGCCAGGCCGAACGCCTGCGGGATGATGCGCTCGGTGTAGTGGCCCCGGCCCGAGAACACCGGCACGACCACCACCCGGCGGGCCGCCAGACCGGACAGCACCGTCTCCGGGCCGGGGGGGTTCTTGAGGAAGCAGGCCGCCACCTCGGCGAAGCGGCCGCGGCGGCGCACCGCCGCCGCCAGATCGAGTACCGCCTGCGGCGCCTCGGCGTGGCGAGACGAACCGTGCCCCACCAGCACCAGGGCGGTCGCAGCGTTCATGCCTGGGCCTGGGCGGTCCCGGCTTGTGCGCCATCGCGGACGAACCAGTCGAGAGCCCCGGCCAACCCCACCACCTTGCCGATGATGATCAGGGTCGGGGCCTTCAGCTGGGCGGCGGCGACCCGTTCGGGCAGAGAGGCGAGGGTGCCCACCACCCGCCGCTGACGCGGGGTGGTGCCGTTCTCCACCGCCGCCGCCGGGGTGTCGGCCGGCAGGCCGGCCGCCGTCAGTTCGGCGGCGAAGGTCGGCAGGGTGGTCAGGCCCATGTAGATCACCAGCGTGGTATCCGGATCGGCCAGACGCGGCCAATCGTAATCAAGGGGCTGGCCGGCCCGGCAATGCCCGGCCAGCAGACGCACGCTGTGGGCCAGGCCGCGGTGGGTGAGCGGGATGCCGGAATAGGTGGCGCAGCCCGAGGCGGAACTGATGCCCGGCACCACCTCGAAGGGGATGCCGTGGCGGGCCAGATGCTCGGCCTCCTCGCTGCCGCGCCCGAAGACGAAGGGATCGCCGCCTTTCAGGCGGACCACCCGACGCCCGGCCCGGGCCAGGGACACCAGCAAATCGTTGATCTCATCCTGGACCAAGGTGTGGTGGGCCATGGCCTTGCCGGCATAGATGCGGGTGGTCCCCGCCGGCACCAGCGCCAGGATCTCGTCGCTGACCAGCCGGTCGAACACCACCACCTCGGCCTCGGCCAACCGCCGGGCCGCCTTGACCGTCAACAGGTCGGGGTCGCCCGGTCCCGCCCCCACCAATGCAACGCTCCCGATCCGCATGGCCGCCTCCACCTGCCCGGCGCACCTCCTGGGGGCGCGCCTTATTATGTACGGCTAATATACAGGAGCCGGCGGCCCCAATGCCACGGGAAAGAGGATCGCATATTTAACACTTCAATGTGAAGTGACACTTCATATTTAACTTTTTATTGTTGTTAAATATGCCTCCCCTCTGCCCGCCCTGGCCATCGGCCGGGTCCGGTTGGCCGGATGACGGATTCAGGCGATGGGGGGATGGGGCTATCATGACCACAGTGCGGCGGCCGGTGGTGGCTGGCCGCGCTGCTCGACTGGGTCTCGACTTGGTGCGCCCCGCCGCCTCGCGCGGCGGGGCGTTTTTTCGCCCTACTCGACCTTGCCCACCCCTTTGAGCACGTCGGCCATGCTCTGGTATTCGGTTTCGGGCAGTTGGCGGATGATATCGAGGATGTCGTCGTCCGCCTCGTTCCGGCGGGCCTGGGCCTCAAGGGCCGCCTTGCCGGCCGGGAATTCGACCCCCTTGAGGTGATGCAGGATATTGGACGGGGAGTGGCCTCCCATGCCGATGGTCATGGCGTCCTCCTTTCGAACAGGAGATTCCCCCGTTCAACGCCACCATGCCGGGCAAGGTTCCCTACGGCGCCGGAGGCAGCTTGGCCGGATCGAGGCTGATGTCGCGCCGCACCTGGCCGATGGCGCCGAGCGGCGGCAAGGTCTTGCCGTCCACCGAGATCGCCAACGCGCCGGCATTGCCCGCCGTCAAGGTCAGGCCTGGCCGGTTGGGAACGGAAAAGGCTTCGCCGCGATGCAACAGTTTGGACGCCAGCAATTGGCCATCCATCTCGCGCACCTGTATCCAACAATCGTCGGCCGCCGCCCTGATGACGACGCGCGAGCCGCCGCCATCGGCCGGAGCCGGGCTGGCCGCGGTGGGAGCGGCGGGCGGCGGCGCCTGCGTGACCTTGGCCGGCTCGGCCTTGGGCGCATCGGCCGGCTTGGCCGCATCGGCCGGCTTGCCGGCGTCGGGCTTCGCCGGTTCGGGTTCGGCGGCACCCGCCGGTGCCACCTCCGGCGTGGCCGGTTCGGCGGGCTTGGCCGCATCGGCCGGCGCCGGAATCGGCTTGGCGGCGCCGCTTTCCGCGGCGGCCGGCGGGGCGACGTTCCCCGCAACCTTGTCTTCCGGCCCCCTGTCTTCCGCCTTGGCCTGATCCGCGGCCGGGGCCGGGGCTGGCGCCTCTGCCGACTTGGCGGCGTCGGCCGCGGGCTTGGCCTGGCCGTCATCCGGCTTGGCCTGTCCGGCCTCGTCCGGCTTGGCGCTCGCCGCCTTATCCGCCGTCAGGCTGGCCGGCCGGCTGAATTCCGACATCAGCCGCTCGGGCAGCGCCGTGGACGTGCCGGCGACGGTGGTGTTGTGGGAATTGAGCCAATACCACCCCCCATAGGCGGCGCCGGCCAGCACCAGACCGATGACCAGCAGGGCGCCGTTGGGGATGCGGCCCTCGGAAACCGGCGAGGGAAACACCAGTTCCGAACGGGGGTGGAGATCGTCCGAGGCCTCCTGCTTGAAGCGGCGCACCATCTCCTCGCCGTCCAGTTCCAGAAAGTCGGCGTAAGTGCGCAGGAAGCCGATGGCGTAGGTCCCGCCCGGCAGATCCCTGTGTCGCCCTTCTTCCAGGGCTTGCAGGAACGGCTGGCGGATACGCAGCAATATCGCCACCTCGGCCACATCCTTGCCGGTGCGCTCGCGCGCCGCCCGCAATATCTGGCCGACGCCCGACGGGGCGGCCTGATCGGAACCGGTCACGGAGAACTCGTCTTGCGGATTGGTCGCCACGGCAAAGACCTTCCTGCTGCGAGAAGTCATGGTCCGGAGACAGCGACACCCGGACCGTCGGCGGCCGGAAACGGAAAAGAATCCGGCCGTCGAGTTGTAGCAAACCCGGCCGGGCCGAGGCAATGGCCCGGCCGGCGGCCCAGCGGTTCTCAGTATGGGGCGGTGGGGGATGGTTTGAGGTTGAGGGAATGGTTGACGCCGGGGCAGGGTTGATCAGGGTGGCTGTGGCGGCGGCCTTCCGGTTC
>JAKAFA010000089.1 GCA_021818185.1 Pseudomonadota bacterium | reverse complement strand
CGGTTCCTGTCGGTGGGGGCGGATTCGACCATCACGCCGATTTTCGCCGGCGCCCTGGCGGCGTTGGCGGCGGGGGGGACCGCAGGGGGGGCGGCCTATGACGGCGCGGCGGCGGCCCTGGCCCTGGCGGTGGGCGTGATCCTGGTGGCGGGCGGCCTGTTCCGCCTGGGCTGGATCGCCGATCTGCTGTCGCTGCCGGTGACCACCGGATTCCTGGCCGGCATTTCCGTTCACATCGTCGTCTCGCAACTGCCCGCCCTGCTCGGCCTTCCGGTGCCGGGCGGGCCGCTGCTGCACCAGTTGGCGGCGATCATCCTGGATCTGGGCCGGACCAATCCCTATTGCCTCGCCATCGGGCTGGGGGTGCTGGGGGTGATCCTGGTCTCCGAGCGGATCAGCTCGCGTATTCCCGGCGCCTTGCTCGGTCTGATGGCGGCCATCGCCGCGGTCGTCGCCTTCGGGCTGGAAGCCCGCGGTGTGGCGGTCCTGACCGGAGTGGCTGCCGCGCCGGCCCACCTCTCGCTGCCGCAGGTCGGCGTGGAACAGGTGATCCGCGCCGTTCCCCTGGCCCTGGTGGTGGCCATGGTGGTGATGTTGCAGACCGCCGCGACCACCCGCTCGTTCGTCGCCCCCGACGAGGAGCCGGATCTCGACCGCGATTTCCTCGGCGTCGGCGCCGGGTGCATTCTGTCCGGCCTGATGGGCAGTTTCCCGGTCAATTCCAGTCCGCCGCGCACCGCCATCGTCGCCGAGACCGGCGGGCGCTCGCAAATCGCCGGGTTGCTCGCCGCCGGTCTGGCGGTGGGCCTGATCGCCTTCGGCTCCCGGCTGCTGCTCTACGTGCCCCACGCCGCCTTGGCCGGTGTGCTGCTGTTCATCGGCGGGCGCATCTTTCGGGTGCGGCGGATGGCCGCCATCTATCGCCGCACCCCGGCCGAGTTCGCGCTGGTGGTGGCGACGCTGGCCGCCATCGTCGTGCTGCCTATCGACGACGGGGTGGGGATCGGCATGGTCCTGTCGCTGCTGCACGGCGTCTGGACCAGCAACCGCGCCACCGCCATCGAGTTCGAACGGGTGGCGGGAACCTCGATCTGGTGGGCGCCGCGTGCCGGGGCGGCGGGCGAAAGGGTGCCCGGAATCATGGTCGTCGCCTTCCAGGCCCCCCTGTCCTTCCTCAACGCCTATGCCTTCCGCCGCGCGCTGCAGGAGGCGATCGACGACCGCGCCAAACCGCCCCGGCTGGTGATACTGGAGGCCGGCAGCATCGCCACCATCGATTATACCGCCGCCCAGGCGCTGGCCGACTTGATCGGCCACTGCCATGCCGCCGGCATCGCCTTTGCGGTGGCCCGCCTGGAATCCCTGCGGGCCCAGGCCGCCTTCGCCGCCTTCGGCCTGACCGACCTGCTGGGCGCGGACCATCTGTTCCACAGCGTGGACGAGGCGATCCGTGCCCTGGCGCCGGAACCCGCGTAGGCTTTCCCGGGATCAGAAGGGGACGGCGACGGTGTTGACGGTTTCGCAGGTGCCGGTAGCGGCTACCTGCCGGGGCGTGATGCCGGTCCCGTCAAGGGCGATGGTCAGTTCCAGCGCCTTGGTCGCCCGATTGACGTCCATGTTGACGACCGTGCGGGTCAGGTAGGAGGCGCCGGTGAAGCGGCGGTCTTCCAGGGTGAAATGGCCCGGCGTGACCGCCCAGTCGTCGGACACCTGGAACAGGAAGTTGCCGCCGACATCGGCATTGAACGCCGCGCTGCCCAATTGGAACGGCTCATGGCACTGGTCGGCCGGGCTGCATTGGGCGATGGTGCAACGCAGGACGGGGGAATCGCCGCCGCCCAGCATTTCCGCCCGGGCGGTGTGCGGCCCCGCGAACAGGGCCAGGCAAACAGCGGTCAACCACGGCAAACGGCTCGTCATCGGCACTATCCTCCAACCAATGCGCGCCGGCATGCTAAGCGGTTCGGCGCCCGCTGTCACCGTCTCCACAAGGCACCCTGCCGACTGCGCCATCCCTGAGCACGAACACCGCATCCTGGGGGGAATCTTCGGCCAGCACCTCGGCCGGGGGGCGGCCGGAATACAGGGCGCGCATCACCTTTCCGGCAATTCCGTGGGTCACGGCCACCACCCGGTCGCCCGGCTTGCGGTCGGCCAGCCAGGCGCCGATGCGTTCGGCCATGTCCGCCCAGGTCTCGCCGCCGGGGCAGCGGAAATACCAGGCGGCCAGGCCGTGGCCGGTCATCAGTTCGGGGTGGCGGCGCTCCAGGTCGGGCTTCAGCCAGCCGGAAAAGCTGCCGGTGCCGACTTCCTTCAGCCGTTCGTCCAGCACCACGTCGGCGAAGTCCAGGCCGGCCGTCTCGCACACCACGCCGGTGGTCTGGACGCAACGGGCGAGCGGGCTGGTGAAGACCTGCCACTCTCGCGGGTCGCCCATCAGGCGGCGCAGGGTGGCGCCGTAGGTCCTGGCCTGGTCGACGCCCTTCAGGGTCAGGGGCGACGGGGCGTCCACATGGCCCTGGATGCGTCTGATCCGGTTCCACTGGGTTTCCCCGTGGCGCATCAGCAGGATGGTCGGCATTGCCGTCAGCCCCGCAGCACGCCGCCGGTCGCCTTGGCCACCGCCGCGACGATCTTGGCGCCGACCGCCTCGATCTCCTCGTCGGTCAGGGTCTTGGCGGTGGGTTGCAAGGTGACGGTGATCGCCACCGACTTGCGGCCTTCGCCGACGCCCGCCCCTTCGTAGAGGTCGAAGACGCGGGCGTCGGCGATCAGCGCCTTGTCGGCGCCGCGCGCGGCGCGCACCACCGCATCGGCGGCGATTCCCGCCTCGACCACGAAGGCGAAGTCGCGATCCACCGCCTGGAAAGGCGAGACCTTCAGCAGTGGCCGGGCCTTGGTCGGCCGGGCCTTGGGCAGCGGCAACGAATCGAGGAATACCTCGAAGCCGACCACCGGGCCCTTGACGTCCATGGCGGCCAGCACGCCGGGATGCAACTCGCCGAACGCAGCCACCGCCTTGTTGCCCAGTTTCACGGTGCCCGAGCGGCCGGGGTGGTACCAGGCGGGGCCGCCCGCCGCCACCTGCAACGAATCGGGGTTGAGCCCGGCCGCCGCCAGCACCGCCCAGGCGTCTGCCTTGGCGTCGAACACGTCCACCGGCCGGGTCCTTTCCGCCCAGTGCCGCGGCACCGCCGCGCCGGTCCGGATGCCCGCCGCCACCAGTTGCTGCTGTCCGGGTTCGGGGCCGTCGAATTGCGGGCCGATTTCGAACAGGCCCAGGTCGCGGGCCCCGCGGTCGGCGTTGCGCCCGGCCGCCGCCACCAGATTGGGCAGCACCGAGGGGCGCATGACGTCGAGATCGGCCGAAATGGGGTTGGCCAAGTGCATGTCGGCGGCACCGCCGCCGAACAGCCGGGCCTGGGCCGCCGGCAGGAACGACCAGGTCACGGTTTCCACCAGGCCGCTTCCGGCCAGTTGGCGGCGCACCCAGCCGCTGCGGCGCTGGGCCGGGGTCAGCACCGGCCTGGGCATCGGCGGACGCGGCAGCGGCACCGCCGGAATGGCATCGTAGCCGTTGATGCGGATCACCTCTTCCACCAGGTCGTGCTCGGCGGCGACGTCGCCGCGCCACGACGGCGGCACCACCAGCAGCCCATCGGCATGTTCCGACACCGTGCAGCCCAGGTCGCGCAGGATCCGCTCCTGGCGAGCGGCGGCGACGGCGACGCCGCCCAATTCCTCGACCCGTGCCGGGCGCAACACCACCGAGCGGCGCCAGTCGGGCTCCTCGCCGGCGACGACCAGCTCCGAGGGCTCGCCGCCGCACAGCTCCACGATCAGCCGCGTCGCCAACTCGGCCGCCGGAAGCACGAAGGCGGGATCGACGCCGCGTTCGAAGCGGAAGCGGGCATCCGACAGGATTTCCAACTTGCGCCCGGTGGCGGCGGTGCGGATGGGATCGAAATAGGCCGATTCGAGGAAGACGTTGACCGTGGACGCGGTACAGCCGGTGGCCTCGCCGCCGATGATTCCGGCCAGCGCTTCGGGGCCGTGCTCGTCAGCGATCACCGTCATGGCGGTGTCGAGGGTATAGGTCTTGCCGTTCAGTGCCGCCAACGTCTCGCCGGGCCGGGCGAGGCGGGCGTGGATGTCGCCCTTGACCTTGTCGGCATCGAAGACGTGCAGCGGGCGGGCCAGGTCGTAGGTGATGTAGTTGGTGATGTCGACCAGGGCGGAAATCGGCCGCAGGCCGATGGCGGTCAGGCGATCCTTCAGCCATTGCGGGCTTTCGCCGTTCTTCACGCCGCGGATCAGCCGGCCGACGAACAGCGGGCAGGCCGAGGACTCGGCGGGCGCGAAGTCGAGGCGCACGCCGATCGGGCTGGCGAAGCGGCCGGCGACGGGGCTGGCGTCCAGGGGCTTGAGCGATCCCAGTCCGCCGGCCGCGAGATCGCGGGCGACGCCGCGCACGCCCAGGCAATCGGCGCGGTTGGGGGTGATGGAAATCTCGATCACCGGGTCGAAGTCCATGATATCCAGCAGGCGAGCCCCCACCGGCGCCGCCGGGTCCAACTCGGCGATGCCTTCATGGTCCTCGCCCAGGGCCAGTTCCCGCCACGAGCACATCATGCCCTGGCTTTCGACGCCCCGCACATTGCCCTTCTTCAACACCTCGCCGGTGACCGGGATATAAGTGCCGGGCCGCGCCAGGATGACCTTGAGCCCGGCGCGGGCATTGGGGGCGCCGCACACCACCTGGATGGTTCCGCTTCCGGTGTCCACCGTGCAGACGCGCAGGCGGTCGGCGTTGGGATGCTTGTCGGCTTCCAGCACATGGCCGACGACGAAGCCGCCCAGCTTGGCCGCCGGGTCGTCGATCCCTTCGACCTCCAGGCCGAGCCGGGTCAGGTGCTCGCCGATCTCGGCCAGCGAGGCTTCGGTTTCCAGATGCTGTTTCAGCCAGGACAGAGTGAATTTCATCGGGTCAGACCCCCGGTTACGGTGGGCAGGTCGAAGGGCAGGAAGCCGTAATGCTCCAGCCAGCGCAGATCGGATTCGAAGAAGGTGCGCAGATCGGGAATGCCGTATTTCAGCATCGCCACCCGCTCGACCCCCATGCCGAAGGCGAAGCCCTGGTAGCGGTCGGGGTCGATGCCGCAGGCCCTGAGCACGTTGGGATGGACCATGCCGCAGCCCAGGATCTCCAGCCAGCCCTTGCCCGGCCCGATCTTCAGCTCGCCGCCCTCGCGCGAGCAGCCGATATCCACCTCGGCGGAGGGCTCGGTGAAGGGGAAGAAGCTGGGGCGGAAGCGCACCGGCACCTCGTCCACCTCGAAGAAGGTGCGGACGAATTCGGTCAGGCAGCCCTTCAGGTGGCCCATATGGGTGTGCTCGTCGATGACCAGCCCCTCGACCTGATGGAACATCGGGGTGTGGGTCATGTCGGAATCGCAGCGGTAGGTGCGGCCCGGCGCGATAATGCGGATGGGGGGCTGCTGCGACAGCATGGTGCGGATCTGCACCGGCGAGGTGTGGGTGCGCAGCAGGTGGCGGCCGCCATCGGCCCGCTCGCCGAAATAGAAGGTGTCGTGCATCTGCCGGGCGGGGTGCTCGGCCGGGATGTTCAGCGCGGTGAAATTGTGGAAGTCGTCCTCGATGTCGGGACCTTCGGCCACGGCGAAGCCCATCTGGGCGAAGATGGCGGTGATCTCGTCCATCACCTGGGCGATGGGATGGATGCGGCCCTGGCGCGCGGGCCGGACGGGCAGGGTGACGTCGACCCGTTCACGGGCCAGACGCTCGTCCAGCGCCTTGGCTTCCAGGCCGGCCTTGGCGGCGGCGATGGCCGCGGCGACCTCGTCCTTGACGGCATTGAGAAGCGCGCCAGCCGCCTTGCGCTCCTCGGGACCCATGGCGCCCAGCCGGCCCATCAGCCCGGAGATGCTGCCCTTCTTACCCAGGGCGGCGACGCGGGCGGCCTCCAGCGCCTCCAGGCTGGCGGCGGCGGCTACGGCCTCCAGCGCGCGGGCGCGGATCGTCTCGAGTTCTTCCATCGGATCATCTCCCATGACGCGAAAAGGGGCCGCACCTTGCGGGCGACCCCCTCCACGAAAACCGGCTTAGGCAAAAGCCTTACTGGAGGGCCGCCTGGGCCTTGGCCACCAGCGACGCGAAGGCTTCGGGCTCGCGCGCGGCGATATCCGACAGCACCTTGCGGTCGAGGGTGATGCCCGCCTTCTTCAGGCCGTCCATGAAGCGCGAATAGGTCATGCCGTTCATCCGCGCGCCGGCATTGATGCGCTGGATCCACAGGGCGCGGAAATTCCGCTTGCGCGCCCGGCGGTCGCGATAGGCATAGCGCAGCGCCTTTTCCACCTTTTCGATGGCGACGCGGAAACAGGTGCTGGCGCGGCCGCGGTAGCCCTTGGCCAGCTTGAGGATCTTCTTGTGGCGGGCGTGCGTGGTGACGCCCCGCTTGACGCGAGCCATGGCTTAGTCTCCGTTGGGCAGGTAGTGCTTCTTGACCTTGTCGGCATCACCCTTGAACAGGATGAACGTGCCACGGGCCTTGCGCTTCATGTCCTGCGGCTTCTGGGACAGGCAGTGGCGCTTGTAGGCCACGTTGCCCTTGACCTTGCCGGTCGCGCTGAGCTTGAACCGCTTCTTGGCGGAGCTCTTCGTCTTGAGCTTGGGCATTTTCGCTTTCCTTGGAGTTCGATGTCGAGCGAAAGCGGACGGCAAGGCATGCCCTTACAGGCCCAGCCCGTCCGAGGAAGCGACGCTTATAGCCGCAGGCGGCCCTGAATGCAAGCCGTCAGGCTTCCTTGCCACGCACAGAGCGATGCTGCTAGCCTCGACAAGGCGTCACAGGCCCCCACTTCGAGGAGTCCATGGGCCAGCCCGCCGACCTCAAAAAGCAAAACGACCTGTATGTCGCCTTCGCGTTCGCGGTCGCCGACATGCTGTTCGAACTGGACGCCGACCGCCGCATCACCTTCGCGGTGGGCGCGGCCATGTCGCTGCTGGGCCGGCCGGCCCGCAAGCTGACGGGGCGGCCCTTCGCCGGTCAGTTCACTCCCGAGGCGGCGGGCGAGGTGGACCACGCCCTGGCCGCCATGGCCGGCGGGGCGCGGGTGCGCGGCGTGGTGGTGACGGCGCGGCACGACGAGGGCCAGGCGGTGGCCGTCGAACTGTCAGGCTACCGCCATCCGCAGGAGCCCGGCCATCTGCTGGTGGTGTTGACCCATTGCCGGCCGCGGCCGCACCATGGACACCGGCTGGCGCAAAGCGGCCTGCTGGACGGCGAGGGCTTCCGTGCCGCCGCCGACGAATTGCTGCGCAACGCCTCGCCCGACGAGCCCTATCACCTGACCCTGCTGGAACTGCCCGAGGTTGAACGCATCCGCGCCGAACAGGGGCCGGAAGCGGCGGAGCGATTCGCCGTCGCCCTGGGGCGGCGCCTGCGGGCGCTGTCGGCGGGAGGCGACGCCGCCGGGCAACTGGCCGCCGACCGCTACGGCATCATCCACGGCCAAACGGTGGATGCCGGCCGCATCGAGCAGGCGGTCAAGGACGTCGCGGCCGAGGTGGCGCCATCCGCCGCCATCATTCCGAAGGCGGCGACCCTGGTGCTGGACGTTGCCGACGTTCCCATCGACGACATCCCCAACGTCCTGGCCTACGCGCTCAATGCCTTCACCCGCGGTGCCGAGGCGGGCGGCGGCATGGAAGCCTTCACCGCCGGCCTTCAGCCCCGGCTTTCGGCGACGGTGCGGGAAATGAAGGCGGTGCGGGCCGTCATCGCCGAGGGCCGGTTCGACATCCTCTACCAGCCGATCGTCGATCTGTGGACGCGGGTGGTCCACCACTACGAATGCCTGATCCGCTTCGACGGTGTCGGCGAGAAATCACCCTATGACACGGTGGTGTTCGCCGAAGACACCGGCCTGGCCGGCGAGTTGGACCTGGCGGTGGCCGGGCGGGTGATCGAGGCCATGCGGGCGGTCCCGATGCTTCATCCGGCGTTGCGTTTCGCCGTCAACCTGTCGGGGCGGTCGCTGTCCGACCCGCGGGTGACGGCCCGCCTGCGGGGATTGCTGGCCCAACATGCGGCCGAACTTCGCGGCCGCCTGCTGTTCGAGGTTACCGAATCGGCGGAGATCCGCGATCTCGCCGCGGTTGATGCGGTGTTGCAGGAAATCCGCAGCCTGGGCTTCGAAATCTGCCTCGACGATTTCGGGGCGGGGGCCGCGGCGTTCCACTATCTGCGGGCGCTCAAGGTCGACCACGTCAAGATCGACGGCTGCTACATCCGCGACTGCCTGGAAAACCCGCAATCGGCCGCCTTCATCCGCTCCATCGTCGGCCTGTGCGCCGATCTCGGCGTTCACACCATCGCCGAATACGTCGAAAGCGCGGAAATCGCCAACTTCCTCAAGCTGCTGAAGGTCCGCTATGCCCAGGGCTACCTCTACGGCAAGCCGATGCGGCCCGGCCGGGGGCGGGCGGGGGATTCCATGGCGCCGTGGGTGACGCCCTTGACCGAATGGAAGAACGGCCTGCTCTACGTCAAGTGACTGCGGGCCTGCCGTTCCCATTCCGCGCCGTCACGGCGCCACATCTACCACGCCGGTCATCCCCATGGCCGCATGGAAGGGCACCGTGCATTCATAGCCCCACGAGCCATATTCGGCGGGGATGAACCACAATTCCTTGGTCTGCCCCTTCGGGACCGCCACCGATTCCACCCAGGACCCGTTCTCCACTCCCGCCGGTGTCACGACCTGCTTGACCGCGATGGTCTTGAAGAAGCCGGGGGAAACGAAGGTGTGGGTGGTGTCGCCGACATTCCGCAGGATCAGCCGCGTCGGGTGGTCGCGGTGGAATACCAGATGATCGGGCGTGAAGGCGTAATTGGACAGGGTGACGGTCACGGTATCGGGACGGCTCCAATCGGCCTGGGCCACCCGTTGCGGCGCGCTGGTCAGGTAGCCGAGGGGCTGGAGCCGGTCGATCTGATCCTCGGGGGCGCAGGCCGCGAGGGTGAAGAGGCAGGCGAGGACGGCAAGGCGGCGGATCATCCGGGTCTCCTATTCGTGTGGCACGGTGGCGGCCACCGAGGGACGCGCGGCCACCGAATCGTACCATGCCGCCAGCGCCGGCCGGCCGGCCCGCCAGTCCACCACCGCCCGGAAGGCGACATAGGCGATGGCGCAGACCGCGCTCAACTGACCGATCAGGAATTCATCGCCCCAGTCGGCGCATTCCCGCTCCAGCGCGTCCAGCCCGCGGGCCACTGCCGTAACCTGGCGCTCGCTCCAGTTGGGCCAGCGCTTGTCTTCGGGACGCATGACTGTTTCCACCCGCACCGCCACCGCCGCCTCGGTGATGCCGTCGGCCAAGGCCTGCAGGCGGAGATGGCGCCACCGCTCGCCGCCCGTCGGCGGGATCAGCTTGCGTCCGCCGTGCAGGGAATCCAGGTACTCGCAGATCACCGGCGAATCGTACAGCGCCTCGCCGCCATCGGTGATCAGCACCGGCACCTTGCACAGCGGGTTGTCGGCCGGCAGGTCGGTGTCGGCGGCCCAGGGCAAGGTGGGGACCAGCTCGATGCGGTTGTCGAGTCCGGCCTCGATGGCGACCATGCGGACCTTGCGCGCGAAGGGCGAGGTGGTGGACATGCGAAGCTTCATCATTTGCTCCTTGGGCTTCCGGAATGGGGGAAGATGTCAGAAAACGTCCTTGCGCCGCCGCAACTCGCCGAACACCTCGGCGGGGTCGGCGCCTGCCTCCCTGCCGACGGCGCGGGCGACGGCGGGGATGTCGGCGCGCAGGAAGGGATTGGCGGCGCGTTCCTCCCCCAGGGTCGAGGGGACGGTCGGCCGGCCGGCCGCCGTCAGGCGGTTGACCTGATCGAGGCGGGCGGCGAGCGCCGGGTTGTCGCGCTCCACCAGCCGGGCGAAGCGGCCATTGGCGGCGGTGTATTCGTGGGCGCAATAGACCCTGGTCTCGGCGGGCAGGGCGCGCAGCTTGGCCAGGCTGGCCCACATCTCGGCGGCGCTGCCTTCGAACAGCCGGCCGCAGCCCAGGGAAAACAGGGTGTCGCCGCAGAACAGCGCCAGACTGTCGGGAAACCAGAAGGCGATATGGCCGCTGGTATGGCCGGGGGTCTCCAGCACCATGGCGGCGGCGTGGCCCAGCAGGAAGTTGTCGCCTTCGCCGATCTCGACGTCGATGCCGGGGATGCGGGCGGCGTCGCGGCGCGCGCCCACCACTTGGCAGCCGGTAGCCCGCTTCAGGTCCAGGTTGCCGCCGGTATGGTCGCCGTGGTGGTGGGTGTTGAGGATGTGGCTGAGCCGCCAGCCGTGGCGCTGGAGGGCGGCCAGCACCGGCTCGGCCGCGGCGGGATCGACGGCGGCGGTGGCGCCGCTGGCCGGGTCGTGGGCCACATAGATGTAATTGTCGGCAAGGACGGGAATCTGTTCGATGACCAAGGTCGACATCATCTGCCCTCCGGCCAGGGTTAGCCTACGATGCGATAGACCGCCACGTCGCGGCTGGTGCGGTCCTCCAGGTCCAGCGACGTGGCGACGGTATGGCGCGCCACCTCAAGCAGGCCGAATTTCGGCAGGTAGGCCCGCCCGGGATCGGCCATCAGCACCATGGCGCCGTCGGCGGCCAGCCGCTTCAGCCATGGCCAAATGTATTCGGTCATCGGCCGCTCGTAGCAGACGTCGCCGGCCACCACCACGTCCCAGCGGCAGGGCGCGCCGACCAGATCGTCGCAGCATACCTCGACGGCCACGTCGTTGAGTTCGGCGTTGAGGCGGATGGCGGCGGCGGCGAAGGTATCGATCTCGGCCGCCTCCACCCGCGCGGCGCCGCAGCGCGCCGCGGCGACGGCCGACGCGCCGCAGCCGGCGGCGAAATCCAGCACCCGCCGGCCGGCCACCAGTTCGGGGTGGTCCAGCACGTAGCGGGTCAGGGCCTGGCCGCCGGCCCAGCAGAAGGCCCAATAGGGCGGCGGCACGTTGGCCTGCTGCAACGCCGCCTCGGTGGCCTCCCACAGTGGCGTCACCTCGCTGGCCAGCCACAGCGCCACCTCGGGGCAGGCCGGCGCGTGGGACACCTGGGTGTTGGCGCGAATGAAGGCGGCGGGGTCGGTCACAGCACTCTCCCGGCGATGATCGCGGCCAGCACGATCCAGCCGAAGACGCGATTGGATTTGAACTTGGCCAGGCAATCGGCCGAGTCGTCGATGTCGACACCGGCCGCCTGCCACGCCAAGTGGGCGCCGGCCGCCGTCAGCAGCAGGTAGAAGGGCCAGTCCAGGTCGGCCAGCGCCCCGGCCGTGGCGATCAAGGTCAGCGCCAGGCTGTAGAAGATCCGCAGCCAGCGCGGCGTTGCGTCTCCCAGCGCCAGGGCGCTGGACTTTACGCCGACCAGGATATCGTCCTCCTTGTCCTGGTGGGCGTAGATGGTGTCGTAGCCCAGCGTCCAGAACAGGCCGGCGACATACAGCACCACCGCCGGTGCGGCCAGCCCGCCGGTTACCGTCGCCCAGCCCAGCAGCGCCCCCCAGTTGAAGGTCAGGCCCAGCCAGGCCTGTGGCCAATAGGTGATGCGTTTCATCAGCGGATAGGGGAAGACCAGCAGCAGCGACGCCACCCCCACCCCGACGGCGAAGCGGTTGAAGCACAGCAGCACCGCCAGGCCCAGCGCCAGTTGCAGGACCAGGAAGGCGGCGGCCTGCCGCAGGCTGACGGCACCCGAAGGGATGGGCCGGGCCGCGGTGCGCGCCACCTGGGCGTCGAACCGGTGATCGGCGATGTCGTTGACGGTGCAGCCGGCGCCGCGCATCACCACCGCGCCGATGCCGAACAGCGCGAACTGAACCGGCGACGGCCAGCCGTGGGCCGCCAGGGCCAGGCTCCACCAGCCGGGCAGCAGCAGCAGCCAAGTGCCGATAGGCCGGTCAAGGCGCATCAGGCGCAGATACGGGCGCAAGGCGGCGGGAACGAACCGGTCGATCCAGTTGCCCACCGGAATGTCGCCCAGAAGGGTCGGGGACGCAGCCATGGGCGCAGGAATACCCCAATCCGCGCGCCCTGTCAGCAGGCGGCACGGCCGGGGGAGGGACAACGGCAGGAACCTCCCGCCGCCGTCCCCCGGGGGCGGCAGCGGGGGTGTCGGATCGACCGGCCTACTTCTTCACCGGCTTGGCGAAGGTGTCGCGCAGTTCTTCCAGCGTCTGGGTGAAGCGCTTGTTGAGCAGATCGAACGCCTCGGTGTTGGACTTGGCGATCATTTCGGCCAGCTCGCGGGCGTTGGACAGGGCGCGCTCGAAGGCGTCCTTGGCCATGTCGGCCTGCTTGGCGGCCTTGTCCTGGGCGGTGCCGGGCTCGGCGATGTCGCGGGCGGCGCGGGAAACCTCGTCCATGGTCTGGCGCAGGATTTCCGCCTGGCGCTTCACCACGGCCTGGAAGCCTTCGTAGGCGACGCGATTGGCCTGGGTCAGCGCCTCGATGTTCTTGCGCTGGCTGGAAACCACCGAATCAATGTCGATGCCCGGGACCTTGAAGTCGCCCAGGAACTTGCTGATGTCGAAATCAGGGAAGATATCGCCCTGCTGTTTGCTGGCCATGGTGGTCTCCAACCCGGAGGTTTGTTGCGGTGCAGCAAAGATACGCCGGTTGGAGTAGTCCGTCAATCTCTCGCTTTGGTATTACCGCGCGGGAGTCAGGCACCCCGTTCGGCGGATTGCTCCGGGGGGTGCGGACGGGGAGCCGGGCCCCGGCCCCAGAGCAGCGAGGCCAGCCCCTCGGCCCGCAGCAGCGCCTTGTCCAGGGCCGCCATGGTGCGGGTCAGGTCGGCGGTGTCGTCATCGAGGAAGGTGCGCAGGGTGGACAGGTAGACGGCTACCAGGCCCTTCAGCCGCACCAATCCCCCCAGGCCCGACGAGGACAGGCCGGCCGCTTCCAGGGTCAGCGCCATCGACCGTAGGAAGCGGCGCAGACCGCAGAGCAGCAAGACGGGGTCGTCGCCGCTGTCGCGCAGGATGGCGCCCAGCGCCCTCCGGTCGGGGGCCATCGCCTCGAAGCGGCGCATCACCACGTCGAACAGCCGGTCGCGGGCCGTCTCGCGGGGATCGTAGCTGCCGGCCAGCATGCGGGAATCGATGCCGTCGACATAGGCGGCGAGCACTCGCGCCTTGGTGGGGAACCGTTCGACCAGCTCGGCGAGCGGCACGCCGGCCCGCTCGGCGATGTCGGCGAGGGACAGCGAGCGCCAACCCCGTTCGGCCGCCAGATCGAAGGCGGCGGAGATGACGGTGTCGGCGACGTGCGGCTTCTTGGCCATGGCAAGCGCTCCCCGGCAGCGGAAGGGCAAAATGGTGGGTGGCCTGGACGACAAAAAGTATCTAGGGTGCGCCGGCCGCGCTGCAACCGCCCGAAGGGCTCACTTCGCCTTCCGGGGAAACCGGCGAAGCGGGGCGGCGAAGGACCTGATCCCCCTGGCCTTCGTCCTGCCGTTTCCGTGATCCACCTTTCAGCCCCTCGCCGGGGGCATATCTTGAGATCCATGGGGCGGCAGCGCCGGCAACTGGCGGTTCGACCCGAAGGTGGTGGATGCAGGTGACCTGGAAGCCCTCCCGCTGGTGGCAAGCGGGCAATGTCTTTACCCGGCGCAATCTGCGCAACAGCGGCCCCTGGCTGATCTTCCTGTGCGCGGTGCTGGGTGCGGGGATCGGCCTGGTGGTGGTGGCGCTGCACGAACTGGTCGGGCTGCTGCATGCCGCGGCGTTCCACCTGGCTCCCGGCCGCCGCCTCAGTGCCGGCATCGGTCTGGCGCGGTTCAGCGTGCTGACCGTGCCGCCGCTGGGCGGGCTGGGGCTGGGCTTGTTCCGGATCGCCGTCGGCCGCTGGCGCAGGCGTGAGATCGTCGACCCCATCGAAGCCAACGCCATGCGCGGCGGGCAGATGTCGCTGCTCGACAGTGCCCGCCTGGCGCTGACCACGGTGATTTCCAATGCGGCGGGCGCCTCGGTGGGGATGGAGGCGGCCTACAGCCAGATGGGATCGGGGCTGTTGTCGCGCTTCGGCCAGGTGGTGCGCCTACGCCGGCGCGACCTGCGCATCTTCGTGGGCGCCGGGGCGGCGGCGGCCATCTCCGCCGCTTTCAACGCGCCGCTGGCCGGCGCCTTCTATGCCTTCGAACTGGTACTGGGCAGCTACAACGCCGCCACCCTGGCCCAGATCGCGGTGGCAAGCATGGCCGGAAGCCTGGTGGTGCGCGCCTTGGTCCGCATTGAGCCCATTTTCCACGTCCACATGGCCATCGGCGTGCCCGACTGGCTGTACGCGGTCTTCGCGGTGCTGGGGGTGGCGGCGGCGCCGCTGGCGGTGGGCACCATGCGGCTGGTCGCCATTCTCGAGGTTTCGTTCCGCCGCCTGCCGCTGCCGGCCTGGCTGCGCCCGGCGGCGGGCGGCGCTGCGGTGTCGCTCATCGCGCTGGCCTTTCC
>JAKAFA010000337.1 GCA_021818185.1 Pseudomonadota bacterium | reverse complement strand
GTCTGCCGCATGGCGCGCTCCATGCGGGCGACGACATCGTCGCGCAGGTCGTCGCGCGACAGGTGCCAGGTCTCGGGCAGCAGGGAGCCTTCCGCCGGCTTCACGGTTACCGCGCCGGCCAGGTAGTCGGCCTCCCGCACCAAGTCCAGCACCCGGCGGACGGTCAGGCCCTCGGCGACGGTCAGCTTGTGGACGACGGTGCGGCCCGCGACCATCTGGGCCAGCGCCTCCTGGGGGCTGACATGGGCGGGGAACAGGTATTCGCCGGCCATGGGCCGGGCGCCGGTCAGCTTGGCGGCCAGCGGCAGCACCCAGCGGTCGGCGACTACTCCGGCCGCCGCCAGATGGCGGGCGATGGCCTCGGTCCCCGAACCCCGGGGAATGACGACGGTGGCCGCCTCGGCAAGGGGGCCGGGAGCGATGTAGCGGCGATAGCCCGCCAGCCCCAGACCGGCCAGGACGAACAGCAGCCCGGCGAGCAGCAACAGCACAACCTTGCGCGGCATCCTCGTTTCCTAATTCCTAGACCTGGAACGCAGAAGCCCCCCGGCGCAGATGCGCCGGGGGGCTTCGATCCGCAAATCCGGTTATCACGGTGCCGCGGCGAAGATCAACGACGCGTTGGTTCCGCCAAAGCCGAAGGAATTGGACATGGCGATGCGCACCGTGCGCTCCTTGGCGGTGTGGGGCACCAGATCCAGGTCGCAGCTTTCCGATGGGCTGTCCAGGTTGAGGGTGGGCGGCACCACGCCGTTGGCGATGGCCAGCAGCGAATAGATGGCCTCGACCGCGCCGGCCGCGCCCAGCAGGTGGCCGATAGCCGACTTGGTGGAGCTCATGGACAGCTTGTAGGCATGCTCGCCGAACAGCCGCTTGACGGCGTTCAGCTCGATCTCGTCGCCGAGCGGTGTCGATGTGCCATGGGCGTTGATGTAGTCGATGGCCTCGGGTCCCAGGCCCGCCCGCTTGAGGGCCGCCTTCATCGCCCGGAAGCCGCCGTTGCCGTCTTCGGCCGGGGCGGTGATGTGGTGGGCGTCGCCCGACATGCCGTAGCCGATGATTTCGCCGTAGATCTTGGCGCCGCGCTTGCGGGCGTGCTCCAACTCCTCCAGTACCACCACGCCGGCACCTTCGCCCATGACGAAGCCGTCGCGATCCTTGTCCCAGGGGCGCGAGCCCTTGGTCGGGGTATCGTTGAAACCGGTGGACAGGGCACGGGCTGCCGCGAAGCCGGCCAGGCCCAGGGGGCAGATCGCCGCCTCGGCCCCGCCGGCGACCATTACGTCGGCATCGTCCAGCATGATCAGGCGGGCGGCATCGCCGATGGCGTGCGCGCCGGTGGCGCAGGCGGTGACCACCGAATGGTTCGGCCCCTTGAAGCCGAACCGGATGGACACGTGGCCCGACACCAGGTTGATCAGGCAGGCGGGGATGAAGAACGGGCTGATCTTGCGCGGCCCCGACTCCTTCAGGGTGACGGCGCCGTCGGCCAGTCCGGGCAGTCCGCCGATACCCGAGCCGATCATCACGCCGGTGCGTTCGCGGCTTTCCTCGTCCTCGGGCGTCCAGCCGGCATCGGCCACCGCCTCCATGGCGGCACCCAGGCCGAACAGGATGAAATCGTCCATCCGGCGGCGGTCCTTGGCGGAACACACCTTGTCGGGGTCGAATTCACCCTCGGCGGTGCCGCGCGGCACCACGCCGGCAATCTTGGCCGGCAGATCGGCCACGTCGAAATGCTCGATGCGGCGCAGCCCCGAATGGGAATTGGTCAGACGCTGCCAGTTGGTGCCCACCCCGCTACCCAGCGGCGTGATCAGACCGAGGCCGGTGACGACGACACGTCTCATGAAGGTATCCGTAAAATGCCCGAACGAAGGGCGCCGCCCGTTCCCAAACGGCGCCCCGACGATCGCTTAGGAGTGCTTGGTGATGAAGTCGATCGCGTCCTTGACGGTCAGGATCTTCTCCGCCGCGTCGTCGGGAATCTCGCAGCCGAACTCTTCTTCGAACGCCATGACCAGCTCGACCGTGTCGAGGCTGTCCGCGCCCAGGTCGTCGATGAAGCTGGCGTTCTCGGTCACCTTGGACTCCTCGACGCCCAGGTGCTCGACGACAATCTTCTTAACCCGCTCGGCGACGTCGCTCATTGAATTGATCCCTCGAAAGTCTCTGGCTTGATGGATGAACCCGCTATTCCACGCGGCAGCGCTTCCTCCCGGGAATCGCCGCCGCCCAGCGGAAAGTCGGGCCGTTGGTAACACACTTTTCCGGGCTTGACCAGCACCGGAACTCGGGCCGCCCTAGGGCATCGCCATGCCGCCGTTGACATGCAACGTCTGGCCGGTGACGTAAGCCGCCTGGTCGCTGGCCAGGTAGACGGTGGCCGCGGCGATCTCCTCGGGCACGCCCATGCGGCCCAGCGGGATGGCGGCCAGGATACGGTCCTTCTGGTCGGCGTTGAGCGCGTCGGTCATCGCCGAAGCGATGAATCCCGGCGCGATGCAGTTGACGGTGATGCCGCGGCTGGCGACTTCCTGGGCCAGCGCCTTGGAGAAGCCGATCATGCCGGCCTTGGACGCGCAATAGTTCACCTGGCCGGGATTGCCGGTGACCCCCACCACCGAGGTGATGTTGACGATCCGGCCCGACCGGCGCTTCATCATGCCCTTCACTGCGGCGCGGCACAGGCGGAAGGTGGCCGTCAGGTTGACGTCGAGCACCGCGGCCCAATCCTCGTCCTTCATGCGCAGGATCAGGCCGTCGCGGGTGATGCCGGCATTGTTGACCAGGATGTCGGGCACCCCGCCCAGCGCCGACTCGGCCTCCTTGGCCAGGCGTTCGACATCGGCGGGCTGGCCCAGATCGGCGGTCAGCACCTGGACGCGCCCGCCCAGCCGGGCGGCCAACTCGTCCAGGGCGGGGCGGCGGGTGCCGTGGATGGCGACGGTGGCCCCCTGGGCGTGCAGCGCCACGGCGATGGCCTGGCCGATGCCGCCCGAGGCGCCGGTGACCAGCGCGGTCTTGCCGGAAAGGTCGAACATGGAAATTCCCCCTGTTACAGCGTCTTCAGGAAAGATCGGA
>JAKAFA010000088.1 GCA_021818185.1 Pseudomonadota bacterium | reverse complement strand
GTGCTGGCGGCGTGGATGGCGTGGGCCAGCAGTTCCTTGCCGGTGCCGGTTTCGCCCAGCAGCAGCACCGTGCTGTCCATCTGGGCGGCGCGGCGGGCCAGCCGCTTCACCTCGCGGACGACCTCGCTGTTCCCGAGGAACTGGGAAAAGGTGTATTTGGCGCGCCGCTCGCCCGCCAGTTCCTTGCGCGTGCGCTTGAGGTCTTCCTGGAGTTTCGAGAATTTCGCGAATAGCGGCTTCAGGTATTCGGCCTTGTCGTACAGCACGAAGCCGATGGCGCCCTGCACCTGTCCCTCGCCGTCCCGGAACGGCAGGCGGATGACCACGAACCACCGCCCGGAAAATTCCATGATATCGAGGAGCCGCGGCTCGCCGGTCTGCACCACCTGGCGCATCAGGCTGTTGGGGATGACCTCCTCGACCACCCGGCCGATCACCTCGCCCTCCAGCCCCAGCAGGGCCTGGTACTTGTCGTCGATCCACACGATCCGCGCGTCGCGGTCGACCGCCAGGACGCCTTCGCAGGAGGCGGCCAGGTCGTCGAACAGGGATTCGACGGCGTGCCGCCGGATCTCCTCGGATTTCATCGGCTTGGGCATGCGCGCTCCCCTCCCGGCTTCCGGCGGCCGGTTGGTCCGGCCGCCATGGCCCGATAGTGTCCAGTTTTCCGGACAGCTTCAATCCTAATCAAATCAAATGGTTGGGGAAAAGGCGGCCGCGAGCCTGTCCTGAATCCCGGACAGAAGGCCGGGCAGAGCCCGTGTCATTTCAAAATCATCCAGGAAATCTGCCGCTTTGCGCGGTTGGCATGGGCCTTGCCTCTAGGGCGCCGCTAACAAGCGGATTGTCTCTCCCTCTGCCCCGTCACGTCTCAGGGCGACCTCCGGAGAGGCCGCACAAGTGGAGGAAAACGGATGAGTTTTCTGATTTGCATCGGGGCGCTGGTCTTCCTGATGTTCGTCGCCTATCGCGGCTACAGCGTAATCCTGTTCGCGCCGCTCGCCGCTCTGGCGGCGGTGCTGCTGACCGACCCCAGTGCCGTGCTGCCGATCTACAGCGGCCTGTTCATGGAGAGCATGGTCGGCTTCGTGAAGAACTATTTCCCGGTCTTCATGCTGGGGGCCCTGTTCGGCAAGGTCATCGAACTGTCGGGTTTTGCCCGCGCCATCGTCTCGGCGGTGATCGGGCTGGTGGGGCGCGAGCGCGCCATCCTGTCCATCGTCCTGGTCGGCGCGCTGCTGACCTATGGCGGCGTCTCGCTCTTCGTGGTGGTGTTCGCGGTCTATCCCTTCGCCGCCGAGATGTTCCGCCAGGGCGACATTCCCAAGCGCCTGATCCCCGGCACCATCGCGCTGGGGGCTTTCACCTTCACCATGGACAGCCTGCCGGGCACCCCGCAGATCCAGAACATCATTCCCACCACTTTCTTCAAGACCACCGGCATGGCCGCTCCCACCCTCGGCACCATCGGCGGCCTGTTCATCCTGGTGGTTGGCCTGCTTTACCTCAATTCCCGCCGCCGCGCCGCGCAAGCCGCAGGCGAGGGCTACGGCACCGGCCATATCCATGAGCCCGAGACGCCCAGCCACAAGGTCCGGATCCATCCGCTGGTGGCGATTTCCCCGCTGCTCGTGGTGGGCGTCGCCAATCTGGCCTTCACCCAGCGGATCGGCCCGTGGCTCTGGGGCACCACCAGCGAGGTGGTGCTGGCCCCGGGCGGCAAGCCGGTGGTCCAGCAGGTGTCGAAGTTCCTGGCCATCTGGTCGGTGGAATGCGCCCTGCTGCTGGGCATCCTGACGGTGATGGCCTTCTCGTGGAAGACGCTGCGCCACAAGTTCGCCGACGGCAGCAAGGCGGCGGTGGCCGGGTCGCTGCTGGCCGCGATCAACACTGCCTCGGAATACGGGTTCGGCTCGGTGATCGCCGCCCTGCCGGGATTCCTGGTCATCAAGGATGCCCTGAAGGCCATTCCCAACCCCCTGGTCAACGAAGCCCTGACGGTCACCGCCCTGGCCGGCGTCACCGGTTCGGCCTCGGGCGGGATGAGCATCGCCCTGGCCGCCATGGCCAACCAGTTCATCGCGGCCGCCAAGGCGGCGGGCATCCCGCTGGAGGTTCTGCACCGCGTCGCGGCGATGGCCAGCGGCGGCATGGACACCCTGCCGCATAACGGCGCCGTCATCACCCTGCTGGCGGTGACGGGGCTGACCCACGTCCAGGCGTACCGGGACATCTTCGCCGTCACCTGCATCAAGACTTTGGCGGTGTTCGTGGTCATCGGCGTCTATTACGCCACCGGGCTGGTGTGATCCCCGACCCAGCCCCTGCGACCGGCGTTCCCGGTCGTCAACTCCCGGCGCGGAGCCGTGTGCTCCGCGCCGCTATCTGTGAGGAAAGTCATGCTCAAAGGACGTAGGGCCGTGGTGACCGGCTCGACCAGCGGCATCGGGCTGGGCATCGCCCGCGCCCTGGCTGCTCAGGGCGCTTCCGTCATGCTCAACGGCTTCGGCGAGCCCGGCGCCATCGACCAATTGCGCACGGGCCTTGCCCGGGATTACGGCGGCGAGGTGTTCTATAACGGCGCCGACCTGTCGCAGGCCGGCCAGTGCGAGGATCTGGTGGCCGATGCCGAAGCGCGGATGGGCGGCGTCGACATCCTGGTGAACAACGCCGGCATCCAGCACGTCGCGCCGGTCGAGGCGTTTCCGGTCGAGCGCTGGGACGCGGTGATCGCCGTCAACCTGTCCTCGGCCTTCCACACCATTCGCCGGGTCCTGCCCGGCATGAAGGCGCGCGGGTGGGGGCGGGTGATCAACATCGCCTCGGTGCATGGCCTTGTGGCCTCGGTCAACAAGGCGGCCTATGTCGCCGCCAAGCACGGGATCGTCGGCCTGACCAAGGTGGTGGCGCTGGAAAACGCCGAAACCGCCATCACCTGCAACGCCATCTGCCCCGGCTGGGTGCTGACGCCGCTGGTCCAGGCCCAGGTCGCCGCTCGGGCCGCGGCCGGCAACATTCCGCTGGACCAGGCCGAACGCGACCTGCTGGCCGAAAAGCAGCCCACCGCCCGCTTCACCACCGTCGAGCAGTTGGGGGCGCTGGCTTCGTTCCTCGCCTCCGATGCCGCCGCCAACATCACCGGCGCCGCCCTGCCGGTGGACGGCGGCTGGCTGGCACGCTGACGGTACCTCCCAACCTCTCCCCAAGGGAGTGCATATGAGCAAAGCATTATCCGCCGCTAAGGCCGCCGAGATGGTTCCCGATGGTGCCTCGCTGCTGATCGGTGGCTTCATGGGCGTCGGCTCCCCCCACCGCATCATCGAGCAACTGGTGCGCCAAGGGCGGAAGTCGCTGACCGTAATCGCCAACGACACCGCGCGCCCCGGCATCGGAATTGGCCAGTTGATCGACGCCAAGGCGGTTCGCCGGCTGATCGTCACCCATATCGGCACCAATCCCGAGACCCAGCGGCAGATGATCGCCGGCGAGCTGGAGGTGGAACTGGTGCCCCAGGGCACCCTGGCCGAGCGCATCCGCGCCCACGGCCACGGACTGGGCGGCGTGCTGACTCCGACCGGGGTTGGCACTGCGGTTGCCGAAGGCAAGCAGGCGGTGGAGGTCGACGGCCGGACCTTCCTGCTGGAAAGGCCGGTCGGCGCCGATTTCGCCCTGGTGGGCTGCCGCCGCGCCGATTACGGCGGCAATCTGGACTATTCGCTGACCGCCCGGAACTTCAACCCGATCATGGCGATGGCGGGCGACGTCGTCATCGCCGAACCGGGCGAGGTGGTTCCCATCGGCGTCATCCCGCCCGACGAGGTGGTGACCCCGCATGTGCTGGTCAATCATTTCATCGAGAAGGGGCTTTGCCATGGACGATAAGACCATCATCGCCAAGCGGGTGGCGCTGGAACTGCGGGATGGCGACCTCGTCAATCTGGGGATCGGCCTGCCCACCACCGTCGCCCGCTACGTTTCGCCGGGCATCAGCATCCATTTCCAGTCGGAAAACGGCATCATCGGCATGGCGCCGGTTCCCGGTGCCGGGCTGGAGGACGAGTCCCTCACCGATGCGGGCGGAGGCTTCATCGGCGCCATGCCCGGGGCGGCGGCCTTCGACAGCTGCACCTCGTTCGGCCTGATCCGCGGCGGCCACCTGGATGTCACCGTGCTGGGGGGCCTTCAGGTGGACGAGCTGGGCCGCCTGGCCAACTGGATGGTGCCCGGCAAGATGGTTCCGGGCATGGGCGGGGCCATGGATCTGGTCTGCGGAGCCCGGCGCGTGATCGTCGCCATGACCCACACCGCCAAGGGCCAGCCCAAGATTCTCAAACGCTGCACCCTGCCGCTGACCTCCGTCCGCCGCGTCGCCCTGGTGGTGACGGAATTGGCGGTCATCGAGCCCGCCGACGAGGGGCTGGTGCTGCGGGAGGTCGCCCCCGGCGTCACCGTGCGTCAGGTCGTCGACGCCACCGAGGCCGACCTGATCGTTCCCGACCTTGTGCCGACCATGCCCCTGACCCCGGCCCGGCCGGCGGTGCCGGCCTGACCCGGTCCACCGGTTCGCCATCCCCCGATTTGCCAGAGGAGAAGACTTGCATGTCCGATGTCGTCATTGTCGCCGCCGCCCGCACGCCGGTGGGAAGTTTCGCCGGGTCGCTCTCGCCGCTGCCGGCCTCGGCCTTGGGCAGCCATGCCATCGCCGCCGCCCTGGCGCGGGCCGGCGTGGTGCCCGCCGAGGTGTCCGAGGTCGTCCTGGGCCAGATCCTTACCGCCGGCACCGGCCAGAATGCGGCGCGCCAGGCCGCCGTCGCCGCCGGCATTCCGCATCAGGCGACGGCGTTGCTGGTCAACCAGCTCTGCGGCTCGGGTCTGCGGGCGGTGGTCATGGCGATGCAGACGATCCGCGATGCCGGGGGCGCCGGGATCGTGGTCGCGGGCGGTCAGGAGAGCATGAGCAACGCCCCCCATTTCGCCCATCTGCGCGCCGGACTGAAGATGGGCGACGCCGCTTTGCAGGATTCCATGCTCCATGACGGCCTGACCGACGCCTTCCATGGCTACCACATGGGCATGACCGCCGAGAACGTCGCCCGACGGGGGGAGATCTCGCGCGCCGAGCAGGATGCCTTCGCGCTCGGCTCCCAGGCCAAGGCCGAAGCGGCGCAAAAGGCCGGCCGCTTCGCCGACGAGATCGTGCCGGTGACCGTCAGGACCCGCAAGGGCGACCAGCAGGTGTCCGCCGACGAATATCCGCGTCCCGGCACCACCCTGGAGCAGTTGGCCAAGCTGAAGCCGGCCTTCGCCAACGACGGCACGGTGACCGCCGGCAACGCGTCGGGCATCAACGACGGGGCCGCCGCCCTGGTGCTCATGTCCGCCGAGGCTGCCGCCAGGCGCGGCTTGGCTCCGCTGGCCCGCATCGCCGGATGGGCGACGGCCGGCGTCGACCCGGCCGTCATGGGCACCGGCCCGATTCCCGCCTCGCAGGCCGCCCTGGCCCGCGCCGGCTGGTCCGTCGCCGATCTGGACCTGATCGAAGCCAACGAAGCGTTCGCCGCGCAGGCGCTGGCCGTCAACAAGGCCATGGGCTGGGACCCGGCCAAGGTCAACGTCAACGGCGGCGCCATCGCCCTGGGCCATCCCATCGGCGCGTCGGGTGCCCGGGTGCTGGTGACCCTGCTTTACGAGATGCGTCGCCGCGACGCGCGCAAGGGGCTTGCCACCCTGTGCATCGGCGGCGGCATGGGCATCGCCCTCTGCGTGGAACGGGGATAGGGCCGGAGGCCGGTCCGGGCCGGCCCTACAGCAGCGACTGGGCCCGTTGCAGCACCATGCTGCACAGCTTGGATTTCAATTGATCCGTCAAGCTGGACAGCGAGAACATGGTGCCGTTGCCGGTTTGCAGGTTGCCGTTCTGGCCGGCCAGGAAGCCCCCCGACGAGGTCATGCCGCTCCGCCCGGTGAGGCTGCCCAGAACCGAGGTCGCGCCGGTGTTCGAAACCAGGCTGTTCTGCACGCAGTAGCTCAGCACACCGGCGATGTTGTCGGTTCCGGCCGACGACACGCCGGGCATGGCCTGCCCCAACAACGATTCGGCGGCACCCGACAACGATCCGGCCTGGCCGCCCGCCGACGAGGCTCCCGCTTGCGGGCTTCCCGTCTGCTGGCCGCCCAGCAACTGGCCAGCGATGCCGGACAGGCTCTGCGCATCGGCGGCCCCGCCCGCCAGTACCGCGACTGCCATCGTCATTCCCAGAACCATGCCGAACTTGCCCATGGCGCCCCTCCTTCTGATCCCGGCGGCCCAAGAAACGGGATGTCCCGCAGGCCTTCGCCAAGCCGCCCCAACGGTTGAGCAGGCTACCGGGCCTTGGGCCGCCGTTCAAGGCCGGGCTCAAGCCCGCCGCCGCTTAACCGCCCTCTAATCGCCCGGCGGCCATCATGCCGGCGTTCAGGCGACGGGAGGCGGGCATGGCGGCGTGGTGGCGGAATGCGGTGATCTACCAGATCTATCCCCGCAGCTTCCGGGACGCGAACGGCGACGGCATTGGCGATCTGGCGGGGATCGTCGAGCGGCTGGACTATGTCGCCGCCCTGGGGGTGGACGCGGTCTGGCTGTCGCCGGTCTTTCGCTCGCCCATGAAGGATTTCGGCTACGACATCGCCGACCACACCGCCATCGATCCCCTGTTCGGCGATCTGGCCGACGCCGAGCGGCTGATCGCCCGCGCCCATGACCTGGGATTGAAGGTGCTGTTCGACATGGTGTGGGGGCATACCTCGGACCGCCATCCCTGGTTCGTCCAAAGCCGCGCCTCGCGCGACAATCCCAAGGCCGATTGGTATGTCTGGGCCGACCCCCGCCCCGACGGCACGCCCCCCAACAACTGGCTGGCGGTGTTCGGCGGCGCCGCCTGGAGCTGGGAGCCGCGGCGGCGGCAATACTACCTGCATCATTTCCTGCCCAGCCAGCCGGCGGTGAACTGGCGCTGCCCGGCGGCGGTGGACGCCCTGATGGCGGTCGGCGCCTTCTGGCTGGACCGGGGGGTGGACGGCTTCCGCCTGGATGCGGTGGATTTCCTGCTGCACGATGCCGCCCTGCGCGACAATCCCGCCCGGCCGCCGGCCGAGATCCCGCTCAGGCCCTTCGCCATGCAGGACCACCTGCACGACATGATCCAGCCGCAACTGATGGCGGCCATGGCCCGCATCCGGGGGCTCACCGACCGCCATCCCGGCACGGTGACCATGGCCGAGTTGTCCGGGGTGGGCGATCCGGTGGCGCGCGCCGCCCTCTATACCGCGCCCGGCCACCTGGACCTCGCCTACACCCTGGGCCAGATGCGCCGGCCCTGCACCGCCCATGGGCTGCAATCCCTGATCGCCGAGGTCGAAGCCAAGGTGCCGGGCGGCGGGCTGGTCTGGGCGCTGTCCAACCACGACGTGGAACGGGCGGCCAGCCGCTGGGGCGACGGCTCGGCCGACGCGGCGCGCCTGCTGCTGGCCCTGCTGCTGTCGTTGCGCGGCTGCCTGTGCCTCTACCAGGGCGACGAACTGGGCCTGCCCGAGGCCGATATCCCGGCCGACCGCCTGCAAGACCCGTTCGGCTTGGCCTTCTGGCCGGATTTCAAGGGCCGCGACGGCTGCCGCACGCCGTTGCCCTGGACGCCGGACGGTGTGGGGGCGGGCTTTTCCTCTGCCGAACCCTGGCTGCCGATCCCCGAGTCCCACCGGCCGCTGGCCGTGGCGGCGCAGGAGGAAGACGGCACCTCCGTGCTGAACACCGCCCGCCGCCTGCTGCGCTGGCGCAAGACCCATCCGGCCCTGACCGAGGGCAGCTTGATCCCCGTGCATCTGGATGCCGATCTGGTGGCCTTCGAACGGATGGCCGGCGAGGACCGCCTGCTCTGCCTGTTCAACCCCTCCGCCACGCCGCGCCGCCTGCCTTTGCCCGAAGGCCGCCGGCCGGCCGAGGGGGTGAATTACGGCGTGGACGGTGCCGACCTGGCGCTGGGCCCCTGGGGCGCCGCCTTCCTGGCGGGGTGAGTCACCCCGCCTTGCGGTGGCCGTTCATATAGGCCTTGAGTACCGCGTTGATCCGCGACTGATAGCCTGGCCCCTGGCCCTTGAACCATTCCAGCACCTCCTTGTCGAGGCGGATGGAAATGGGGACCTTGGGCTCGGGCAGCACGAGTTCGGCCTCGGCCCACCATTCCGGCGGCATGACCGGTGCCGCGTCGGGATCTTCGGCGACGGCGCGCTCGATGTCCTCGTCGGTGAGGGCATCGACACGGGTCCAATCCGTGTCACCCCGCTTAAGGGTCTGGAGGGTACGCCTGACGATACGCTCTTCGCTCATGGTCATGTGCCCTGCGCGCGGAAATCAGACGGATGCACCCGCCGCGCTGGTGAAAACAATGGTGATCTCCCGCCCGTCCAGCAAGCCGATGGCAAGGTATCGATCTTCACCATAATCGAACCGTTCATCCTTACGGACGAGCATCGCGCCAGAGAATGCGCTTGCCGCATCCTCGAATCTGATCCCGTGCTTCTGGAGATTGGCTAAGCTCTTACGATCATCCCATTCAAATTCATGTGCCATCATTCGCGAGTTCATCCGGTATTCCGTGCTTGGCCCCGAACGGTCTCCAGGATGAGGATTGTATATACATAACGTGAATGCGTCAACCGTGCCCGGCTCGCCCTCAATGCGCCTCGTCCCACGAGTCCGCGATCCCGGTGTCCACCACCAGCGGCACGTCGAGGCTGGCGGCGGATTCCATCACCCGCTTGACCAGGGCGCGGGTCGGCTCCAGTTCGGCCTCGGGCACTTCGAACACCAGCTCGTCGTGGACCTGCAACAGCATGCGCGCCCTTAAGCCCGCTTCGGCCAGTTGGGCGGGCAGGCGGATCATGGCGCGCTTGATGATGTCGGCGGCGCCGCCCTGGATGGGGCCGTTGATGGCGGCGCGTTCGGCGAAGGCCCGCTGGGCGGGGTTCTTCTCCTTGATGCCGGGGGTGAACACCTTGCGGCCGAACAGGGTGGTGACGAAGCCCTGGGCGCGGGCCTCGTCCTTGGTGCGCTCCATGTAGGTGCGGATTTCGGGATAGCGGGCGAAATAGGCGTCGATATAGGCCTTGGCTTCGCCGTTGGCGATGCCGAGCTGCTGGGCCAGGCCGAAGGCCGAGATGCCGTAGATGATGCCGAAATTGATGGCCTTGGCGCGGCGGCGCAGCATGGGGTCCATGCCCTCGACCGGCACGCCGAATACCTGGCTGGCGGTGATGGCGTGGATGTCGGCGCCCGAGCGGAAGGCCTGGCGCAACCCCTCGATGGCGGCGACATGGGCCACCAGCCGCAGTTCGATCTGCGAATAGTCGGCCGACAGGATCTTGGCCCCCGGTTCGGCGACGAAGGCGCGGCGGATCTTGCGCCCCTCCTCGGTGCGGACCGGGATGTTCTGAAGGTTGGGGTCGCTGGAGGCCAACCGGCCGGTGGTGGTGTTGGCCAGCGAGAAGCTGGTGTGCACCCGCCCGGTCTTGGGGTTGACCTGGGCCACCAGGGCGTCGGCGTAGGTGGATTTCAGCTTGGCGATCTGGCGCCAGTCCAGCACCCGGGCGGGCAGGGCGTGGCCCTCGGCGGCCAGGGTCTCCAGCACATCGGCGCCGGTCGCCCACTGGCCGCTCTTGCCGGTCTTCTTGCCGCCGGGCAGGCCCATGTCCTCGAACAGCACCTTGCCCAGTTGCTGCGGTGAGCCGACGTTGAACTCGCGGCCGGCCAGTCTCTGGATTTCCGCCTCCAGTTCCACCATGCGGCGGCCGAACTCGGCCGACAGGCTGCGGAGCTGGGCGGCATCGACCTTGACGCCCTCGCGCTCCATCGCCACCACCACCGGCACCAGCGGGCGTTCCAGCGTCTCGTAGACCGTCAGCATCCGCTCGGCCAGCAGGCGGCGGCGCAGCAGAAGGTGGAGGCGCAACGTCATGTCGGCGTCTTCGGCGGCGTAGTCCCGCGCCTTGTCCAGCGGCACCCGGTCGAAGGTGACCTGCGCCTTGCCGCTGCCGCAGACATCGGCGTACTTGATGGTGTCGTGGCCGAAATGCAGCTTGCTGAGTTCGTCCAGGCCGTGGCCGTGGCTGCCGCCGTCCAGCACGTAGCTCATCAGCATGGTGTCGTCGAGGGGCGCGATGGCGATGTCGTCGCCGCCCAGCACCTGCATATCGTATTTGAGGTTGTGGCCGACCTTGAGCACCGACGGATCGGCGCATAGCGCCTTGAGGCGGGCGATGGCCTCGGCATAGGGGATCAGGGCCGGCGCCTCGGTCGCCGCCTCCGCCCCGCCCAGGGCGAGCGAGCCCTGGGATTCGGCCGGGCGGTGGCGCAGCGGGATGTAGCAGGCCCGGCCGGGCTCCACCGCCAGCGACACGCCCACCAGATCGCAGCGCAGCGGGTCGAGCGAGGTGGTCTCGGTGTCGATGGCCACCGTTCCGGCGGTGGTGGCGGCGTCGATCCAACGGTCCAGTTCGGCGGCGGTCAGCACCAGTTCGTAGCGGGGCGCGGCAGCGGCAGCGGCAGGGGGGGCGGCGGCGGCGGAGGCCGCCGGCCCGGCCGGCAGCTTGGCCTGCACGCGGGCCAGGATGCTGCGGAAGCCCTGGTCCTCCAGGAAGCGGGCCAGCTTGCCGGAATCGGGCGGCCGGACCGCGAAGGCGGCCAATGGCTCGGGGACGGGAACGGCGGAGTCCAGGCTGACCAGCCGCAGCGACACGCGGGCCGTCTCGGCGTTGGCCAGCAGGGTTTCCCGCCGCTTGGGCTGCTTGATCTCGGCGGCGCGGGCCAACAGGGTTTCCAGGTCGCCGTACTCGCCGATCAACTGGGCGGCGGTCTTGATCCCGATACCCGGCACGCCGGGCACGTTGTCGGTGGGATCGCCGCACAGGGCCTGGACGTGGACCACCTTGGCGGGCGGCACCCCGAACTTCTCCACCACCTCGGCCTCGCCGATCGGGCGGTTCTTGATGGGATCGAGCATTTCGACCCCGTTGCCCACCAGCTGCATCAGGTCCTTGTCGGACGACACGATGGTCACCCGCGCCCCCGCGGCCGCCGCCTGGGCGGCATAGGTGGCGATCAGGTCGTCGGCTTCGAATCCCTCAAGCTCGACGCAGGGGATGTCGAAAGCCCGTGTCGCCTCGCGGATCAACGGGAACTGGGGCACCAGCTCCTCGGGCGGCGGCGGCCGGTGCGCCTTGTATTCCGGGTAGATGTCGCTGCGGAACGTCTTGCGCGCCGCGTCGAACACCACGGCGATGGCGTCGGCGTCGGTCTCGGCCAGCAGCTTCATCAGCATGTTGGTGAAGCCGTAGACGGCGTTGACCGGTGTGCCGTCGGCCCGGGTCATGGGCGGCAGCGCGTGAAAGGCCCGGAAGATGAAGCCCGAGCCGTCGACCAGGAAGACGTGGCGGAACGGCGTGCCCAAGGCGGTCAATGGCCGTGGCCGGCCTTGGCGCCCTCGGCCAGCACGAAGGTACGCGAGCAATAGGGGCAGACCAGCTGGCGCTCGGCGCCGAAGGTCAGGAAGACGCGCGGATGGCCCAGGGCGCCGTTGCCGCCATCGCAGGCGACCACGGGGGTATCGACGGTCTGGACCTCGGCCGGGGCGGAAACGGGCTTGGCGACGGTCATGGCGGCGTTCTCATGCGTTGACGGTGGAAACGTCCGGATGATACCCATTGCCGCCCATGGTTCAATCGCTCTCTCATCCCACCTCCGCCCCTGCCCCCGCCTTTGCGGTCGAAGTCGACGGACTGACCAAGGTCTACAGCAGCCGCGGCGTGCGCAAGACCGCCCTCGACGGCGTGTCTCTGACCATTCCGCGCGGCAGCTTCTTCGGCCTGCTGGGCCCCAACGGCGCCGGCAAAAGCACGCTGATCAATATTCTGGCCGGGTTGGTGCGCAAGACGGGGGGGCGGGCCGCCATCTGGGGCCGCGACCTGGACCGCGACGAGCGCGGCGCCAAGGCGGCCATCGGTGTGGTGCCGCAGGAATTGAACCTGGACCCGTTCTTCACGCCGCGCGAATTGCTGGACATGCAGGCCGGCATGTACGGCGTGCCCAAGGCCGAACGCCGCACCATGGAGATCCTTGAGGCGGTGGGGCTGGCCGACAAGGCGGAATCCTATGCCCGCACCCTGTCGGGCGGCATGCGCCGCCGGCTGCTGGTGGCCAAGGCCATGGTGCACAACCCGCCGGTCCTGGTTCTGGACGAGCCGACCGCCGGGGTGGACATCGAGTTGCGCCGCCAGTTGTGGGATTATGTGCGGGCCCTGAACGCCCGGGGCACCACCATCCTGCTGACCACCCACTACCTGGAAGAGGCCGAGGAGCTGTGCGACCGCATTGCCATCATCGACCGCGGCCGGGCGGTGGCCTGCGACACCACCCGCAACCTGTTGCGGCGCCTGGATAGCAAGCGGCTGACCGTCACCTTGGGCGCGCTGCCCGATCCGCTGCCGCCCGAGGTGGCGGCCCTGTCGCCGGCGATCGAGCCCGGCAACCGGCTGGTCTTCGCCTACCGCCCGTCGCAATCCCCCATTGCCGCCATTCTCGCCGCCCTGGCCGCCGCCCGCCTGGCGGTGGTCGACCTGACCACCGACGAGGCGGACCTGGAGGATATCTTCCTTCAGCTGACCGCGCGCTCTGCCGCCCCCGTCACACCCTGAACCCGGCGCAGACGCGGTGGATGAAGGCGTCGATGTCGTCGTTCATGCCGACCGTGCGCTGGGCTAGGTCGCCGGCCGCCGTCAACACCTGCTCGGCCGCTTCGGTCGCGGTGCCGGCGATCTGGGCGACCTCGGAGATGGTGTTGGCCACCGTCTGCACCCCGGCCGCGACGTCGCGGATGCTGCGCGACATGGCGGACACCGCCGCCGATTGCTGTTCGGTGGTGGCGGCGATGCCGGTGGCGTTGTCGTTGATGTCGCGGATCATGCCGGCGATGGTGCGCACGGCGCCCACCGCCTGTTCGGTGGCCTGGCGCATGCCGTCGATCTGGCCGACGATCTCGTCGGTGGCCTTGGCGGTCTGATTGGCCAGACTCTTCACCTCGTTGGCCACGACGGCGAAGCCTTTGCCGGCCTCGCCGGCCCGTGCCGCCTCGATGGTGGCGTTCAACGCTAGAAGGTTGGTCTGGTTGGCGATCTCGGTGATCAGGTTGACCACCTGCCCGATGCGGTCGGCCGCCTCGGACAGGCCCAGGATCGCCTGGTCGGTGCGGCCGGCCACCTCGACCGTCTCGCGGGCCATGTCGGCGGAACGCTGAATGCGCAGCGCCACCTCGCGGATCCCCGACGACACCTGCTCCGCGGCCGACGCCACCGACCCGACATGGGCCGAAGCGTCGTTTGCCGCCCCGGCGACGGTGGCCGATTGGGCGCTGGTCTGGCTGGCGATGGAACTCATCTGCTGGGCGGTGGCTTCAAGCTCGGTGGCGGTGGCGGCCACCGCCTGGCTCATGTTCTTGATGGTGTTGCCGACCCCGGTGGCCTCGACGGTGAATTCTTTGGTCTTGTTCTCCATGCCGGACAGCGCCTGGTTGATCAGGCGGGCATGCTGCGAGAACTCGCCCACCAGTCCGTCCAGCAGGATGTGGCGGAAATAGCGGCCCTCGGCGGTCTTTTCCATGGCCGCGTCGGCTTCCTTGGTGAACGCCTCGGTCAGGTCGAGCAGCCGGTTGACGCTGTGGTCCAGCCGTTCCAGTGTGCCCCGCTCGCTGATGCCGACTATGCGGACGTCGAGCCGACCCTGGGCCGCTTGCCCGAGGACCTCGGTCGCCCGGTGGATATGGGCCCGCGCCTGTTGGGTGAACCAGGCGGCGGCCAGTCCCGCCAGGCCGGCCGCGCCGGCCAGGATTGCCGCGGCGCCGCCGCCTCCGGCCAGGGCCGTTGCGGCGGCCGCCAGCGACCCCGCGCCGGCCACCAGGCCGGCGACGAGGGCCTTAGAGACTGAAGACGAATTCATCGTAGGGCACTCCCGCGGCGGCCAGCTTGTCGAACAGGGCCTTGGTGCTGGCTTCCATTCCGGCCTTGCGGTCCGCATGCGCCGATTCGATGGCCAGCAGGTCCTTGTACAGGGCTTCCACCTTGGCGACTGCGTCGCGGCGCGGGCAGCGGCGGTTGGAGTGGTAGCTGACGATGGAACGCGATGCGTCGAAGGTCGGCGTCACATGGGCGAACACCCAGTAATGGTCGCCGTTGCACGCCCGGTTGATCACGTAGGCGAAGATTTCCTTGCCCGCTTCGATGGTGTCCCACAGCAGATTGAACACGCAACGCGGCATGGCCGGGTGGCGGATGATGCTGTGCGGCTGGCCAAGGATTTCCTTTTCCTCATAGCCGGCGACGCGCAGAAAGACTTCGTTGGCGTAGATGATGCGACCTTTGGGGTCCGTCTTCGAAACGATGATTTCGTTCGCATCGAAACGACGTTCCACACCGGTCAGCAAGCTATCCGACCTTGCCATTGGTTCCCCCGAACGCCCTCGGCCCCACCCGTCCGGTGCTTCCAGGAGGAGTGGGGAGTTAAGCCCGGATTTCCCAGATGGCCGAGCCATTTCGTGACCAAATGGCGTGAATCTGATATAGAAATCAACGTGGTATGGACGGCTGGAGTGGCTGAACATGGAAGCG
>JAKAFA010000336.1 GCA_021818185.1 Pseudomonadota bacterium | reverse complement strand
GATGCCTGTTCCGCACCATCCGAACCGGAAGGCCGCCGCCACAGCCACCCTGATCAACCCTGCCCCGGCGTCAACCATTCCCTCAACCTCAAACCATCCCCCACCGCCCCATACTGAGAACCGCTGGGCAAGGGGCGACACGCTTTACCGGCTGGAAAACTTCGCTCACGGTAATACCTGTATGTCGGGACAGCCGGCACCGCGCTGAGGGTTGGGACCATGCGACCGCTGACATCGGATCTGCTGCTCAGGGCCTATGCCATGGGGATCTTTCCCATGGCCCGCTCGCGCGACGACCCCCGCCTGTATTGGATCGATCCCGACCAGCGCGGCATCCTGCCGCTGGATCGCTTCCACGTACCGCGCAGCCTGGTCAAGACCCTGAGACGGGCGCCGTTCCAGGTGCGGCTGGACACCGCCTTCGAAGAGGTGATGCGCGGCTGCGCCGAAACCGCACCCGACCGGCCGGATACCTGGATCAACGATGAGATCGTGCGCCTGTTCGTCGAGTTGAACCGCCTGGGCATGGCCCACTCGGTGGAAACCTGGCAGGACGGGCGGCTGGTGGGCGGCCTGTACGGCCTGGGCCTGGGCGCCGCCTTTTTCGGCGAGAGCATGTTCAGCCGGACCACCGATGCCTCGAAGGTGGCGCTGGTCCATCTGGTGGCCCGCCTCAAGGTCAGCGGCTACCACCTGCTCGACACCCAGTTCGTCACCGAGCACCTGGCCCGGTTCGGCGCGATCGAGATTCCCCGCCAGGACTATCTCCGCCGCCTCGGGCAGGCGCTCGACACCCCGGCCGCCCTCGACCGCGGCGAGGTGCCTTGGCAGGAGGCGTTGCGCTGACTTCCGCCCGGCGCCGGCCTCACTGCTTCCGGCAGTCGAGGACCCAGATATCGTAGATGGGATGTTCCATGGCCGACACGGCCGGGCTGGAGGAGAACATCCAGCCGCGGAACAGGCTTTGGGCCGGCAGGCCGGGCTTCAGGTCCCAGATGTCGAGAAAGGCGGCGCTTTCAGGGCTTTCCTCGGGCCGGTGCTTCTTGCAGGCCCGCGCGATGATTTCCAGGGTGCCGAACCGCACCGGCTTGCCGACCGGGGCCTCGATGGTCTGGACGCGGGCGGTGACCTTGTCGAGCGCGCCCAGCACCGCCATGTCCAGCGACAGGTCGCTGCCGGCCGCCGGGGATTGTAGGGAATCGGGGGCCGGCTGGGCCGGGATTGCCGGCGACGGCGGAATCGGGCCGCCGGGGGGGATCGGCGCGGCGTCTTCGGCGCCGGCCGCCAGCGGGAAGAACAGCACCAGGGCGAGAACGGCCGCCCGCCTGCTCATTTCGGGGCGCCTCCGGATGTGGCCGGCGCGGCATCCGTCGAGGCGGGCGCCCCCGGCTGGTGGGCCGGCGGATTGTCGGCGGTGGCCAGGAAGATCAGCTGGCCGACCATCGCCTCGATGGACTTGGTTTCTTTCGTATGGGTGATGGCTTGGCCGGCGGCCAGGATGTCGCCGCTCTTGCCGGGCTCCAGCTTGACGAACTTTCCGCCCAGCAGCCCTTCGGTCGAGATGCTGGCCACCGAATCCACCGGCAGGCGGATGTCGGGGCGGATGGTCATCCGCACCACGGCGTTGAAACTTTGCGTATCGATGGCCATGCCGGTGACGGTGCCGACCTTGATGCCGTTGATGCGCACGTCGGCCCCGCTTTCCAGGCCGCCGACGCTGGTGAACTGGGCCGAAGTGGAATAGCCCTTCACCTGCTTGAGGTCGGCATGGGAATAGGCGAAGGCCAGGAAGAAGCCGGCGACCGCCAGCACCACCGCCCCCATGATGGTTTCGATCAGATTGCGGCCCATTGGGCTTGCCCCCTCACTGCACGTCTTCGGGCAGCGGCCTGTTCGCATAGCCCCGCTTGGCGCGCGCCTGATTGACGATCATTTCGAGCAGGTCCTCGATCACCAGCGATCCCTGGGTATAGGTAATTTCGGCGCCCGGCTTCAGCACCGCGTCCTCGGCGCCGGGCCGCAGGTCGATGTACTTGCTGCCCAACAGGCCGTCGGTCTGGATCACCGCGGCGGTGTCGGTGGGCAGGGCCAGGTTGCCGGCGATCTGCAAGGTGGTCACCGCGCGGAACTGCGAATCCAGCTTCTCGCCCACCACCTTGCCGACATCGACGCCCGACAGGCGCACGGCGCTGCCGATGCCGATGCCCTCGGCATGGCCGAAACGGGCGGTCAGGGTATAACCGCCGTCGGCCGCCGTCATCTGCCGGCCGTAGACCAGGGCCAGCAGCAAGGCAGCCACGAACACCACCGCGCCGCCGACCACCGCGTCGCGGTCCGGCCCCTTGCGCATTATCGTCTGCCAGCCCCCCATCGTCGGGCCCACGTCCTTACGGCTGCCACGCCTCGTAATCGCCGGTCGCCCGCTCGCGCTTGCCGCCGCGCAGATCGTGGCCGGGCGGCAGATAGGCCTGGGCGGTGCCGGTCAGGTTGGGCTGGTGCGGCTTCACCCAGGCGGCGCGGTCGGTGCCGGTCAACGGCTGATCGCTGGTGTAGTGCAGCCAGGCATGCCATTCCGGCGGCACCCGGCTGGCCTCGGCGGCGCCCTTGTAGACCACCCAGCGCTTGGCGCGGCGGCCCTTGGGCGCGCTGCGCTCGGTGAAGTAGCGGTTGCCGCCCGGATCGGTACCGACCTGCCGACCCTTCGCCCAGGTGTAGATTGTGGTTCCCAACGTCGTCATGGGTGATCCCCGGAAGTGACGGAAATTTTGGCGGACTATGGCAAAACGCGCCCCGCCCGTCCAGAGGGCGGTCGGCCCCAACATGATGTGGCTCCCGCCCCCTTTGCGTCAAAATCTGTTGCAGCTCGGCGAGCCATGGAATAGGCTGTGCCTCTATCAAGGAGAAACCACAACATCTAGTCACCCGGACCGGGATTGGGGTTCCGTTTTCATTCCCCTCCGCTGGCCGGGCGCGTCGTTGTGTTTCCGCTTCGGCAACAGCCAGAGGGATACCATGCGGGTCCAGCGCCACTTCACCCAGGCCGGGGAATCGGCTTATGCCGGTCTCCACTTCCATCGCGCCACCAGCGAAATCCGCAA
>JAKAFA010000335.1 GCA_021818185.1 Pseudomonadota bacterium | reverse complement strand
GCTTGGCGGCCGAGGCCGGCCGGTCGTAGACGAAACCCTTGGTCCGGTAAATCCGGTTGCCGTATTGCTTGGCCGGCCGGTACCACACCCGAACCCGCGTCCAGTCGTTGTGGCGCGATACGTCGATGACCGGCACCGCCTGGGTCACCTTGCCGCGGCCGGCGCCGCGGGCCGGCGCCCAGTTGGCGTGATCGACCAGAACCATGCGGCTGTTCACCACCTTGGTAACCACCGAAACGTGGCCGTGGCGCATGTGTCCCTGGCGGGCGAAGACCAGGACCGCACCCCGGCGGGGCGTGGCGCCGCGCGCGTAGGTTCCGGCAGCATTGCCCCACCATTGCCAGGCATCGCCCGACAGGTGGATGCCCGAGATCGCCCGGGCGTAGGCGACGCACTGCACGGCCTCGGCCGGCACCAGGGGGAGCACGGCCAGGAGCATGGCGATGAGCAGGGGTGCGAATTTCCTCACGGGCAAACTCCCTGTTTCGTCTTCTCAGGGTCCTCGGTCTATCGGCGGGCCCGATTGTGGCGATGAACAATCCCGATGACAACCCGATTTAGCGCAGTCCCCCCCGAAAATGGTGGTGTCATCGGGATGGCCGGGTCGCCCGGATGGCGCACCCCTTCCGGGCGGGCGGGGGGCGGGCTATCATCCCGGCCAAGGCTGGCGGCGGTTGCCGGCCCCTGGGCAAACCGCATAGGAGGATCGGGTGAAAGTCTGGGCTGCGGCGATGGCGGTGGTTGCGATGGCGGTGGCGGGCTGGACCGCTTCGGCGGCGGCGGCTGAACGCAAGACGCTGGTCATCGCTTCGGGCGAGGTCACCGGCTACTACTTCCCGGTGGCTGGGGCGCTGTGCCGCATCCTCAACCGGGACAAACCGGATGGGATCACCTGCGCGGTAATGCCGACGTCGGGATCGGCCGCCAATGTGGCAGCCCTGCGCTCCGGCGAGGCGGATCTGGCCATCGTCCAGTCGCGCGCCGCGCTCGAGGCGTTGCAAGGCGGCGAAGGCTTCGCCAAGGCCGGCCCCTTCGCCGACCTGCGCGCCCTGATGAGCCTGCACGCCGAAAGCACCGTGGTGATGACCCGGCCCGACACCGGCATCGGCCGGCTGGCCGACATCAAGGGCAAGCGGGTCAACCTGGGGGTGCCGGGCTCGTTCCAGCGCGCCATGGCCGATTCCGTGCTGGACGATTCCGGCCTGTCCGAGGCCGACATGGCGCCGGTGGTCGAATACGACACGGCGGACGCGGCGCGGGAATTGTGCGCCGGCGACGTCGACGTGGCGTTCTTCTCGGGAGTGCATCCGATGGCCGAGGTGGCCAACGCCATCGACCAGTGCGGCGCGGTGGCGGTGCCCTATCCGGTGCGCGAGGCGGGGCTGAAGCGCCTGCCGTGGCTGTCGCCGGCGGTGATCAAGGCCGACACCTACGACGGCCTGAAGGCCGACCTGCCGGTCCTGGGGGTGCGCGCCGTGCTGGTCGGCACGACGCGGCTCAGCGCCGACGAGGTCCACGACATCATGAAGGTGGTGGAGGCCGATTTCCGCATCCTGCGGCGCCTGCACCCGGTCCTCAAGGGGCTGAGCAAGGCGGGAAGCACCCGCGAGGGCATCGCCATCCCCCTGCATGACGGCGCCCGGAAGCTGTACACCGAAGCAGGACTGCTGAAATGACCGGCGCCGCCGTCCCCTCCGGCCCCGATCGTGCGGCGCTGGCGGCGGCGGCGGCGGATCTGGGCCGGGCGGCGGCGGAAATCCGGCGTCTGGCCGGCTCGCCGCTGGCCCTGCTCACCGGCGGCGGGCGGCCGGTTCCCTGCCGCCACTATCCCCTGGGCGACGTCTACGACCGCGACAGTCACGCCCAGTACTATTTTCACACCCACCGCCAGGCCGAAGCCGGCCACATCCACCTGTTCCTGCGTGCCCGCGGCATGCCGCCGGGGCTGGTGCCGCAGGTCGCCACCGCCGACGCCGACCCGCCCTGCCATCTGGTGGCGGTCGGCCTGGGCGAAGACGGCTGGCCGGAGACGCTGTTCACCACCAATCGCTGGGTAACCGGCGAGGCTTGGTATTCCGCCGCCGCGGTCGCCGCCATGCTGCCGCGGTTCCGTCCGCGGGGCGGCGGGCGGCTGGCGGCGCTGTCGCTGCTGCTCTCCAGCCTAGTGGCGCTGGCCGAGCCGGAGGTGGCGGACCTGGCGATGCGGCGGGATGCGGCGGTGGCCGCCTGGGCGGCGGGTCATGGCGGCGACCCGCTGGAGGATGAGCGCCTGGAGGTCACCTCGCAGGCGCCGCTCGACCTCGGCCGGCTGGTGGCGTCGGTCCTCGGCGCCTGACGATCGCCCGCTCCATATATAAAGACGAAATATAAAGACGAACGCCGCCCCCGGAGGCCGGGAGCGGCGTCGGACCGGCGAAAGCCGGATCTTACTTCAGGGTGGCGAGGTAGTCGGCCACTTCCTTGGCCTTGGCCGCGTCGTGGAGGCCGCCGAAGGGCATCCGGTTGCCGGGCACCACCGCCTTGGGGTTGTCGACATACTTGGCCAGCAGGGCGGCGTCCCAGGTGTTCTTCTCGCCGAAGGCCTTCATGGCCGGCGAGTAGTTGAAGCCCGCCTCGGTGCCGGGCTTGCGGCCGACCACACCGAACAGGCTGGGGCCCATGCCCTTGCCGCCGGCGACGGTCTTGTGGCAGGCCTTGCAGGCGGCGAAGGCGGCCGGGGCATCGGCGGCGCTGGCAGCGGCCGGCAGGGCGATCGCGGTGGCGAGGGCAAGGCCAACCAGGTGGGTAAATTTCATCGTCTTCTCCGTGATTAGGACTAGAGACCGGAACAAAATAGCCGTGGTACTCGGTGAAAGTTGACATTTGTCAAATTCGCACGGCCACTGGCCGGATTCGCGGCGGCATTATGGGGGAGGCGGGCGGGGCTTGCAACCGCCTCCGGCCGGTCGGAGATGCGGCGGCGGCGCGATTGGTGTATGGGATGCGGCCATGACCCGTCGCCTTGCCACCGGCCTGCCCATCGATGCGGCGCTGCCCGCCATCCGCCGCGCTCTGGCCTCGTCCGGCCGCCTGGTGTTGCAGGCGCCGCCCGGTGCCGGC
>JAKAFA010000334.1 GCA_021818185.1 Pseudomonadota bacterium | reverse complement strand
CAGGCCCACTGCACGGGAGTCTCGATGTCGATGAACGGCGGCAGCAGCCCGAATTCCTGGGCCAACTGACCGGCGACCAACGGCAGGGCCAGACAGGTGGCGGCGCGGATGCGGGCGGAATCGGTGGTGGCGCCGGCCAGCTTGCGGGCTTCGACCAATATCCGCTCGCGCAACGCATCGGGCGTTCGGTGCAGGCCGGCGGCGATGAGCCGTTCGACGAAGGCCGGGCCGGCGTGGCCATGATGGGTATCGACCCCGGCGATGGCCCGCAGGGTGGAGGCCGGGACCGCGCGGTCCACGTCGGTGACGTCCACATCGACGATGCGCACCGCCATGCCGGCGATCCAGGCGCCGCCGTCGGCCCGCACCTTTTCCTCGAGGGAGCATTCGCTGGACAGCAGGGCATAGGTCGACCAGGCATAGCGCTGCTTGAGCAGGGCACCCGCCGTCATGCGCGCCTTCCCCTGACCACCGGCGATGGCGTAGATCAGCTTGGCGATGGTGCGGCCGTCCACATGGGCCAACTCGTCCAGGGCCAGGACAGTACCGCTGGCGGCCTGGGCGAAGACTTCCACGGCGTTCTCGGTCGAGCGCATGGATTGCAGCAGGCCGGCCCCGAGCGCCGGGGAAGTCCAGGCGGACACCGCCAGCTTCTGCGCCGTGGTCTTGCCGCTGGAGGACAGGCCGCTGAGATTGAGGCCGCAACTGTCCAGCCCGGCCAGCGACTGCACCACGCCGGAAAACCCGGCCAGGGCGCCGAGGAGGAAATGGGGACAGCCCGGCACCGGTGCCGCCGCCGCCACGGCTGCCTTCCAGCCGTCGAGCGTACCGCGGACGGATTCGGTGCGGGCATTGGCGGCGAGTTCGAGCGCGGCACCGGTGCCGATGGCCTGACCCGCCGGGGTGACGAACAGTGGATGGTCATGCCCCTCCAGACGGTGCCAGCCGGGCCGGCTGACCACCATGGTCTCGACCTGGGGGTTGGCGGCCTTCAGCAGCATCACGGCGACCTGGTCGCCATCGGCCAGGGTGCGCAGGCCGGCGGCAAACAGGGCGGAGCGGATTTCCTGCGCCCCCTGGTGGGCGATGGCGGCACGGGGAAAATCAACCGCCCGCGGCATCCCCTGCATGTCGCGGACAACGACGCGCAGGCCGTAGGCGTCGTCCTGGTCGAGATAGCGCAGCCGGGCCGGCACGCCGAACGGGCTGGCGACGGCCTGCCAGTCGGTGCGGCCGTCCTTGCCCCGGCCCATGTTGCGATGCACCAGAATCTCCCCGGACCGTGGCGACCGGAACAGGCGCAGATCGATGCCTTCGACCCGCGGCAACGGGTAGGCTGAGGCCATCTGCGTCACCTCGTCGTCGAAAACGACGCCTTCCGCCTCGTCCGCCGGAGAAGAATCCCCCGCGAGCGTCCGCTGCAGCGAGGCAACCTGCCGCCGCGATGTGGGGATACCGATCCGGGTCACCTTGCGGATCGCGACGAAGATCTGGTCCTGCTGGAACACCTCCAGCCTGGTGGCGGCGATCTGCGCGTACAGCCGGCCGAGCACCATGGCATCGCCCTCGGGCAATGCTTCCGCTTGCGCCATCAGGCTGTCGAAGGTGGGAACCTCCTCGGCGGCAGGCTGGACGATATTATAATCCGCGGCGACCGCGCCCTTGCCGAGATCGTCGTTGAAGTCGTCACCGTGCCGGGGCGCGACGATGGTGAATGGAATGCCGGCCTGATCGAGGCGGTCAGCCAGCATCGCGGCGGCCTGCATCCCGGCCTCGCCGGCATCGGCGAAAATGGTGACGCGGCGGGTGCCGTCCGGCCATTGCCATTGGCGAACGCCGCCTGCCGACAGCGCCGCCCAGGTGGGGATGCCGAAGATCGCCCAGGCCGACAGGGCGGTCTCGATGCCTTCGGCTAGCCCGAGATGGCCGTCGGCCGGCATCGGGGCGAGCCGGACGCTGCCACCATCGACCGGCCCCAGCATTTTCTTGCCGGGCGGCGCCTTGCCCGAGCCGTCCTCCAGCAGGAAGGTGCGATGGATGCCGCCGACGGGGGTACCGGAGCCGTCGCGGACGATGCCCACCAGCCCCGGCCACCCCCGTCGGCCTTCGAAGTCGGGGAGATCATCGTGGACCAACAGATCGGGTGAGCCGGGATCGCCGACTCCCCGCCCGCGCAGATAGATCTCGCCGACAGTCCCGGCCAGCGGCACACAGCCGCCGAGGATGCGGGCCACCTCCAGATCGTGGGTCGGCTTCGGTGCCACCTGTCGCGGCGGCGTCGGCTGGTCGACACGGGCCAGCCGCGCGGCCTCCTCGAACAGCGCCCGGTCGACCAGACCGGTGGCATGGTGGATCAGGTCGATGGGGCCGGCGCTCTCCCCGGTGGCGTGATCGAAGCCCCAGCCGGCATGTGCGCCGGCCAGATGCAGAATGCAGGAGCCCTCCTTGCGCGGCGCCCGTCCCGACAGATCGGCGCAGCGGAGCGTGCGGCGGTCCTGGGACCTGCGGGCGTTGGGGAACAATCCGGGCAGCCAGTCCGGCGCGGTGGCTGCCAGGCGTTCCCTGATGTCGCCGAGGTCGAAGCGGGCCGGTGGCTGCCAGACGTCGTTGAGGTCGATCATGCCAGGATCACCAGCCCCCGTTCGGCGCGGGTGATGGCGGTGTAGAGCCAGCGGCGGCGGTCCTGCTCGGTGCGCCCGAGGCCATCGTCCCAGACGATGATGTTCTCCCACTGCGAGCCCTGCGCCTTGTGGCAGGTGATGGCCCAGCCGAAGGTGGCCTCGGCCAACCCGCGCTTGCCCTTCCAGTCGCGGTCGTGGCGATCGGGGTCGAGGGCGACGTGGTCCTCGAAATGGCCCTTGTAGATGTGCAGCCGCCCCGGCTGGCCATCCCGCCCCGGCGCTCCCACCTGCCGTCCGTCCTCGTCGATGGCCACCGCCGAGAAGTACAGGCTGCCCTCGTCGACGATGTCGGCCAGCGACAGGAACATGCCGTTGATCAGGCCGAGATCGTTCTGATTCTTGAGGCAGATGATCTTCTCGTCCGGGCCGGTGGGCAGGAACGACCCGCCGAAGCCGGCGGCGCGGCGGAGCGCGTTATTG
>JAKAFA010000087.1 GCA_021818185.1 Pseudomonadota bacterium | reverse complement strand
GCTGGACGCCCACCGCTGGCGGCTGCCGCTGGAATTCCTGCTGCTGGGGGTGCGGCCCCAGCCGTGGAGCCCCGTCGATTCCCTGGCTTGGGCCCGGCTGATGGGGCTGCGGCTGGCCGGCGACTGGCGGGACGACCTTTTGCGGGCCGGCCTGGCCGGCCATCTGGATGCCGCGCGGATGGCCGATCTGTTCCCCGGCTATCCCGCCGACGCGCCGGTCACCCTGTCGGCCCGACTGGCCACCGCCGTGCTGGCGGCGGTGCCGCCCGCCGCCCGGCCTCATCTGGCCTCCAACATGTGGGTGGTGGCCGGGCGCCTGACCGCCTCGGGCAAGCCCCTGCTGGCCAACGACCCCCATCTGGGATTTCGCGCCCCCATCCTGTGGTATCTGGCCAGCATCGACGCCCCCGGCCTGTCGGTAGCCGGGGCCACGGTGCCGGGAACCCCCTTCGTGCTGGTCGGTCACAACCAGCGTATCGCCTGGGGCACCACCAGCACCGGCGCGGACACCGTCGACCTGTTCGTCGAAAAGCTGACCGGCGACGGCGGCGGAATCGTCACGCCGGCCGGACCGCGGCCCTTCGCCGTCCATCGCGAGGTGATCAAGGTGCGGGGTGGCGCCGACGTGACGCTGAGCGTGCGCGACACACCCGACGGTCCGGTGGTCTCGGACCTGCTCGCCCCCGGCCTGGTGGCGCCCGGCGAGGTACTGGCCCTGCGCTCCACCGCCCTGGCCCCCGACGACGACACGCCGACCGCGTTCTATCGCTTGCAGCGGGCGGGCGACTGGCACGCCTTCCTGGGGGCGTTGCGGGACTTCGGGTCTCCGGTGCAGAACTTCACCTACGCCGACCGCCAGGGCAATATCGGCTTCGCCACCGCCGGACGGGTGCCGGTCCGCCGCGGCGGCGACGGCAGCCTGCCCATGCCGGGATGGACCGGGGCCGGGGCCTGGACCGGCTGGGTGCCCTTCGATGCGCTGCCGCGGGCCTACAATCCGAAATCGGGCGTCCTGGTCAATGCCAACAACGCCCTGCTGCCGCCGGGTGGCCAACCGCTGATCACCGCCGATTGGCCCGAGGGCTATCGCGCCCAGCGGATCGCCGAGTTGCTGGCGGGACGCACCGGCCTCACGCCCGCCGACATGGCGGCGATGCAGATGGACACGCTGTCGCTGGCCGACGTGCAGATCAAGACCCTGCTGGCCGGCGTGCGGCCGGACATGCCCCTGGCCCGCGAGGCGGCGCGGATGGTGGCGGCCTGGGATGGGCATGCCGATGCCGGGCGGCCCGAACCGCTGATCTACAACGCCTGGATCGACCAGCTTTGGCACGACCTGTTCGCCGGGGCGCTGGGCACGGAATACCCGTCTTTCGCCTTGCCCCGCCCCTATGTCCTGGCCCGCATCCTGACCCGATCGCCCGACTGGTGCGCCGATGCCGCGCCCGACCGGCCCAGTTGCGACACCCTGGCGGCGCGCAGCCTGGAAACCGCCATCGCCGCCCTGGTTCAACGGCATGGGCGCGATCTCCATGCCTGGCGCTGGGGCTCCGAGCATCAGGCGGTGTTCGCCAATCCGGTGCTGAACGCCGCTTTCGGCCGGGTCCCCGGCCTGGCCACCTGGCTGCGGATCGAAGCACCGACCGGCGGCGACGACGCCACCGTCAACCGCGGCACGTTCCGGCCGGGCAGCTTCATTCAGGTCCACGGCGCCGGCCTGCGGGCCGTCTACGACCTGGCGGATCTCGACGCCAGCCGTTTCGTCATCGCCACCGGGCAGTCGGGCAACGTCCTGTCCCGCCATTACGCCGACCTGTTCCCCGATTGGCTGGCCAATCGCGGCCATCCGGTTACCGATCCGCCGCCCGATGCGGCCGCCCTTTCGCTGGAACCCGAATATTGACCGTAAGCTGCGACGACATCCAGGCCGCCGCCCGGGCCCTCTCCGGGGCGGTGCTGCGCACCCCCGCGCTGCCGGCCGCCCACTTGGCCCACCTGGGCGCCGCCGAGATCGTGCTCAAGCTGGAATGCCTGCAACTGACCGGCTCGTTCAAGGCGCGCGGCGCGCTCTACCGCCTGCTGGCGCTGGACGGTGCCGAATGCCGGCGCGGCGTGGTGGCGGTGTCGGCCGGCAACCACGCCCAGGGAGTGGCCTGGCATGCCCGCCGCCTGGGGATTCCGGCCACCATCGTCATGCCGGCCGGCACGCCGTTCAGCAAGGTCGAACGCACCCGCTCGCTCGGCGCCGCGGTGGTGCTGGAAGGCGACGGGCTGGCCGAGGCCGAGCGCCACGCCCTGGACCTGGCGGCCTCCCGCGGGCTGACCGTGGTGCATCCCTACGACGATCCCCGCATCATCGCCGGCCAGGGCACCGTCGCCCTGGAACTGCTGGCCGACCGTCCCGACCTCGACCTGCTGGTGGTGCCGGTGGTCGGCGGATGACTGATTTCGGGAATCGCCACCGCCGCCAAGGCGATCAAGCCCGATATCGAGATCCTGGGGGTGCAGGCCGCCGCCTGCCCCACCTTCGTGCGCGGCCCCCGGGCGCCCTCATCCGACACCCTCCGCCCCACCCTGGCCGAGGGTATCGCCGTCAAGCGCCCCGGGGCGCTGACGCGGCCCATCATCGACGCCCTGGTGGCCGACGTGGTGGCGGTCGAGGAGGAGGCCCTCGAAAAGGCGGTGGAGATCCTGATGGAACGGCAGAAGGTGGTGGCCGAAGGGGCCGGGGCGGCGGCGCTGGCCGCCGTGCTGGCCGATCCCGCCCGGTTCGCCGGCCGCCGGGTCGGCCTGGTGGTGTCGGGCGGCAATATCGACAACCGGCTGATGGCCTCGATCCTGATGCGCGGCCTGGTGCGCGACGGCCGCCTGGCCCGCCTGCGCATCGAGATCGCCGACGCTCCCGGCGGCCTGGCGCGGGCGGCGGCGCTGATCGCCGCCAACGGCGGCAATATCCTGGAAATCGTCCACCAACGCCTGTTCGACGACGTGCCGGTCAAGTCGGCCGAGGTCGACGCCGTGGTGGAAACCACCGACATCGACCATGTCCGGGCGATGATGGACGCCCTGCGGCAAGCCGGCTACCCCACCCGCCTGCTGGGGTCGCGCGCGGCGGGGGATTAGGCCCCTTACATCACCTCTCCGAGCGGGGCGGGCGGCGGCTCCATGTAGTTGCCGCGGAAATACACCAGCGGCGAGCCGCCCTCCTGGTGGCGCATCCGGATGATGCGGCCGATGAAAATGGTGTGGTCGCCGCCGTCGACGGCGCGCTCCACCGCGCATTCCAGGTTGGCCAGGCAGCCGGCCAGGACCGGCGCGCCGCTGCTCCAGGCCTCGCGCCCCACCCCCGACCACTTGTCCTCCATGCGGCCGGCGAACCGCATGGACAGGTCGCGCTGCAATTCGGACAGGACATTGACCACGAAATGCCCTGAGCGGCGGAAAACGTTGAGGGACGAGGTGCGGTTGCCGAGGCAGAACAGCACCAGCGGCGGGTCGAGCGACAGCGACGAGAACGCGCTGATGGTCACCCCGACCGGCGTCTGGGTATCGGGGTCGAGGGCGGTCACCACGGTGACCCCCGTGGCGAAGCATCCCAAGGCCTTGCGGAACGAACGCGAGTCGACGGACATGGTGGCTGAGCTTTCCCGGGAACAAAGACTGGCGGAGCTTAATAAGCTTTCCCCGGCCAGGTCAAATCCCCCTTGCGCACATTCGTCGGGAACAACCGAACCGCCGATTTTTTCGGCGCCGACGCAGTTGACTCGCGACAGCAGGTACGAATTATAGCATGCTGCGGACGAACGGGGCACAAACCGGGATCCGCAGGAAGGAACCGAGCAGGGGAAGTCGATGTTCGCTATCATCGGCATTGTGGTCACGATCGTTTCCGTGATCGGAGGGTATGCGTTCAACGGCGGACACCTGGCGGTTCTGTTCCAGCCGTTCGAGTGGTTGATCATCGTCGGCGCCGCAGTCGGCTCGATGCTGTTGGGTAATCCCAAGACCATCATTCTGGGCATTGCCAAGAATCTTTCCCTGGTCTTCAAGGGGGCGCATCATGGCAAGGAGGCGTACGTCGAACTTCTGTCGATGATGTACGCCGTGTTCAAGCTGGCCAAGACCAAGGGCGACCTGGCCCTGGAAAGCCATGTGGAAAAGCCCGACGAAAGTCCGCTGTTCAACAAGTTTCCCGGTTTCAACGGCGACCACCACACCCGCACCTTCCTGTGCGACTACCTGCGCCTGCTGACGCTGGGCACGTCGAACGCCCACGAGCTGGAAGTGGTGATCGACGGCGAGTTGGAAGCCCACCACAAGCACTATCACGAGATGTCGCACGCGGTGAACCTGATGGCCGATGCCATGCCGGCGCTGGGTATCGTGGCCGCCGTGCTGGGCGTCATCCACACCATGGGCTCGATCACCGAGCCGCCCGAGGTGCTGGGCCACCTGATCGGCGCCGCCCTGGTCGGCACCTTCTCGGGCGTGCTGCTGTCCTATGCGTTTTTCGCGCCCATCTCCCGCAACATGCAGCTCTGCTTCGATTCCGACAGCTATTACCTGACCGCCATCAAGGCCGGGCTGCTGGCCCATATGCAGGGCTACGCCCCCCAGGTCTCCATCGAATTCGCGCGCAAGATCCTGCCGGACGAGCTGCGCCCCACCTTCCAGGAGTTGGAAGAGACCGTCACCAACCTGCCCCCCGATTGATGCGGCAAAGGCCCCACCGACATGGCCGACCACCAGCAACAGATCATCATCAAACGAGTCAAGAAGGTGGCCGGCGGCCACCATGGCGGCGCCTGGAAGGTCGCTTATGCCGACTTCGTGACCGCCATGATGGCGTTCTTCCTGCTGCTGTGGCTGCTCAATGCGGTGACCGAGGAACAGCTAACCGGCGTCTCCAACTACTTCGCGCCGACCATGGCATCGAAAAGCCAGTCGGGGGCCGGCGGCATCCTGGGCGGCAAGGTGATCGGCGAGGGCGCGCTGGAATCCAACACCAGTTCCCCCAGCCTGGTGCAGCATCTGCCCCCCAGTTCCATCGGGCCGGGCGGCGAAGACCTGACCCAGGGCGATGCCGACCAGACCGAATCCGGGATGACCGAAAAGGAATTCAAGGAAAAGCTGGCGGAGCGCGAACAGCAACGCTTTGAAAAAGCCAAGGAGATGTTGCAGAACGCAGTCAGCGGCATCCCCGAGCTGAAAAAATACCAGGGCTCCATGCTGGTGGACAACACGCCGGACGGCCTGCGCATCCAGTTGACCGACCAGGAGGGGCTGGCCATGTTCCCCTCGGGCAGTTCGGCCATGTACGGCTATACGCGGGCGCTGCTCGAACTGGTGGCCCGCGTCGTCAACCAACTGCCCAACAAGATCTCGATTTCGGGTTACACCGATTCCATCCCCTTCCACGACCCGTCCGGCTACACCAACTGGGAATTGTCGGCCGACCGCGCGCTGGCCAGCCGCCGAGCGCTGGTGGCGGCCGGAGTGCCGGACAGCCGCATCGACCGCGTGGTCGGCAGGGCCGACACCGACCCGCTGGTCAAGAATGACCCCAAGGCGCCGCGCAACCGCCGCATCAGCATCATCCTGCTGCGCAACGCCGACTTGGCCCCGCCGCCCGCGGTGGCGCCCGGCCAGGCGATCCGCCAGGGCGGCAGCCCGGCGCCGGCGCTGCCCCAGACCCCGCGCTGATCCACACCCGGCGCTGATCCAGCAAGGGAGGCCCCCGGATGGCCAAGCCGATCATCCTGGCCCACCAGCCCGCCTGGGGCGATCCGTGGAGCCACCCGGAATATTACGCCGGCATCACCGGCAAGAGGGTCATCGCCTATCTCATCGATCTGGTGGTGGTGAGCACCCTGATGGTGCTGGCCTGGGCCGGGCTGGCGGTGCTGGGGCTGTTCACCTTCGGCCTGGCCTGGCACCTGTTATGGCTGCCCGGCACCCTGGGGCCGCTCGCCTATCATTCGCTGCTGATCGCCGGCCGGCGGTCGGCAACGCTCGGCATGCGGGCGATGGGCATCCGCGTCCTCAGCCTGGCTCCCGCTCCGCTACGCCAGGGGCCGCAACTCCAGGGTGGACGCCCGACCCTGTTCCAGGCCATCATCCTGACGGTGGCCTTTTTCGCCTCGGTGCTCGCCACCGGCTCGCTGATCCTGTTGGTTGCACTGTTCAACACCCGGCGGCGCACCATGCACGATTGGCTGGCCCAGGTGGTGGTGGTCAACGACGTGGCCGACGGCGGCGGGGGAATGCCGCCCAACGGATGACTGCCGTCCGCCGGGGACCTCCCCCGTCGGTGGGCCGTTGGTTGGCCGGGGAGGGAACCACCATATCAAGGGGACACGTCAGGTCCCGGCCGTCAAGGCGGGGGGACGAGCAGCCGAGCCAAGTTGGGACGCGATGGATCACATTCCCCTCAAGCGGCCACATTTTTTCTTCACCACGGCGCCCCTGCCCTGCCCGTACATTCCCGGGCGGCTGGAACGCAAGATCGTCACCGAACTCAACGGGCCGGACGCCGAGGTCTTGCACGAAGCCCTGTCGCGCGCCGGCTTCCGCCGATCCCATTCCATCGCCTATACGCCCGCCTGCCCCGGCTGCGCCGCCTGCATCCCGGTCCGCATCGTGGCCGCCGAGTTCCGCCCCGACCGCACCATGCGGCGGCTGCGCCGGGTCAACGCCGACCTGACGGCGCGGCGCGTCCCGGCCCGCGCCACCGCCGAACATTACCGCCTGTTTTCCCGCTACCAGGAATCGCGCCACAGCGGCGGCGACATGGCGATGATGGGGTTCTACGATTACCGCTCGATGGTCGAGGACAGCCCCATCGACACCTTCCTGCTGGAATTCCGCCGCGCCGACGGGGTGCTGGCCGGCGTCTGCCTGGCCGACCGCATGTCCGACGGACTGTCGGCGGTCTACAGCTTCTTCGACCCCGACCTGCCCCAGCGCTCGCTCGGCACCTTCATGGTGACCTGGCTGGTCGAGGAATCGGTGCGGACGGGCCTGCCTTACGTCTATCTCGGCTACTGGATCGCCGAAAGCCGCAAGATGTCCTACAAGTCCCGCTTCCGCCCCCTCGAAGCCTTCGGCCCCAACGGCTGGCGCCGGCTGGAGGACCCGGTGGACGCCTGAGAGCCGGCGCAACGGGGCCCTTTTCTCCCCCCCACCTTCCGGCTACCTTATCCGCTTCTTTGGGGATAGCCGGAGTCCAGGATGAAGACCACGATCCTTGCGGCCCTTGCCGCCATGGGCCTTGTCGCCGCCATGCCGGACGCCGGCCGGGCCGCCGAGCCGGTCAAGGTCGGCGCGGTCGAGGCGCTGAGCGGACCGGCCGCCAAGTACGGCGTGGCGATCCGCCAGGGCTTTGAATTGGCGGATGCCGCCATCAATGCCAAGGGCGGCATCCTCGGCGGCCGCCCCCTCCAACTGCTGTTCGAGGATTCGGCCGGCAACAAGGAACAGGCCATCAACGCGGTGCGCAAGCTGATCGCCCGCGACCATGTCGCCGCCCTGCTGGGCCCCACCCTGTCGAACGAGATGTTTGCGGTCGGCCCGCTGGCCAATCAGCGCGGCATTCCCATCATCGGGACGTCCAACACCGCCAGGGGCATCACCGCCATCGGCCCCTTCGTGTTCCGCACCTCGCTGCCGGAAAGCGACGTCATCCCGGTGACCTTGAAGGCTGCCGCCGCCAAGTTCCACCTCAAGCGGGTCGCCGTCCTCTACGGCAACGACGACGCCTTCACCCAATCGGGCTACGAGGTGTTCCGCGACACCCTGGGCAGGATGGGGATCGCCATCGCCGACACCGAAACCTTTTCCAAGACCGATACCGACTTCTCCGCCCAGCTGACCAAGATCAAAGGGCTGGGGGTCGATGCCCTGGTGGTCTCCGCCTTGGCCGAGGCCGGCGGCGGCCTGGTGCTTCAGGCCCGCCAGTTGGGCCTTAACCTGCCGATCATCGGCGGCAACGGCTTCAACTCCCCCAAGATCGCCGAGATCGCCGGCCCGGCCGCCGACGGAGTGATTTCCGGCAGCCCGTGGTTCGTCGGCAAGGACGATGCCCGCAGCAAGGCCTTCGTCGCCGCCTTCCGCGCCGCCTATGGCCATGACCCCGACCAGTTCGCCGCCCAGGCCTACGATACCCTGTTCATCCTGGCCGCCGCCTTTGACCGGGCGGGCGGCACCCAGGGGGCCGGACTGCGCGACGCCCTGCTGAAGACCGACAGCACAGGCCTGCTGGGCCCGTTCCGCTTCACCGCCGACCGCGACCCCGCCTCGGTCGAGGGCGTGGTGGTCACGGTGATCAAGGGCGGCAAATTCGTGCCGTTGAACTAGCGTCCGGGCGATGTTCCTCCAGCAGTTGTTCAACGCCCTGGTGCTTGGCTCGGTCTATGCGCTGTTCGCCCTGGGTTTCACCCTGACCTTCGGCGTGCTGCGGGTCATCAACCTGCTCTATGGATTCTATTTCGCGGCCGGCGCCTTCGCGGCGCTGGCGGCGGTGCAACGCCTGGGGCTGGGTCTGGCGGCGGCGGGGCTGGCCGGAGCGGCCGTGGCCGGGCTGCTGGGGGTGGCATGCGACGGGCTGCTGCTGACCCGCCTGCGCCGCACCCGCGCCCCGGAGCTGTCGTCGCTGATCGTCACCCTGGGCGGCGTGCTGCTGATGAACAGCCTGATGCAGAGCCTGTTCGGCGCCGGGGTGCGGCGCTTTCCCGTCACCCCCCTGACCGACCGGGTGCTGTCCCTGGGCCCGGTCAGCGCCACGCCGGTACAGTTGGTCATCGTAGCCGCCGTGCCGGCGGCGGTGGCGGCACTGTTCGCGCTCCTCGGCCGCACCCGGCTGGGCGCCGCCATCCGCGCCGTGGCCGAGCGGCCCGAGACCGCCGCCATGATGGGGGTGAATGTCGGCGCCCTGCTGGCCCTGGTGTCGTTCGTCTCGGCTTTCCTGGCCGGCGGCGCCGGGGTGCTGATCGGCGTCAATTTCAACGCCGTGCAGCCCTATATGGGCGAGGCGATGATGCTGCGCGGCTTCGCCGTTATCGTCATCGGCGGTCTGGGCGACATTCGCGGCGCCCTGGCGGCCGGACTCGGCCTGGGCTTCCTGGAGGTGATGACCGCCGGTTACCTGTCCTCGGAATTGAAGGATGCGGTGCCCTTCGCCTGCCTGATCCTGGCCCTGTGGCTGCGCCCGGCCGGGCTGTTCGGCCTGGCCGCGGCGCGGAGGGCCTGACTCCCGTGGATTCCCTCAACGACTTCCTGTGGGCCTATCAGGACCTGATCTACGGCCTGGGAACCAATGCCATCCTGGCCCTGTCCATGTATGCCGTGCTGCAATTGAACCAGCTGTCGTTGGGACAGGCGGCGTTCATGGGGGTCGGCGCCTATGTCGGCGCCCTGCTCAGCCTGCATACCGGCCTGCCCTTTGCACTGGTGCTGGCCGCCGCCGCGGCGGTGCCGGCGGCCCTCGCCCTGCTCATCGGCGGCCCTAGCCTGCGGTTGTCCGGCGTCCATCTGGCCATCGCCACCATCGGCCTGGGCGAGGTGCTGCGGGTGGCCTATGTCAACACCCCCGCCCTGGGCGGCGCCATGGGGCTGTCGGGCATCCCGGAACGGGCCGGATTCGCCGCCATCTACGGCCTGTTGGCGGCGGTCCTGGCCGGGCTGGTGCTGGCGGCACGCTCCAAGATCGGCCGAGCCTGCGAGGCGATCCGCGAGGACGAGGACGCGGCGCGGGCCATGGGCATCGACGTCACCGCCTACAAGATCGCCTGGCTGGCGGTCTCAGCCGCCCTGGCCGGCCTGGCCGGCGCCTTGAACGCCCATTATTCCTCGTTCATCGGCCCCGGCGAATACGGGTTCGACACCGCGGTCAGTATCCTCAGCTTCGCCATCCTGGGCGGCATCGCCACCCCGTTCGGTCCGGTGGCCGGCGCGGTGGTGCTGACCGCCCTGCCGGAGGTGCTGCGGCCGCTGCACGATTTCCGCCTGGTGGTCAACGGCCTGATCATCGTCGGCGTGGTGCTGTTCCTGCCCCGCGGCTTGCTGGGGTTCCGCATGCGGCGGACCGGGGGCTTGAGCGGTCCCGCAAGGGGCGCGACACGCAGAGTCTAGAGGCGGTTCCGCCTGAGCGAAAACGACTCTAGACCACCGGCGGGAACAGCGGCCGTCCGATGGCGCCGCCCAGATGGCTGCCCAGCTCGCGGCTGTAGCGGCGTAGCGCCGCCGCTTCCTTCAACATGCCGACCGGCCGCAGATTGGCGCCCGACTCCACCACCGGCAGGTCCTCGGCCATCCAGGCCGCGAAGCAGGCCAGCGCCTCCGGCACGGTCTGTTCGGGCAGCAGCACCTGTCCCAGTCCCACCGCCAGATCGGCGGCGACCAACGCGCCGGCCGCATCGTCGAGGTCGCGGCCATGGATCAGCGCCGCGTCGATCCGGCCGCGATAGCGGCCTTCGCCATCCACCACGAAGACCGGCCCGTTGATGCCGAACGGCACCCGCCCCCTCAATTCGCCCAGCGGCATCGAATGCGGCACGCAGACGGGAAGCGGCCCCATCAGCCGCGCCACGGTCAGGTCGCGGACCCAGCCCACGTCGTCGGCACCGTCAATAGGCAGGCCGCGCAGGTGAAAGCGCCAGGTGGAAAAGGAGAAGCCGAAGGAATAGCGCACGATGGCGGTGGAGAACACCACGCCGACCAGGACCGCCAGCGCCACCGGAAAGTTGCCGGTAATCTCCAGGGCCAGCAGCACCATGGTGACCGGCGCACCGACGATCCCGGCGCCCACCGCCCCCATGCCGACCAGCATGAAATTCACCTGCTGCGCCGCCGCCACCGGCATGGCCAGGGCCAGAACCCGGGCGGCCAGATCGCCGAACAGGCAGCCCATGAACAGCGAGGAGCTGAACAGGCCGCCACGGAAGCCGGCGCCGATGGACAGCGACGAGGCCATGACCTTGGCCAGCAGCAGCCCGGCCACCGGGACCAGGGCCCAGGGGGTGTCGAACTGCGCCTGGATGCCGCCATAGCCGCTGCCCAGCACCTCGGGAAAGGTCAGGGCGATGGCGGTGAGCGGCACCGCCCCCGCCACCGGGCGCAGCCAGTACGGTACCGGCAGGCGCCGGAACGCCGCTTCGCACACCCCGACCATCCGCATGGTGGCGATGGCCAGCGGTGCCGCCGCCATGCCGAGGACGGCGAAGGCCAGGTATTCCCAATCGCCGATCACCTGGGCGGTGTGGATGTGGAACAGCGGGTTGACCCGCACCAGGCCGCGCACCACCAGATCGCCGGCGGCACTGGCGACGGCGATCTGCACCAGGGTGGCGGCGTTGTAACCGCCCATCACCAGTTCGAACCCATAGAACGCCCCGGCCAGCGGCGCGTTGAAGGCCGCGCTGATGGCCGCCGCCGCTCCGGCGCCGACGAAGACACGCAAATCGTTGCGGCGCAGGCGCAGGGTCTGGCCGAACAGCGACAGCACCCCCGCCCCCAGCTGGCTGTAGGCCGCCTCCATGCCGATGGAGCCGCCCGCGGCATTGGAAATCACGGTGCTGACCGTCAGGCGCAGGCTGGTCCATACCGACATCCGCCCGCCATGGATGGCGTTGGCCTCGATGGGGTCGACGATCTCGCCCCGCCAGCGCCGGTTGAGGCTGAGCCGGAACAGGCCGAGGGCCAGCCCGCCCACCACCGGCACCACCAGGATGCGGCCGGGCGGCACGCCGATGCCGGAACTGAGCTTGCCGCCATGGGGCAGGGCGAATCCCAGCAGATGCAACAGGCTGACCAGCTCGTGCATGCCGACCGTCATCAGCCCGACCATCGCCCCCAGCAGGCCGCACAGGATGATCAGGGCGGGTTGGGAATTGCGCAGACGATGTTGCAGGCGCATGCCCAGGGCGTGCCAGAGGCGCGGACGATGAAAATCTTTCACGGTGACGCCGTTTCCCTCCCGGTCCCTGCCGCCCCCCTTGGGGGTCGCTGCCGCGACATCTTTCCTTCCGCCGCCAGACCCCCTATGAAAAGGGAGTATCGCCCCATCCCTTGGAGAACGCAAACCATGCCGAGGCCCGGATGAGCCCCCCGTTGGCCGCGCCCCTTTTGGCGGCCGACGGCCTGACCCGCAGCTTCCAGGGCCTGGTGGCGGTGGACGGGCTGTCGTTCCAGGTGGCGCCCCACACCATCCATGCCCTGATCGGCCCCAACGGCGCCGGCAAGACCACGCTGTTCAACCTGGTGTCCGGCCTGTTGCCTCCCAGCGGCGGCAGCCTGCATTTCCAGGGGCGCGACATTACCGGCCTGGGCGCCCATCGCCGTGCCGCCCTGGGGATGGGGCGCACCTTCCAGAACCTGCGGATGTTCGGCGGCATGACCGTGCTGGAAAACGTGCTGACCGGCCGGCATGCCCGGCTGCCGGCGACCTGGCTCGCCACCCTGCTGCGCCTGCCCGCCGCCCGCGCCGAGGAACGCGCCGCCATCGCCCGCGCCGAGGCGCTGTTGGCGCGCGTCGGGCTGGCCGGCCAGGCCGGACGCCCGGCCGGAGAGCTGTCCTATGGCGAACAACGCCGGCTGGAGATCGCCCGCGCCCTGGCCGGCGAGCCGGCCCTGCTGCTGCTCGACGAGCCGGCCGCCGGCATGAACCCCACCGAAACCGCCGAACTGGCCGCCCTGCTGCGCCAATTGGCCGCCGAGAGGCGGACCATCCTGCTGGTGGAGCACGACATGGGCTTCGTCATGGGCCTGTGCGACCGGGTCACGGTGTTGAATTTCGGCCGCAGGATCGCCGAGGGGACGCCGGCCGAGGTGCGGGCCGACCCGGCGGTGGTCGATGCCTATCTGGGGGCGCGGGTGGCCCGCCGGCTGATGGCGGCGGCGGAGGGCGCGGCATGAGCGAAGCCCTGCTGTCGGTGCGCGGCCTGGCGGTCGCCTACGGCCCCATCGCCGCCTTGCACGGTATCGACCTGGAGGTGGCCGAAGGCGAGGTCGTCTGTCTGGTGGGCGCCAACGGCGCCGGCAAAACCACCACCCTGCGCACCCTGTCGGGGCTGGTCCGGCCGCGAGCCGGGTCCATCCGCTTCGCCGGCCGCGACATCGCCGGACTGGCGCCCCACCGCATCGCCCGCCTGGGCCTCGCCCAGGCGCCGGAAGGCCGCCAGGTCTTCGCCGAGATGAGCGTAGCCGACAACCTGCGGCTGGGCGGCTGGCGGACGAGCGAAGCCGAACTGCGCCGCCGCATGGACGAGGTGCTGGCCCTGTTCCCCCGTCTGGCCGAGCGCCTGAATCAGCGGGCCGGCCTGATGTCGGGCGGCGAGCAGCAGATGGTCGCCATGGGCCGCGCCCTGATGGCCCACCCCCGGTTGATCCTGCTGGACGAACCCTCCATGGGCCTGTCGCCGGTCATGGTGGATCTGGTGTTCGACCTGATCGCCCGCCTGAAGGCCGAGGGCCGCACCATCCTGCTGGTGGAACAGAACGCCCGCCTCGCCCTGGAAATCGCCGACCGCGCCTATGTCCTGGAGTCGGGCCGCATCCGCCTGTCCGGCCCGGCGGCCCGGGTGGCGGAGGACCCGGGGGTGACGGCGGCGTATCTGGGGGGCGGGTAGCATCCGCTCAGGACGCCCGGAACGCGGCTGGGTTTGTCCCGGCGATCCACGCGGGTCCGCCGCAACTTCGTTTTGGACGGAGTGACACTTTTGGACAGGGTGGCACTCGCGGCGCCGCGTGCCCGTGACGAGCACGGGCATGACGCTGGCGGAGAGCCCGACGGATGGGGATAAGCCTCCGCCAGACTGGGGTGAGGTAACGAAAGTGCCGCCGCTGTACGCTAATGGAGCACAGGACAAGAACAGCGGGCGAGGCGGAATTTAATCCGTGCTGGCGGGGTGTCTAATAAACGTCCGATTTTTGGATGAATCGGTAAAACCTGCCGCTGCTGGAACGCCGCGCAGCGAAAAGCCGTTGGTTGTTACTGAAGCAGTCGCCAACCGTTGTTCGCTGTTTCCATCATTTTGCCGTCAGTGATGATGACATGACCGGTCTGCTCAAACCGAATCTCGACGGTATTCCCGCATACATTGAGCACTTGTGCGGCACCGCTGTCGCCTGTCTCAGGAATTTCCTTAGACAGAAACCACCATTGTTCAGGTTTAATCATCGTCACTTTCCGTAAGAACAAGAATGCAAGAATGACAAAATCACATTGATAGTTGTCGCAAGGCAAGTTCCAATCGCACCAACGGCGGCCCAAAATGTGGCCCTAGACGCTGCACCAGTAGCAATCTGCGAAGACGCAAGCTGGCGTCGCAATAGTTCGGCCATATACGCACCATGCGCCGATGACCCGGGCGTTGTCCCACCCATCTTCGCTGTAAGTTCTTCATCAGTGAGGTTCTGATAATCTATCGACATGGATTCCGAATGACACCCCGCTCAAACCCGCCCGTCAACCAATCGGACGTTTCCTAGACAGGGAGCATACCACAGGTCGGGATGATGGAAAACCGCCGGTTTCGGCGTCACGGAATCCCGTCAACCAATCAACGTCCATCCTCGGCCCGCGTCGGCGGGTTTCTTGACCGTCGCCCCCTTGCCGCGCGTTCGCGTTTCGTGCGCCCTTAGCGTACAGCGGACGCACTTTCGTTACCTCACCCCAGATTTATCTCTGTGGTCTGCCCATATCTCGTGTCCCCCCCTCACCCGAACCGGTTGCTCCGCGGGAATCCCAGCGGCGGCAGGCGGCCGGCGGAGGCGCGTTTGCCGAGCCAGGGGGTGAGGTCCTTTTCGCTGCGGTCGCGTTCGCCGCTCCGCCAGCTCA
>JAKAFA010000333.1 GCA_021818185.1 Pseudomonadota bacterium | reverse complement strand
TGGGTGGCGGCCAGCAGGACGGCAAGGCCGGCGCGGTCGGCCGGCCTGCGGCGCGCCTCCGCCAGCAGAGCGGCCGCCCGTGCCCCCACCTGGGCGGCGGCGGCGGCGATCGACGCCCGCTCCCCACGCCCGGCCAGCACCGCCTCGGCCGAAGTGCCGGCCTCCGCCAGACCGGCCTGGGGCAAAGTCAGCCACCCCTGCGCCAGATGGCGGGGCACGGCCCGCAGCAGGCCGGCCAACCCATAGGCGGTCCCGGCGGCGCGCCCGGCGGCCAGGGTGTCGGCATCGGCCGCCCCCAGCAGGCAGAGGGCCGCTTCGGCCAGCCCGCCGGCGGTCTCACCGGCATAGGACTCCAGCGCGGCAAGATCGGCGAATCCCACCCGGTCCAACTCCGCCTCGCGCGCAGCCAGCAGGCACAGCAACGTCTCGGCCGGCAGATCTCCCGCCGCCAGAAGGCGGCGCAACGGGCTGGCCACCGGATGGCGGCGGGTTTCATCGGCCGGCCGGGTCCCCTCGACCACCTCGCGCCACCATTGCAGGCGGATCGCTCCGGCCAACGGCTCGCGCACCAGTTCGCGCACCCGTGCGACCTCCAGGTTGAAGGCGTACAGCACCATCAGGTCGTCGCGCCGGGCGGCCGGGGCGAACAGCGCGGTGACGAAGCGCTCCCGGTCGCCCTGGCGCAGTTGTCCGGCGGCCCAGGCGGCGGGGAGGTGGGCGGCCGGGAGGTGGTCGGCGGGCGGGTTATCAGGTGGCACGGGGGTGTTCACCCTGGCAGCGAAGACATAAATATGGCATACAGATGACTGTAGCCTTTGCATCCGTCCCCGTCATCCCGGAGGTTCCCGCCTTGCGCGCCGCCGCCGTGCCATTGCCTGTTCCCGGCCGCGTCGCCGGCCGCGAGGGACTGCCGGCGGTGGCCCTGCTGCTGCCCGCTTCGGTGCGGCAGCAGGTGGTCGCGTTCTATCGCTTCGCCATCGCCGCCGACGACGTGGCGGACGCCCCCGATCTCAGCGCCGAGGAGAAGCTGATCCGCCTCGACCGCCTGGAGCAGGGCCTGGCCGGCGGGGCCGAGGCCGACCCGGCGGCCCTGGAATTGCGCCGCGCCGTGGCCGCCGATTCCCTGCTGCTGGACCATGCCGGCCAATTGCTGCAGGCCTTCCGCCGCGATGCGGTGTGCGACCATTGCCGTGACTGGGCCGACCTCATGACCTATTGCCGCTTTTCCGCGGCGCCGGCCGGCCGCTTCCTGCTGGACGTCCACGGCGAACCGGCCGAGGCCTTCGCCGCCGGCGACGCGCTGTGCACCGCCCTCCAGGTGCTGAACCTGATCCAGGATTGCGGCCGCGATTTCCGGGCGCTGGGCCGCGTCTACCTGCCGCGCGACTGGCTGTACCGAGCCGGCGTGCCGGCCGGCGCCTTCGCCGACGACCACGCCCCGGCCGGATTGCGGCTGGTGATCGACGAGGTGCTGGACGGGGTGGACGGCCTGCTGGAACTGGCCCGCCCCCTGCCGGTGCTGCTCCGGTCGCGGCGGCTGCGGTTCGAGGCCGCCGCGGTTCTCGCCCTGGCCGACCGCCTGTCGCAGCGGCTGCGGGCGGCCGACCCGCTGGCCACGGATGTGCGTCCCTCGGCGGGCGACGTTCTTCACGCCCTGATCGCCGGTCTGCTCGGAAGCTTCGTGCGCGCATGACGATCCGCAGACTGCATGTCGTCGGTGCCGGCCTGGCCGGCCTGGCCGCGGCGGTGGCCGCCACGCGCGCCGGCACGCCGGTCGTTCTGCACGAGGCGGCCGGCCATGCCGGCGGCCGCTGCCGCTCGTTCCGCGACGAAACCCTGGGCCGCCTGATCGACAACGGCACCCATCTGGTGCTGGGGGCCAACCGCACGACCCTGGCCTATGCCCGAACGGTCGGCGGCATCGAAGCCATGGAACGCCGCCCGCCGCGCTTCCCCTTCCGCGACCAGGCCAGCGGGCGCGGCTGGGAGATGTCGCCGCTGGGGCTGGCGGCCCGGCCGCTGGACCTGCTGCGGGCCGCCGGCCTGCCGTGGACCGGCAGCGACGAAACGGTGGCGGCCCGGCTGTCGGCCACCCGCGCCTACCGCGACCTGTGGGAGCCGCTGTGCGTCGCCGCCCTGAACACCGCTGCCGAGGAGGCTTCGGCCCGGCTGTTCGCCCGCCTGCTGCGCCTGGCCCTGTCCAGCGGCCGGCAGGCGCTGGTGCCCTGGGTCTTCCCGGTGGGACTGTCCGCCGCCCTGGTGGCGCCGGCCCTCGCCACCCTGGCGGCGCATGGGGCAGAACTGCGCTTTCGCCACCGCCTGCAGGCGGTGCGGTCGGGGATGCTGGAGTTCGACGACGGCCCGCTGGCGCTGGGCGAGAACGAGCGAGTAGTGCTGGCCCTGCCGCCCTGGGCGCTGGCCGGCATGCTGCCGGGCCTGCCCGTCCTCGCCACCCGCGCCATCGTCAATGCCCATTTCCGCCTGGAGCACCCGGTCCGCCTGCCGGGAGACCAGCCCTTCCTGGGCCTGACCGGCGGCATGGGACAGTGGTTGGCTCTGCGCGACGATGTGCTGTCGGTCACCGTCTCTGCCGCCGACCGGCCGGCCGCCGAGCCGGCCGAGCAGGTCGGCGCCCGCCTGTGGCGGGAGGTGGCGGCGGTGCTGGGCGACCCCGACCGGCCGCAGCCGCCCACCCGCATTATGAAGGAGCGGCGCGCCACCCTGCTGCACAGCCCGGCCGAGACCCGCCGCCGGCCTGGCCCGCTCACCCCCCTGCCCGGCATGGTGCTGGCCGGCGACTGGTTGGACTCGGCCTGGCCCTGCACCATCGAGGCGGCCATCACCTCCGGCCTGGCCGCCGCCCGTTTGGCCCTCGGTGACCGCGAGCTGGCATTCGCGCATTAGCCGCCACCGTGCTATGCTGCCCGCTCCGCAACACAGGAGCCGGCCATGCGCCCTCGCCTTCGCCTGTTTCTCGCCGCCGCGTTCGTGGCGGGATTCGCCGCTCCGGCGGCCCACGCGTTCAGCATCCAGCCGATCGATTCCCCCTCGGCGCGGGCGTCCTTCACCGATCCGGAAGAACGGCTGACCACGCCGTCCAACGATGGCAACGGAACCACAATC
>JAKAFA010000332.1 GCA_021818185.1 Pseudomonadota bacterium | reverse complement strand
TTCGGCGTCTACTACTATCCCATCGTGTCGTCGGCACGGGCGTTCCGAGCCCTGTGGAAGCGCGCCTATTCCAAGCACCGCGACCTGCTGGGCGGCGTGGTCTACGAGGACCCCTGGCTGGCCGGCAGTCACAACGGCCTGACCAATTCCGAGAACCCGGAAAAGCCCGAGCCCCCCTATGGCCGCGTCCGCGAATTGCGGGTGGTGATGGAGGAATGTGGCCTGGGCCATGTGCCGATCTTCATGGCCGGCGGCGTGTGGTGGCTGAAGGAATGGCAGGACTGGATCGGCAATCCCGATCTGGGTCCCATCGCCTTCCAATACGGCACCCGGCCGCTGCTGACCCAGGAAAGCCCGATTTCCGACGCCTGGAAACAGCGCCTGTTGAGCCTGCGGGCCGGCGACGTGCTGCTGCACCGCTTCAGCCCCACCGGCTTCTATTCCTCGGCGGTAAAAAACGGCTTCATCCAGGAGCTGGTCCAGCGCAGCAACCACCAGATCGCCTATTCCAGCGAACGGATCGGCGAACATGTGGCGGAGCTTCCCATCGGGGCGCGCCGCCGCATCGTCTGGGTGACCCCCCATGACAAGGAGCGGGCCGAAGGCTGGATCGGTGAAGGCTTCACCGAGGCCCTGCGCACCCCGGATTCCACCCTGGTCTTCGTCGCCCCGGCCAAGGCCGAGGAGATCCGCCGCGACCAGACCGATTGCATGGGCTGCCTGTCGCAGTGCGTGTTCTCCAACTGGGCCCAGAACGAGGCCGGCACCACCGGCAAGAAATCGGACCCGCGCAGCTTCTGCATTCAGAAGACCTTGCAGAACATCGGCCATGGCGGCGACGTCGAGAACGAGCTGATGTTCGCCGGCCACAATGCCTTCCGCTTCGGCGACGACCCCTTCTACGCCAACGGCTTCATTCCGACCGTGGCGCAGTTGGTGAAGCGCATCCGCTCGGGCGAATAGCTGCGCCTCCAGGACGGGCGCCGAGTCCGGCGCCCGTCCGCAGCCGTCCCGGTTCACAGCCGTCCCGGTTCACAGCCGTCCCGGTTCACAGCCGCCCCGGTTCACAGCCTTCGCCGTCAGCCGTCTTCCAGATGGAACAGGCCACCCAGCCCCGCCAGGCTGGCCATCAGCGCCGGCGCCCAGGCGGCCAGGACCTGGGGCACGGTCTGCGACAGGCCGAAGGCGTAGACGATTTTGGAGAAGAAATAGAGCACGAAACCGGTGGCCACCCCGCTGCCCACCCGGAGCGCCAGGCCGCCGGACCGCAGGTTGGGCTTCAGCGAGAAGACCGCCGCCACCAGCACCATGCCGCAATAGAGCAGCGGCGCGGCCAGCAGCGATTGCAGGTACATGCGGTGCTTGGGCGCGGAAAACCCGGCTTTCTCGAAGAAGGAGATGAAAGCGGGCAACTGCCAGAAGGACAGAGTCTCGGGCGAGGCGAAGTTGTCGTGCACCCGCTCCAGCGTCAGCTGGGTGGGCAGGGTCATGCGGGCGACGTGCTCCGACGGCTTGCCGGGCTCCATGATCCAAACGTCGTCCAGCAGGAAGGCGCCCTTCACCAGCTTGGCGGTGGCGGCGCCCAGCCGACGGATGAAATGGTCCGGCCGGTCGTAGACGAAGATGTGCACGTCGCGCAGGTCGAGTTCAAGCCCGCGCTGGCGCACTCCCTCGGCGTGCACGACGATCTGGCCGCCGTTTTCGCCGCGGCCCTTGCCGGCGTCGAAGCCCTCGCGCAACCACAGCCCCACCTCGGAGACGTCGAGCTGGTCGGGAGAGCGCTTGAGCAGCACCTTGTCCTGGATGTGCTGGAAACGGGCGAACATGGCCGCCGCCAGCGGATTGAAGGCGGTGGTTTCGAACACCCCCAGCGCCAGCACCGTCATCAGCACCGGCGCCAGGATCTGCCAGACCGACACCCCCGCGGCGCGGGCCACCACCAGCTCATGGGTGCGGGTCAGCCGCCAGAAGGCGATCATCGCGCCGATCATCACCGCGAACGGCATGATGGTGTGGGTCATCTGGGGCAGCTTGAGCAGCGACATGGTCAGCAGCACCCCGAATCCCAGGCCCTGATGACCGGCCGCCCGGCGGATCAGCTCGATCAGGTCGAAGGTCAGGATAAGGCCCATGATCACCAGCAGAACCCCGGCGAAAGCGGCCAGGAACTGGCGGACGATGTAAAGGCTGAGGGTAGGCGTGAACCGCATGGTGGGCGGAGTATAGTGCATTCGCGTCCGCGGGGAAGCTGCGCACTCGATCCACACCGATATCGCCGGTGGGCCGTCGCACGCCCTCGCTCCCCGTGACGTTCCGTGGCATAAAAGCGGCGCTTACACGAAAGGATTCCCCCCATGGTCCGGCTGACCCGCATCTACACCCGCAGCGGCGATAAAGGCAAAACCTCGCTCGGCGATGGCCGGCGGGTGGCCAAGCATGCGCTGCGGGTCGAGGCCTATGGCACGGTCGATGAAGCCAACGCCGTCATCGGCGTGGCCCGCCTGCATACCACCGGCGAGGCCGACGCCATGCTGGCCCGCATCCAGAACGACCTGTTCGACCTGGGGGCCGACCTCTGCACCCCTCCGGCCGAGGGTGAGGCGGCTGGCCAGGCGCTGCGCATGACCCCCGACCAGGCCACCCGCCTGGAGACGGAAATCGATGCCATGAATGCCGAACTGGAGCCGCTCAATTCGTTCGTCCTGCCGGGCGGCTGCCCGGGGGCGGCCCACCTGCACCATGCCCGCACCGTGATCCGCCGGGCCGAGCGGCTGATGGCCGCCCTGGCCGAAAGTGAGACGGTGGGCGCCGCCGCCCTGGCCTATGCGAACCGCTTGTCCGACCACCTTTTCGTCCTGGCCCGCTGGGTCAATCGCCAAGCGGACGGCGACGTCCTGTGGGTGCCGGGCGCAAACCGGTAACGTTGACAACATTTTCAGCGCGGCATATTGTGCAATGCAATACGCTATAAAGCATCGGAAATGCGAACCATTCCGGCGCCGGCCGGTGAGAGGGTATTGCACGGACCATGAAGCTACTGGTCGCAGTCAAGCGGGTCGTTGACTACAACGTCAAGATCAGGGTCAAAGCCGACAATTCGGGGGTGGAGACCGCCAACGTCAAGTTCTCGATGAACCC
>JAKAFA010000331.1 GCA_021818185.1 Pseudomonadota bacterium | reverse complement strand
TCAGAGGATGCCGATCCGCAGGCTTTTTGCCCACGAACGGCCGCTTTTCGCGGCTCATCTCAAGCGTCTGTCCACCGACGACCGCCGTTTCCGGTTCGCCACCACCTCGGTGACCGATGCCCGCATCGATTCCTATGTCGCCGGCATTGCCGAGACCGACATCGTGCTGGGCTGGCTCGACGGGGAAATCCTGACCGGGGCGGTGCATGTGGCGCTGGATGGCGCGGTCGCCGAGATCGGGGTCAGCGTCGACGCCGAGCAGCGGGGCCGCGGCATCGGCGCGGACCTGTTCCACCGCGCCATTCGCTGGGCCCGCAACCGCGGCGCCGGGCGCCTGTATACCCTGTGTCTGACCGACAACCTGGCGATGACCGCCCTGGCCCGCAAGGCGGGCATGACCGTGCACCGCGAATCCGGCACGGCCGAGGCTTTCCTGCCTCTCGATCCGCCCGATCTGGTCACCGTCTCCGACGAATTGGGCGCCGGAGTCGAAACCGCGCTCCACGATTGGGCGGGTCTGCTGGAAAGCTGCCGGGAGTTGTGGATGGGGACGGTGCGCCTGCCCTGACCCGGCCGGCGCGGCGGCCGCGGCTCAGGCCGCTGCCGGCGGAGACATGTGCTGAAACAGCGCCAGGACCCGCTCGGCGATCACGGTGGCCGGGTCCCCGGCCTGGAAGCGGTGCATGAAATCCACCCGCCGCTCCCATTCCGCCAGCATGTCGCGGGGGCGATCGGGGGCGGCCCGTTCTCCGGTCAGAGCGCCAATGGTGGCGTCCCAGCGGGGGTCGAGCTCGCTGGGAAAGCCGACCATGCGGTACTCCGCCCAGTCCAGCCGGCCAGCCAGATAGAGCTCGTGGGTGAAATCGGCGAAGTCCCGCGGCGACATCGCCCGCAATCCCGGATCGGGGGCCGCCGGCGGCGGCGGCAGAGCGGGGACGCGGGATGCGGCGGCGTGGTGCTTCATTCGGCAGCCAGCGGTTTGCGGGTTTCGGGGGCGGCGTCAAGGATGGCGCTGAGCCGGGGAGCCAGATCGGGCAGGCAGGCCAGGGACCAGAGCTGATCCCAGGACAGCGACCCTTCCCGGAACAACTCGCCGACCAGCCGCACCAGTTCCTCGGTGGTCGGGCGGTGCGGGGCGGCGAATGCGGGCGGCGAGGCGGCGGGCATGCGCGGCCGGCCGGCGCCCGGCCCGGAATGGCGAGAGTTTTTATAGTCCGAGGCGAAGTCGAAGCTCATCGTCTTCTCCACACATAGCCGCAAATCCCCACCCGTCCCACGCAACTGCCGTGCCACCCTGGCGATGGCGGCCCGGCTGGCCGGGGCGGCCACGCCAGAGGCAGAGTTTGCCGCCCGCTCGGCAGATAGTGCCGGGTGGGGGGTAAAATCATCCGAGCGGGTGGGCCGGGCCGGACGGATGGGACGTGGCGACCCCCTGGTGGCCGGCGGACGGCAATGTATAATGGCCGCCGCATCGTGACGGTCGGAGGAAGAAATGAGGAGGGTCTGGGCCCTGGTTGCCGGTGCCGTCCTGGTCTTGACGACGGCCGCAACGGCGAAGGCCGCGCCGCCGCTGGGCATGGCCATGGCGCCCCACCGCGCCACCTACCACATGTCGTTGGATACGACGCAGCCGGGCAGCGGTATCGTCGGGGCGGATGGCGAGATGAGCTACAAATTCGCCGATACCTGCGACGGTTATACGGTCGAGAACCGCATCGCCATCACCTATGCCTATTCCGAGGGTGGGCAGGCGCAGACCAGCACCGATTTCGTCACCTGGGAATCCAAGGACGGATTGCGCTATCGCTTCCGCGTGCGCAATTCCCGCAACGGCGAGATCACCGACGAGATCGAGGGAACCGCCGAATTGCGCGGTAAGGGCCTGGGCGGGGTTGCCCGTTTCGTGCGGCCGCAGCGGATGACCGTTTCCTTGCCCAAGGGCACTTTGTTCCCCACCGAGCACACCGTCCGCCTGATGGATGCGGCCCGCGCCGGGCGGCACAGCTTCCTGCGGGTGGTGTTCGACGGCTCCGATACCGATGGCCCCTACGACGTCAACGCCCTGATCGGACGTCCGGCGCCCGTCCAGACCGATGCGTCGTCGCGACTGCTCGAAACGCCGTCGTGGCCCATGTCGTTGGCCTTCTTCCCGGTGCGCAGCAGCGACTCGGTCCCGGATTTCGAAATGCGCCTCGGCTACCATGCCAACGGCGTGGCCCAGGACATCGTCCAGATCTTCAAGGATTTCAGCCTGCGGGGCCGGCTGGAAACCATCGAGGCGCTGCCGCGGCACCACTGCTGAGCATTTGTCCCCCTCCGTTTCCTTTCGGATGGCCGCGAGGAACCCCCCCCCCGAAAGGAACGCGCCGATGGCCCCCGCTTCGACCCCCGATCCCGAACTCGACCGCCTGGCCGCAGTGATCGACACCCATCGGCGCCTGCTGGACGATGACCCCGAGGCGTTGTACCCGGCCTATGCCGATGCCCTGATGGCGCTGGCGGCGCATCTGGCGGAACTGGGGCGGAAGGACGAGGCCCTGGGGGCCGCCCTCGATGGGGTACGCCATTTCCAGGCGCTGGCCCTGGCCGAGCCCCTGAGCTTCGGCGTGCATCTGGCCTCGGCCCTCAACAATCTGGCCAACCGACTGGCCGAAGCCGGGCGGGCCGCCGATGCCCGGCGGGCCGGTGCCGAGGCGGTGGCCCTGGCCCGCTCTGCCCTGGCCGAACGGCCCGAGCAGGCCCGCTTCGTGCTGGTCTCCGCCTTGATGAACCGGGCGGGACGTGGCTGGGATTCGGAGGAACCCGCCGATCCGCTGGCCGACATGGAAGAGGCGGTTCTGGCCTTCCGCGAAGGCGGTGAGAGTATGGTCGCCTATCTCGGCGTGCTGTGCGAGGCGTTCCACCGCAACGCCATGGCCCTGGGCTCGGCCGGCCGCTGGGACGAGGCGGTGGCGGTACGGCGGCTGACCGCCAGATGCTTCGCCGGCGAGCCGCCCGCCGCCGTCGATCACCTCTTGGCCCTGACCCTGGAGCGGGCGGCGCTGGCGCGCAACGCCGCCGGCGATGCCGCCGGGGCGGAGCCCCTGTCCGCCGAGGTTCTGGTCCTGGCCCGTCGCTTGGCCGCCGCCGAGCCTCGGCGG
>JAKAFA010000086.1 GCA_021818185.1 Pseudomonadota bacterium | reverse complement strand
CGTCCGGCCTGAAGGGCGCCCAAGTGTCGGTGATCGGCCAGGACGGCACCGGCCTGTCGCTGGCGCCGGGCGAGGTGGGAACCTACCGGGTGCTGGTCCGCGTTCCCGCCGGGATCGACGCCGCCCGGACCCGGTTCAACTTCGTACTGCGCGACGCCAAAGGCGGGACCAGCATCCGCCATGCCAGCATCTTCTTCACCGGGGGGCAGGACTGACCTCCCCCCCGGGCGCCGATCGCGCTAGTCTGGCGACATGACACAGACCCTCCGCAAAGGCTGGACCACCGGCGCCTGCGCTGCCGCCGCGGCGCGGGCGGCCTTCACCGCGCTGCATGGCGGCGGCTTCCCCGACCCGGTGACCATCCGCCTGCCGGGCGGCCAGACCCCGTCCTTCGCCCTGGCCCGCCGCGAGCGCCACCCCGGCTCCGCCACCGCCGGGGTGGTCAAGGACGCCGGCGACGATCCCGACGTCACCCACGGCGCCCTGGTGCTGGCCACGGTGGAAGCCGGCCCGGCCGGCGGGGGAGTGACCTTTCGGGCGGGAGCAGGCGTCGGCACCGTCACCCTGCCCGGCCTGCCGCTGCCGCCCGGCGAGCCGGCCATCAATCCCGGCCCGCGCGCCCAGATCGCGGCCAACATCGCCGAGGCGGCCGCGTCGCTGGGGCTGGCCGCCGACGCGGTGGTGACCGTCTCGATCCCCGGCGGCGAGGACCTGGCGACCCGCACCCTCAACGCCCGCCTCGGCATCCTGGGCGGCCTGTCCATCCTGGGCACCACCGGGGTGGTGCTGCCCTATTCCTGCGCCGCCTGGGTGGAATCGATCCGCCGCGGCGTGGATGTGGCCACCGCGCTCGGTATCGGCGAATTGGCCGCCGCCACCGGCAAGACCTCGGAGGCGGCCATTCGTCGGGCTCATCCCCTGCCCGATCAGGCGTTCATCGACATGGGCGACCTGGCCGGCGCCCTGCTCAAGGCCCTGCGCGCCAAGCCGTGCCGCCGCCTGTTGCTGGCCGGCGGCCCCGCCAAGCTGGCGAAGCTGGCCGCCGGCAAGATGGATCTGCATTCGCGGGCGGGCGCCGCCGACCTGGGGCGGCTGGCCGACATGCTGGCCGGCCTGGGCGCCGACGCCGCCACGGTGGCGGCGGCGCGCGGCGCCGATTCGGTGGCCCAGGCGCTGGCCCTGGCCGCTCCCCTGCCCCTGGCCGACGCCATCGCCCGCCGGGCGCGGGAAGTGACCCTGGCGGTGCTGTCCGGCGGCACCGACGTCGAAATCTGGGTCGTCGACCGCAAGGGGGCGGTCATCGGCCGGGCCGGCGGCGCCTAGAGTGAGGCCCCGCCTGCTGATCCTGGGCGGCACCGGCGAGGCCGCCGACCTGGCCCGCGCCGTCGCCGCCGCGTTGCCCGGCCTGGACGCGATCACCAGTCTGGCGGGCCGCACCGCCGCGCCGCCGATACTGCCCGGACAGATGCGGATCGGCGGGTTCGGCGGTGCCGATGGCTTGCTGACCTTTCTGCGTGCCGAGGCCATCGGCCTGGTGGCGGACGCCACCCATCCCTTCGCGGCCCGCATCTCGGCCCATGCCGCGGCGGCCTGCGCCGCCGCCGGCCTGCCCCGCCTGGTGTTGCGCCGCCCGGACTGGCCGCGCCTTCCCGGCGATCGCTGGATCGAGGCGGCCGACATGGCGGAGGCGGCCGCCCGCCTGCCCAAGCTCGGCCGGCGCGCCTTCCTGGCCGTCGGCCGCCAGGACCTGGCCGCCTTTGCGGCGGTCAAGGATATGGACCTGGTGGTCCGCCTGCTCACCGCCGAGTCCCCGCCGCTGCCCGGTTGCACGGTGGTGACCGGCCGCGGCCCTTTCCGGGTCGAGGACGAAACCGCCCTGCTGGCCGCCCACCGCGTCGAGGTGGTGGTGAGCAAGGCGGCGGGCGGCGAGGCCACCTATGCCAAGATCGCCGCCGCCCGCCGGCTGGGCCTGCCGGTGCTGCTGATCCGCCGGCCGCCGCCGCCCCCCGGCCCGACGGCAGACGACGTGCCGGCGGCGGTGGCCTGGATCGCCGCTACTTGCGCAGCAGGTGGGTGTGATCCGCGGCGTACAGCCGCGAATCGCTGAACTCGGCGCCGGACAGGGTGCGGCCGACCAGGATCAGGGCGGTCCGGGTGATTCCGGCCGCCTTTACCTTGTCCCGGATGTCGGCCAGGGTGCCGCGGATCAGCATCTGATCCGGCCAACTGACCCGCACCGCCACCACCGCCGGGCAGTCGGCGCCGTAGAGGGGGGTCAGTTCCGCCACCACATGGGCGAGGTTGCTCACCGACAGGTGGATCGCCAGGGTGGCGCCGCTGCGGCCCAGGCTGGCCAGGTCCTCGCCCGCCGGCATGGCCGAAGAGCGTACCGCCGTGCGGGTCAGAATCACCGTCTGGCTGATGTCGGGCAGGGTCAGTTCGGTGGCCAGGGCGGCGGCGGCGGCGGCGAAGCTGGGCACGCCGGGAGTGACGTCGTAGGGGATGCCCAGCGCGTCGAGCCGGCGCATCTGCTCGGCGATGGCGCCATAGAGCGACGGGTCGCCCGAATGGACGCGCGCCACGTCGTGGCCGGCCCGATGGGCCGCCTCGATCTCGGCGACGATCTGGTCCAGGGTCAGCGGGGCGGTATCGACCACGCGGGCGCCGGCCGGCGCCTCGGCCACCACCTCGGCCGGCACCAGCGAGCCGGCATACAGGATCACCGGGCAGCGGCGGATCAGCGCCAAACCGCGAACGGTGATCAGGTCGGGAGCGCCGGGGCCGGCGCCGATGAAATGGACGGTCATGGGGGGTCTTCCGGCGGCCACAGGTTCACGAAGGGGCGGCAGAATAGCCGCAGGACCATCCGGGCACCAGCCCGGGAAACGACCAAAGGCGATCCCGCCATATTCCGAAGAGTGGGGAACATTGGTTGGGCGGGCGGCATTTGCGATCAGAGTCCAGGCCCCAAGGAGCCCCGAAATGCCCCTCCCGTCGCTGCCGGCCCTGATGACCGCCGCCTTCACCGCCTTTGCCCCGCCCGCCGCCATGGCGGCGTCGCTGCCCCTGCCCTTGGCCGACGATTCCGCCACCCAGACGACGCCCGGGGAAAACCCCGCCCAGCAGCCCCTGACCCCGCCGCCCGACGACGCCGAGTTGGGGCATTTCGTGGCAGCCTTCGTGAAACTGGTCGGCGTGCAGCACGGCTACATGGTGATGATGGAGAACGAATCCGACCCGGCCAAGGTCGAGGAGATGAAGCACCATGCCCTGGAGGACATGACCAACGCCGTCCAAAGCCAGGGCATGACCGTGGCACGCTACAACGCCATCGCCACCGCCCTGGAAACCGACCCCGACCTGCAAACCCGGGTCGAGAGCATCCTGCGCCAGATGGCCGCCGCACCCGACGACAACAACGGGGAGTGATGAGGATGGGGGCCTCCGCGCGACCGATCGCCGAGTCCGACCTGCTCGCCTATATCGATGGGCAGCTCGCCCCGGAGCGCCGCGCCGAGGTCGAAGAGCACCTGCTGCGCCACGCCGGGGACCGCCGGCGCATCGCCGCCGACAGCGCCGTCGCCGAAGGGCTGCGGCTGCTGTTCGGCCGAGGCGACCGGGCGGCCCGGCGGCGCGTCTACAGCTTCTTGGCGTAGCCGCGCGGCGTGTAGACCCGCTGCCGTCCGGCGGCGGTGAAGTGCCGGGTTTCGGAATTGCCCACCACCACCATGGTCAGCATGTCGGCCCGCTCCGGCGCCAAGTCGCCCAGGGCGATCACCTCGACGGTCTCGCCGGGGCGGCCGAGCTGGCGGGCCAGCACCACCGGCGTCTCGGCAGGCCGGCCGGTAAGCAGGATGTCGCGGGCCCGCGCCAACTGGTCGCGGCGGCGCTGCGACACCGGATTGTAGAAGCAGACCACGAAATCGGCCTCGGCCGCCGCCTGGAGCCGGCGCTCGATGGTCGGCCAGGGAGTGAGCAGGTCGGACAGCGAGATGGTGCAGAAATCGTGGTTGACCGGCGCCCCGGCCCGCGCCGCCGCCGCCTGGAGGGCAGAGACCCCCGGCATCACCGCCACATCCAGCCGCAGCCATTCGGGCCGGCGTTCGCGGTCCATCAGTTCGAACACCAGGGTCGCCAGGGCGTAGATGCCGGCGTCGCCGGAACAGATCAACGCCACGTTGCGCCCCTCGGCGGCGAGGTCGAGGGCCATGCGCGCCCGATCGGCCTCGGCCCCCAGCCCGCTTTCATGGCGCCGCTTGCCGGCGGCGGCCGGCCCCAGCAGGTCAAGATACATGCCGTAGCCCACCAGATCGGTGGCGGCCGCCACCGCCGCCCCGGCCTCGGGGGTGCGCCAGGCTTCGGCCCCGGGGCCGATGCCCACCACGGACAGATGCCCGCGGGCCCGGCCCACCGCCAGAGGATCGATGCCGGAAGCGGCGCGCGCCACCGCGACGGTGCAGCGCGCCCCCTTGCGCTTGGGCAGGATCAGCGCGGAACCCGGCCCGGCGGCGGCCAGGGCGGCGCCTTCGGCGACGCCGTGGCAGCCGGTTTCGCGGAATACCAAGTCGGACGGCGTGGAGAGGCGCGGATGCTCGCGCTCCAGCTCGGCAGCGGTGAAGAAGCGGGCCGGCACCTTCAGCGCGGCGGCCAGGGCATGCACCGCCGGCTCGTCGGCCTTGAGGTCGAGCGACGCGACGCAGGCCACCGCCTGGGGGGACAGCGCCATGCCGTCCAGGGCCTCGCTCACCAGGTGGGCCAGGTCCTCCGGCGGGGTGTCGCGCTCGCAGCCGACCCCCAGGGCGAGGACCGGCGGATGCAGCACCAGTTCCCCGTCGTCGGGTTCGACCGCGTGGTCGGTGACCCGCACCGCCCAGCGCGATTCCTCGGCGAATACCAGCCCGCCCAGCCACGCGGCATCGCCGGCCTCCACTTCCAGCCGCACCGCCTCGCCGGCCAGCAGGGTGGCGGCCACCGGCTTGGCGGCCTCGGGATTGGCCATCCGCCAGCCGGGGGGCGGCTCGTCGAGGGCGCAGCCCAGGGCAAGGTCGCCGGCGGTGGTGATGGAAGCGGGGCAGTCCAGGATCGCCGCCGCCTGCCGGGCCAGGGAATTGGCACCGTGATGGCCGCCCAACAGCGGCACCGCCGCCGACCCGTCGGGCGCCACCGCCAGCACCGGCGGCTCGGCACGTTTGTCGGCCAGCAGCGGGGCGAGGGCACGGATCAGGATGCCGGCGGCGCAGACGCCGACGACGGGCGTGCCGGCCAGGAACAGCGAGCGCACATGCTCCGCGGCGTCGGAAAAGGCGATGTCGGCCCCCTCCACACGGCCGGCCAGCCCATGCAGCCGGGCGCCGGGCAGGGCTTCCCGCAGTCGCCGCCCGGTGGCCAGGGCGGCAGGGGTGAGGACGATTACCGCAATCATCGGGGCATCTCGCTGCGACGGTGGACAAGGATGAGGGAGAAATAGCCGATCCCGGCGGCCTCGGCTGCGGCCAGGGTCAGGACGCGCTGCCCCTCCAGCCCGGCCCGCTCCACCACCAAGGCGCCATCGGCCAGCCCCAGGCGGGACAGCACGCGGACCACCTTGGGCAGATGGGAGCCGACCTTCATCACCACCCCGGCCTCGGCGGCGGCGAGCAGGCGCTCCATCGCCGCCTCCGGCTGGGTGGCGGGCACCACCGCCAAGGATTCGTCCAGCGAGGTCAGGGGTCGGGCGGCGATCGCCGCCGCCGCCATCGGCGAGGCCACGCCCGGCACCACCTGGACCAGGAAGCGCCCGCCCAGGCGGGCCAGCAGGTAAATGAAGCTGCCGAAGAACAGCGGATCGCCCTCGCACAGCACGCCGACATCCCGCCCAGCCTCCAGATGGCCGGCGATGGCGGCGGCGGCGGCGTCATAGGCGGCGGCGGTGTCGGCGCGGTCGGGGCGGAAGGACAGGCGGATGGGGATCTCCAGCTTGCCCGCCGGAATATGCGGCGCGGCGATGGTGCGCGCCATGCCCTCGCCGTCCAGCGGCGCCGGCCAAGCCAGCACCGGCAGCGCCTGCAACAGGCGATGAGCCTTCAGGGTCAGCAATTCCGCGTCGCCGGGGCCGATTCCGATGCCGTAGAGGATGCCGCTCACGCTTTCACCCCTGCATATTGGGTCACCGGCATGGCCGGATGCCAGCACTGGAAACCGCCCACCGGCGCCAGGCGCGAAACCGCCAGCCGGGTCAGCGTGCCGCCCTGCGCCGCGTGATGGGCGAGCAACGCCGCCTCGCCCTCGGCGGTGACGGCATTGGCCACCAGCCGCCCCCCCGCCGCCAGCCGGTCCCAACAGGCGGCCAGCAGGCCGGGTGCCGAGATGCCGCCGCCGACGAAGATCGCGTCGGGCGTCCCCTCGGCGGGCAGGCCGGCAGGGGCCGCCGCTCCGATCACCTCCAGGCCGGGCACGCCCAGGATCGCCGCATTGCGGGCGATGCGGGCGCACCGCTCCGGGCGCGGCTCCAGCGCCACCGCGACGCCGCCGGCCCGCATCCACTCGATGGCGACCGAGCCGCAGCCGGCCCCCACATCCCACAGCATCTGGCCGGGCAGCGGCGCCAGGGCCGACAGGGTGACGGCGCGGATCTCGCGCTTGGTCAACTGGCCGTCATGGATGAAAGCGTCGTCAGGCAGGCCGGGGACCAGCGGCAGCGGCCGCGTGCCGGGATCGGCCCTGACCTCGACGGCGATGGTCACCAGATCGTCGGTGCGCCCCTCCCCGGTGTCGCCGACCCGCTCGCCCGGACCGCCCAGGCGTTCCAGCACGACCACCCGGCTGGCGGCGAATCCCCGCTCGGCCAAAAGCGCCCGGATGCGGCCGGGCGAAGTGCCGTCCTCGCCCAGCACCAGCAGGCGGCGGCCGGGCTGAAGGTGCAGGGAAAGGGACTCGAGCGGACGGCCGTGCACGGTCAGGCACAGACACTCGGCCAGCGGCCAGGCCAGACGCGACGCCGCCAGGGAAAACGCCCCCGGATGGGGCAGGACGGCAATCTCGCCGGGAAACCAGCGGGCCAGGGTGGCACCGATGCCGAACCACATGGGATCGCCCGAGGCCAGCACCACCACCGGCCGGCCGCGCAGGCCCTCCAGCAGGACGCGCGCGGCGGAAAACGGCGACGGCCAGAGGTGGCGCTCGGCGGCGGCCTCAACCAGCCCGAGATGGCGCTCGCCACCCACCAGCACCTCTGCATTCTCCACCAGCGCGCGGGCGGCGGGGGCGAGACCGGCCGGGCCGTCCTCGCCGATGCCGATCACGGTGAGCCAGGGCGCGGCGCTCACGCCAGCCCTCCCGCCAGGGCGTTGATGGCGGCGGCGGCCATGGCACTGCCGCCGCGCCGGCCCATCACCGCGACGAAGGGCAGGCCGGCGGCGGCCAGGGCCTGTTTGGATTCGGCGGCGCCGACGAAGCCGACCGGGAAGCCGAGCACCAGGGCCGGGCGCGGCGCCCCGGCCGCGACCAGCTCCAGCAGGCGGAACAGGGCGGTGGGGGCATTGCCGATAGCCACCACCGCGCCGGCCAGATGAGGCAGCCAGCGGTCGATCGCGGCAGCCGAGCGGGTGGTCGCCTGCGCCGCCGCCGCGGGAGCGGTCTCCGGGTCGTTCAGGGTGCAGATCACCCGGTTGCCGGCCGGCAGGCGGGCGCGGATGACACCGTGCGCCACCATCTCGGCATCCACCAGGATAGGAGCGCCGGCCGCCAGGGCGGCCCGGCCCGCCGCCGCGGCGCCCTCGCTCCAGGCCAGGTCCGCCACCACATCGACCATGCCACAGGCATGCACCACCCGCACCGCCAGCTCCCGCAGATCGGCGGGCAGGGCGTCGATATCGGCCTCGGCGCGGATGGTGGCAAAGGATTGGCGGTAAATTTCCGCCGGGTCGTGGACCCAGGCATGGATATCGGGCGCCGCCATGGCCCCCAGCACCCAGCCCTCCTCGGCCTCGACCGCCGCCCGTTCGCCCGGGGACAGGGCGGGATCGCCGGCGAACAGCGGCGCCAGCCGGCCCGCCTCGTCGAGAGCGCAGAGATGGCGGGCCACCGACGCCACCTGTTCCCGGTCCTTGACGCCGCCGGGCGGCACGGCCACCGGCCACAGCGAGGGATAGATCTCGGCCAGGGTGATGCCGCCGCCTTCGAGCGCTTTGAGGCCGGTCTCGAACGGCCAGACCCGGGTCGCCGCCGCGATCCAGGGATGGTGGCGCAAGGCGTGGAGCCGCGGGATACCCAGCAGGGTCTGCCCGCCCACCGCGCCGGCATAGGCCAGTTGCCACACCGGCTTGGCGGTCGGCAGCCGTTCTTCGGTCAAACGACGTTGGGGCAGATCGCCGCTTTCGGCCGGCCGGGTGGCGGACAGGCCAGGGCCGGATACCGCCGCCGGACAGCCCCAGAACGGCGCCGCGCCCCCGGTCAGGGCCAGATTGAGCCGGGCCGCCACCGCGAAGCGGTCATTGGCATTGTCGTCGCCGTCATGGATTTCCGCCGCCAGCCGCTTCCACACGCCGCGCCAGCCCTCGACCCCCAGCCGGGCGGCGAAGCCGCGGGGAAAGCCGAAATTGAAGTCGCAGCCCACCAGCACCGACCGGCCGCGGGCGGCCAGGTCGGAGAGCAGGTCGGCCAGCTCCGCCATGGCGGCGGCACGGGTCGGCGGATTGGCGGTCTCCAGCCGGCCGCCGCGCTCCAGCCGGGCCAGCCAGACGCTGTCGGGGCCGGTCTTGGGGCGCGACTCGGCGCTCCAATCGACCATCACATAAGCGTCGAACAGGGGGCTCATCGGCCCGCCCTAGTCGTGATGATGATGGTGGTGGTGGTGGTGGTGGTGATGGCCGCCATGCCCATGGTCATGGTCATGGCCATCATCGTGGTGGTGGCCATGATCGTGATGGTGATCGGCGTCGGTACCGATGCCGCGGACATGGTGATGGTGGCCGGCCTGGACGGCGCCGACGCTGGCCTCGTAGCCCACCACCTGCTCGCGGTATTTGCACAATTGGCAGTTCATCCGCGCCTCGCCCTCCAGGATCTCGCCGACCCGCTCGACGAAGCTGTCCAGCACCAGGGGGTGGTCGTTGAGATAGGGCGCCTCGAGGAATTCCACCTCGGGATGGGCGGCGGCGGCTTCGCGGGTCCAGGCGTAGATGCGCTTGACCAGGATGCCGGTGAACAGGAAATAGGGGAACACGATGACGCGGCGGAAGCCCAGCTTCACCACGCGGGCCAGCGCCGCATCCACCAGCGGCGCCGCCACCCCCGAAAAGGCGATCTCGGCCCAACCGAAGCTCATGCCTTCCCACAGCATGCGCGCCACCTTGGCGATGTTGGAATTGGCGTCGGGGTCGTTGGTGCCGCGCCCCACCACCAGCAGCAGCGTATCGGCGCGCGCCACGCCCGGCCGGCCCTTGGCTTCGGCCTCGGCGATGCGGGCGGCGGCGGCGGCCAGCAACTTGGGATCGACGGCCAGTTCCCGGCCGTAGCGCACGTCGAGGTCGGGATGCGCGGCGGCGAAGGAATTGATCTCCCACGGCAGGTCGTTTTTGACGTGGCCGGCGGCGAACAGCATTCCCGGCACCGCCAGGATGCGCCCGACGCCCGCCGCCTTCAGCTTGTCCAGCCCGTCGCGGATGATGGGCTTGGCGAATTCCAGGTAGCCGCTCTCCACCACGTATTGCGGCAACCGGGCGCGCAGGCTGCGGGCCAGCCCGTCGAACTCGGCAATCGCCTCGACGTCACGGCTCCCGTGGCCGCACAGCATCACCCCGATCTTTTCCGTCATGCGCCTGGTCCTTTTGCCTCTGAGCGTCGTTTCGCGGCTGGTCCCGGCCTCCGGCCGCGCGGTGGAGCGCGACTATAGGCGGCACATGCCGGGGTTACCAGCCCCGAAAGAACGGCGGCGACGACCGGTATCCGGCCCCATTTGTCCCGGTGTGACAGCGGCAGGAGGCGCGGCGATGGACCGCAAGCAGTACGACGACCTGCTGAATCTGGCCGAACGCGGCGACCTGGAGCCGGACGAGCTCCGGGAATTCATCGAGCTGGCCGAGTCCCTGGCCGATGCCCCCGGCGGCATCCACGCCGCCCTGCCCAGCCTGATCAAGGCCGCCGCCCACCTGCCCGACCCCCAATCCCCCGCCGCCCATTACGTGCGCGAGGCCATCCGGCTGCTGCGGCAAATGGACTAGGGGCGGGCGGACGCCGCCGGTTGACGCCCGCGCCGCTTCCCCCCATCCTGCCTGGATGACCCCCTCCCCCCCCGCGTTCGGCCACGCCCCCGATGGGCTGATGCTGCTGTTCCTGGCCCTTGGCCTCGATGCGCTGTTGGGCGACATGCCCTGGCTGTTCCGCTGGCTGCCCCATCCGGTGGTGGTCATCGGCCGTGGCATCGCCCAGTTGGACCGGCGGCTCAACCGCGCCGACCGCCCCGAGGCGGACCGCAAGCTGCGCGGGGTATTCGTCGCCGGGCTGGTGCCGCTGGCCGCCGCCGCCACCGGGCTGGCGATCAGCTTCGTCGCCCGGACCCTGCCCCATGCCTGGCTGCTGGAAGTGTTCCTGACCGCCACCCTGGTGGCCCAGCGGTCGCTGTTCGAGCATGTCCACGACGTCGCCCGCGCCCTGCGGGCCGGCGGGCTGGAAGCCGGGCGCTATGCCGTATCGCGCATCGTCGGGCGCGACCCGCATTCCCTGGACCAGCACGGCGTGGCGCGCGCCGCCATCGAAAGCCTGGCCGAGAATTTCAGCGACGCGGTGGTGGCACCGGTATTCTGGTACGTGCTGCTGGGTCTGCCGGGCCTGCTGGCCTACAAGGCGGTCAACACCCTGGACAGCATGATCGGCTACCGCAACGATCGCTACCGCGCCTTCGGCTGGGCCTCGGCCCGCCTCGACGACGCCATGAATCTGGTGCCGGCCCGGCTGGCCGGAGCGATGCTGGCCGTCGCGGCGTTGTTCACCCCCAAGGGACGGCCGATCCGCGCCGCGGCGACCATGTTGAGCGACGCGCGCCACCATCGCTCGCCCAATTCAGGCTGGCCCGAGGCGGCGATGGCCGGCGCGCTGGACTTGGCGCTGGGCGGGCCGCGCCGCTATCCCGGCCACACGGTCGAGGAGAACTGGATGGGCGCCGGACGCGCCAAGGCAACCATCGCCGACATCGACCGCGCCCTGGTCCTGTTCACTGCCGCCTGCGTCATTGATGCCGGCGGCGTGGCGGCGTTGATGTGGCTGAGCGCGTAGCGCGAACTCTCGCAGCTTTCGTACAAATTAGGACCGGTCTATACTTATAAAAGGGGTAGGGTCGGCCGGGGAGCATCCGCATGAGCGACGTCGTCGCGATCACCGAGCGCCGTAGCGCGCCGCGCTATGCCGTGTTCCGCGGCTGTTCGATCATCGCCGCCGGAACCATCACCGAGGTGACCATCCTCAACCTGTCCCGCAACGGCATCGCCACCCTGGGCCCCGGACTGCCGGTCACACCGGGCGAGCGCGTCACCTATTGCATCGAGGGCGTTCCCCACCTGCTGGAGGCGGTGGCCGTCAATGTCAGCTACGGCCGGATCGGCGCCAGGTTCGACCTGACGCCCGACGCCGCCGCCGACTGGGCGGAAACCTTCCGCGACCTGCTGGCCGAAGCGGCCCCGCTGGACTAGCCGGACCGGGTCACGCGCTCACGGGACGGCCATTCCCCGCTGCACCGCCGGCCGGGCGGCGATGGCGTCCGACCAGCGCCTGACATGGGGCAGGTCGGCGAAGTCGATTCCCTGCCAGTCGGCGCGCTGGGTCCACGGCCACAGGGCCATATCGGCGATGGAATAGTCGCCGGCCACATAATCGGCCTGGGCCAGCCGCGCCTCCAGCACGCCGTAAAGCCGCCGCGCCTCCTTGGTGTAGCGCTCCACGGCGTAGGGAACGGTCTCGGGGGCGAAGCGGCGGAAGTGATGGGCCTGTCCCAGCATCGGGCCGAAGCCGCCCATCTGGAACATCAGCCATTGCAATGTCTCGTAGCGCCCACGCGGCTCGGCCGGCAGGAAGCGCCCGGTCTTCTCGGCCAGATAGACCAGGATGGCGCCCGATTCGAACAGGCTGAACGGCTGACCGCCCGGCCCGTCGTGATCGACGATGGCGGGAATCTTGGAATTGGGATTGACCGCGACGAAGTCGGGGACGAATTGCTCGCCCTTGCCGATATCCACCGTGCGGACGCGGTAATCCAGCCCGGTCTCCTCCAGCATGATGGAGACCTTGCGCCCGTTGGGGGTGCCCCAGGTATACAGATCGATCATCGCCCGACCCTCCGTCGCTGTTCTTTGGAGGATAGCAAGCGGCAAGCGGGTTGACGAGGCCGGCCGCACTCTGGCAGTGTTTGATCATGACCGTGCACCACACGACCGCTCTGCTGCTCCTTACCGGCCCGGTGTCGTAACTACGACGCCGGGGTGACGCCGTTTCGGCCCTGTTTTTTCAGCAGCATTCGGGTTCCGGTCCATGTTCACCGTTTCCGCCGTCTCTTTCCTCCTCCGGCTGCGACTTAGCGGCGGTCGCCGGATTTCGCCCCCCGCGGCTTCCCGGCGCCCGTAATTCGCCGCACCTTCCCCAACCGGAATGCAAAGGACAGACGGCCATGATTCCCGCCGCCGCCAAGTACCGCCCCTATCCCGCCCCCCGCCTGGCCGACCGCCGCTGGCCCGACGCGATCATCTCCACCCCGCCGGTCTGGTGCAGCGTCGACCTGCGCGACGGCAACCAGGCGCTGATCGACCCCATGGGCACCGAGCGCAAGATGCGCCTGTGGACCACCCTGGTCGGCATGGGCTTCAAGGAGATCGAGGTGGGCTTCCCCGCCGCCTCGCAGACCGATTTCGACTTCGTCCGCCATTTGATCGAAGGCGGGCATATCCCCGACGACGTCACCATCCAGATCCTGACCCAGTCGCGCGACGAACTGATCCGCCGCAGCTTCGAGGCGCTGGAGGGCGCCCGCCGGGCCATCGTCCACCTGTACAATTCCACCTCGGAGGTGCAGCGCCGCGTGGTGTTCGGCATGGACCGCCAGGGCTGCGTCGACCTGGCCCTGGCCGGCACCCGGCTGGTGCGCGAATTGTCGGCCCGCCGGCCCGAGGGCGAGGTGGTGTTCCAATACTCTCCGGAAAGCTACACCGGCACCGAGCCCGACTTCGCGGTGGATATCGTCGAGAAGGTGGCGGCGTGCTGGGGCGCCTCGCCTGGCCGGCGGATGATCTGCAACCTGCCGGCCACGGTGGAGATGTCCACCCCCAACGTCTATGCCGACATGGTGGAAGGCTTCGCCCGCAGCGTGAAGGACCGCGACGCCCTGATCCTGTCGGTCCATCCCCACAACGACCGCGGCACTGCGGTGGCCGCCGCCGAACTGGCGGTGATGGCCGGGGCCGACCGGGTGGAAGGCACCTTGTTCGGCAATGGCGAGCGCACCGGCAACGTCGATGTCTGCACCCTGGCGCTGAACCTGTACACCCAGGGGGTCGATCCCGGTCTGGACCTGTCCGACATCGACGTCATCAAGGCGGTGGCCGAGGATTGCACCCGCCTGCCGGTCCATCCGCGCCATCCCTATGCCGGCGATCTGGTCTACACCGCGTTCTCCGGCTCGCACCAGGACGCCATCAACAAGGGATTCGCCGCCCGCAGGAAGGCCAATGACCAGGCCTGGGAAGTGCCCTACCTGCCCATCGATCCGGCCGATGTCGGCCGCACCTACGAGGCGGTGATCCGCATCAACAGCCAATCGGGCAAGGGCGGCGTCGCCCATGTGCTGGAGCGCGATTTCGGCCTGCAACTGCCCCGCTCGTTGCAGGTGGACTTCTCGCGGATCGTCCAGCAGGAAGCCGACGCCGCCGGCCGCGAACTGAACCCGGCCGAGATCATGGCCGCCTTCGCCGCCACCTACTTCGCCGCCGGCCGCATCCAGGTGGTGGATTACGCCACCAAGCCGGTGTCCAAGGAGGTGCGGGCGCTGACCGCCACCCTGCTGATCGACGGCGCCGAGCGGGTGGTCGCCGGCAGCGGCGCCGGCCCGGTGGACGCCTTCGTCCAGGCCCTGGGCCACGACCTGGACCTGCCCGTCACGGTGCGCGACTACCACGAGCACGCCATCGGCGGCGGCTCGGAGGCCGAGGCGGCGTGCTATGTCGAGGTCGAGGCGAGGGGCCGGGTGCTGCACGGCGCCGCCCGCCACGCCAACGTCACCATGGCCGCCCTGATGGCGGTGGCCGGCGCAGTGAGCCGGCTGGGCGTATGAGGGAGGGGGCGCCGCGGCGCCCCCTATACCCGCTCGATCCGGTTGCGGAGGGTACCGATCCCCTCGATCTCGCTTTCCAGCACGTCGCCGGGACGCAGGAATTCCGGCGGGGTGCGGGCGGCGCCCACGCCGGGGGGCGTGCCGGTGCAGATGACGTCGCCCGGTTCCAGGGTCAGGCCGAGGGAGAGTTCGGCCAGGATGCGCGGCAGCTTGAAATACATCTGCGCGGTCCGGCCGTCCTGCTTGACCACGCCGTTGACCCGGCAGATTACCCGCAGGTCGAAGGGATCGAGGTCGGCGGCCGGCACGATCCACGGGCCCATGGGGGCGTGGCCGTCCAGGCTTTTGCCCTTGAACCACTGGCCGCCGTGCTTCTTCTGCTGCATGTCGCGGGCCGAGGTGTCGTTGACCACCGTGTAGCCGAAGACGTGGTCCATGGCCGCCGCCTCGGCGATGTTGCGCCCGGCCTTGCCGATCACCACCGCCAGTTCGGCCTCCCAGTCGATGTGTTCCGACACCGCCGGATCGAAGGGAATGGGATCGAAGGGGCCGTTCACCGCCCCGGTGCCCTTGGTGAAGATCACCGGATGCTCGGGCATCTGCGCCGGCTGCAGGCGCATGGCCGCCCCCTCGTTGAAATGCTCGACGTAGTTCCAGCCGATGCAATAGACGTTGCGCGGCGGCCGGGGCACCGGCGCCAGCAGGCGCACCGCCCCGAGCGCCGGCCCGTCGCCGCCCGCCGCGGCGACCCGCCGGCGCGCCGCGGCCAGCGC
>JAKAFA010000330.1 GCA_021818185.1 Pseudomonadota bacterium | reverse complement strand
CGGGCTGATCCGTAAACGTCACCGCCGCCCCACATTGCGCTTATTTGCGGCGAAGTGAGACGATCCCCGCCATGATGAAGGCGGGAGGAGGCGATGGAGAGGGCGGCGGATTCCGGGGCGAAGCGGCGGCGGCGGGTCTGGGCGGCTGAGACCAAGGCAGAGATTGTCGCCGAGGCGCTGGCCGACGAGGTGGTAGCGACGGCGCGGCGACACGGACTGCGGCCGGATCAGGTGCGGAGTTGGATCGCCCAGGCGCGGGCAGGCGCAGGGAACCTGTTCGTCCCGGTGACGGTGGCCGCGGAGTCGCCGGCGGGGAGAGTGTCATCCCCGACGCCGGCGATGATCCGGCTGGAGGCCGCAGGGGTGGTGGCGCGGATCTCGGCCGGGACCGACGAGGCGACGCTGGCCCGGCTGATCCGGGCGCTTCGAGCGGCATGATCGCGCTGCCGGCGGGCATTCGCGTGGTGGTGACCACCCGGCCGGTGGATTTCCGCAAGGGCATGGACGGCTTGGCGGCGCTGGTGCAGCAATCGCTGGCAATGTCGCCGTTCTCGGGCGACGTCTTCGTCTTCCGCTCGCGCCGGGCCGACCGAGTGAGGATTCTGGTGTGGGACGGCACCGGCCTGGTGCTGTACCAAAAGCGATTGGAAGCTGGGCGATTCGTTTGGCCGGCGGTAGCCGACGGCACCATGACGCTGACCGCCGCCCAATTGTCGGCCCTGCTTGATGGGGTAAACTGGCGCCGGGTTAAGGCTCTTCAGGTGGTTCCGCCGGCAAAGGCCTGTTGAGAGAAAAGTGGCGTGAATCAGCAGAATATGCTGTGCTGGCGCAGGGCTTGCACACTATAATCGCGCCATGTCAAGCGCGCAGCCCTATGCCGTGATGAGCTCCGCCGAGATGATACGCCTTCTCGAAGCGAAGGATGCTGTCATCAATGCGAAGGATGCTGTCATCAATGCGAAAGACGCTGCGATCACTACACGGGATAGCACGATCAATGCCAATGCGGCACTTATAGCCGAGCAGGAAACACTGATCGCAAAGTTGCGTCACCAGCTTGCCAATCTGGCGCGGGCCCGCTTCGGCGTGTCGTCCGAAAGGCTCAATCCCGATCAGCTGCAACTGGCCCTGGAAGATGCCGAGCAGACCGACGGCGCCGCCGAAGCGCGCGAGGAGGCGGCTCCGGCTCCGCCGCGCAAGCCGCGCAAGCCAGCGAAGCGCAATCTCGGCGCCCTGCCGGCCCATCTGCCCCGGGTTCGCGTCGATGTGCCGCCGGAAGAAACCACCTGTCCTTGCTGCGGCGGGCCGTTGCATCAAATCCGCGACGAGGTCGCCGAGCGGCTGCACGTCATTCCTGCCGTCTTCCAGGTCCAGGAGATCCATCGGCCGGTGATGGGCTGCCGCGCCTGCGAAGCGCCGCCGGTTCAGGCCCCAGCACCGCCGTCGGTGATGCCGGGCGGCATGGCCAGCACCGCGCTGGTCGCCCATGTCGTCATCGCCAAATATTGCGACCACACCCCGCTGTACCGCCAGGCCGGGATCTACGCCCGGCAGGGGATCACCCTCGACCGCGCCACCTTGGCCAACTGGGTGGGGCGCGCCGCCGAGTTGCTCGACCGGTTGTCGGCGCTGGTGCTGGCCGATATCCTCAGGTCGGAGAAGATCTTCGCCGACGACACCGTGTTGCCAGTGCTCGACCCCGGCCGCGGCAAGGTCAAGCAGGGACGGCTGTGGACCTATGCCCGCGATGACCGGCCGTGGTGCGGTCAGGCGCCGCCGGCGGTGGCCTATCTCTACGCCGAGGACCGCAAGGCGACCCGGCCCAAGGACCATCTCACCCCCTTCGCCGGCATCCTGCAGGTCGATGCCTATGCCGGCTTCGACGGGTTGCCCGGGGTGAAGGTCGACGGCACCGTCCGGCTGGCCCATTGCTGGACCCATACCAGGAGGAAATTCCACGAGGTCTCCGTCAGCAGCCAGTCGCCGTCCGCGGCCGAGGCCATCCGGCGGATCGGCGAGCTCTACGCCATCGAAGCAGAGATCCGCGGCCGGCCAGCTGACGAGCGCCTGGCGGTACGCCAGGAGCGGTCGCGGCCGCTGGTCGATGCCCTGAAAGCTTGGCTGATGGACGAACTCGGCCAGGTGTCCGGCAAGATGCCGCTGGCCGCAGCCATCCGCTACGCGCTGTCGCGCTGGGACAGCCTCTGTCTCTTTCTCGCCGACGGCCGGGTCGAATTGGATACCAACACCGTCGAGCGCTCGATCCGGCCGATCAAACTGGGGGCCAAGAACCATCTTTTCGCAGGATCGGACGGCGGCGGCGTGATCTGGGGCACATTGGCCACTCTGATCCAGACCGCCCGGCTCAACGGCGTCGATCCCGCCGCCTATCTCGAATACGCCCTCGACCGCATCGTTGCCGGTCACCCCGTCACCCGCCTCGCCGAACTCCTGCCCTGGGAATATGCCAGGGCGATCAAAACCACCGCTGCCGCGCCGGCGTCCGCCGGCCAGTAGCACAGCCCGGCTTCCCGTCACGTCGGTCGCTGCCAGTCTCATGCCGGCAAGAATCGCGCACGCGCGTCGGAAGCGCAACGTGGGGAGCTCGTGACGCTAACGCTGATCCGGACCCTTCAAACCAACGACCGGCCGACCCGGCTGGCGCGGGCGCTGGAGGAACTCGGCCGGATCGTCAAGACGCTCTACTTACTGGCCTATATCGACGACGAAGCCTATCGCCGCCGCATCCTGAGCCAGCTCAACCGAGGTGAAGGCCGCCACCAGCTTGCCCGCGTCGTCTTCCACGGCAAGCGGGGGGAACTGCGCCAGCGCTACCGCGAGGGCCAGGAGGACCAACTCGGCGCCCTCGGCTTGGTCGTCAACGCCATCATCTTGTGGAACACGATCTACATGGACGCGGCGCTCGACCAATTGCGGGCGGAAGGCTTCGATGTCCGCGACGAGGACATCGCCCGCCTGTCACCGCTCGCCCACGAGCACGTCAACGTGCTCGGCCGCTACGCTTTCACTCTGCCCGAATCCGTGGCCCGGGGCGAACTGCGGCCGTTGCGCAATCCGGCAACTCAGGTCGATGACGATGTTTGATCGGGCTTGTTCTGACGCCACTCCGACCGGAGCCTATGGGGGTTTTCTGTTCCGTTGCTACTCAGACCCCTCAAA
>JAKAFA010000329.1 GCA_021818185.1 Pseudomonadota bacterium | reverse complement strand
GGACTGTTTGGGGGTGCGTCGACCCAGCGCCATAATGAAGTTCCTCGTTGGACGCTCTCCCCTTTTAAATGTTCACTCCCCCGGGCGACTTTTTTGACGGGCTGATAGCTGTCTCCTTCTCGCCTGCGTCGTCCTCACCCTGGGTGTCCGGGCCACCTTGAAGCCGCAGCATGCGGCGGAACGGCGGCGGTTGGAACTGGCGGCCCGTGCCCGGCGGACCGCGGAGATCGCGGCCCTCTGGAACCAGCTCACCTACGCCGATCTCGCGGCGCCCGAGACGACCAGCCGGTTCTTGACTGCGGTCGATTGGCGGTCGCTTCGGTTGTCAACCACCCAGGAGACCCGGCTTCACACCCGCCTGGCTGAGGTGCCCGCTTATCTGGGGCAACCCACGGTGGCGGGCTATCTCCGACTCAAGACGGAGGGATTGCATCCGACCTTCGCGCCCAACCCGATGGCCCGGCGCGCGCCCGACCCAAGCCCGACGGCGCCGGTCCAAAACGCAACCGCTGGTCGGACGACGCGCCGCGGAGCCGCCCAGTCGCCGGCCCCTGACGGTGAGGCCGGCTCGCCGGAGTCTCGCCCCACCGGGTTGGCGCTGCCAGCCCTCCCGGCCAATCCAGAACAAGTCGTCGAAAGCCTCTGGCGCCGGTTGGCGACCAACCGGCCGCCGTCACGCCTCACGGCCGTGTGCCTGGAGCGCATTCGCGTGGCGACCACCACCACGAACACGCCGTTTGTGGTTTTCACGGGACCCACGGCCCAAGGCTTCACCATCGCGCGCGGGGCGATCAATCCGGGTTTCTGGTACGGACCGGTCCCCGCGGACGGCCGCCCGGCCGAGTCAGGCCTCTTTTGCCTGGTGAGTTTCTTCGGGCGCTCGGACGCCTCGACCCATGCCGGTCCGATTTATCTGAGCCTGTACTGGAGCGAGGCCGCTCGGGCCTGGGCGCCGCATCGGTTGATTTCGGACGAAGTGCTGAACCTCGACACCCTGTTTTAAACCTGGACACCGCCGATGGACGCCGATGAACGCGGATAAGAAGATAAAGCCTGTCAGGCTTAGGAATGACGGCAGCCAATTCACCCCGCGGGTGGAAGCCACTTGCGCCGCACACCTCTTTCCCATCGGTGTCATTCGGCGTCGATCTGCGGTTCAACTGGGGAATTGAATATGTGGCGTCGTTTGCCTCGCTGTCTCCCGGCCTTGATCGGCTTGCTCTTCCTCTATTCGAGCCTGGCCAAGATGGGGCATCCCGGCCAGGCGACGATGGCCCTGGAATCGCTCGAAATCCCGTATGCGCTGGCGAAGTGGACGATCGCCGGCGTCACCGCCCTCGAACTCTATCTGGGCGTCCTGCTCCTGTTGCGCTGGGACCTCAAGTTCGCGCTGGGCGTGACCACGGGCCTGATGCTGATCTTCACCGTTTTCCTCTGGTATCTCTCCACGTTGGCGCACCCGCCGGCCTGCGGTTGCCTGGGCTTGACGGGCCTCTTCGAGAACAGCCGGGCCGAGGCCCTGCTGGGCGTGGCCCGAAATTGCCTCATCCTGTGGGCGCTTAAGTGGGCGTACGACGCGTACTATCCCAAGGCGCCGCCCGCCCCGCAGCCCCGTCCAGGCGATGAGGGCCGGGGCCTCCCGGCGTGGGCACCGCAGCGGCGCGGCTTTACTCTCATCGAGCTGCTGGTGGTCATCGCCATCATCGGCATTCTGGCGGCGCTGCTTTTGCCGGCGCTCTCGCGGGCGAAGGAAAGGGCGCACGCCGCGGTATGCCTCGGCAATCTGCGGCAGACGACACTGAGCTATCGTCTCGCGCTGGATGAAGACTCCGGCGACCGCTTGGGCGAAGCGGCGGTGGCCGACTGGTACGCCGATGAAGTGGGGTTGCGCCCCAAAGGCTGGGTCTGCCCCGCGGCGCAGCGGCTCGGGCAGACCAACATTCGTACCGGCTGTGTGGGCCTTGGATCGGTGCGGGAAGCCTGGTTCGAACCGCGTTGGGACCGGCTCAGCACCGGCATGTTTCGTCCTTTGCCCAAAGACCGCCCGGTCACGCCCGCGTTTCGGTCGGGCAGCTATGCCCTCAATCTCTGGCTGCTTTACGGCGACCCGGATTTCCTGGTGAACGGCTCCTCCGACTATTCCGATGCTACGTGGGATTTGGCTTTCCAGCGGGAATCGGCAATTCGCCACCCGGAAGAGACGCCCGTCCTCGGCGACGGAGTCTGGTTCTGGACGTGGCCCAAAGCCAAGGACGGACCGCCGCCGAACCTCTTTTACGGTTGGGATCCGAGGCCAGGTGGTGGCTACATCGAAACCGGTGGACTGAACACGGTCAGTGTGCCCCGGCATGGCCGGAGACCGGTGGCGGTTCCTCAACAATGGCCCGCTGCGCGCCGATTGCCTGGAGGCATCAATATTGGATTCTTCGACGGCCACGGGGCGTTGGTACCCTTGGATCGGCTCTGGCAGCTCTACTGGCACAAGGACTACGTGCCGCCCGCCAAGCGGCCGGGACTGCAATGAGGACGCAAGATTTCATGGCTGAACGGCAGTGGGATCAGGAATGGGCGTGTATTGTGGTCCACTCACCGCGCCTGAAACCGGGCGTTTAGCCGTGGAAAGGAAGGAAAAACGTATGAACACACTAAGAAAGCTATTCGCTCCGCGGGCACTGGTGGCGGCTGCAGCCAGCGCCATGCTGGTTCACTCCACTATCGTCGTCCTTGCCGAGGGCTGTTACTCGACAAGTGCAGTCCGCCAAGGTGAAGGCACTCAGTGCGTCGCAACTTGTTGGGGCGACTTTCAGGGTGTCTTGCGGTATTGGTGCTGTGCCAGCCTGGCGGAATGCAGCGGCCCGGCTAGTTACGATCCCCCGATGGGGTGGTGTTGTCCTTCGCAGTGAGTTTTAGATGGTCGCAGTGGGTGACCGTACCAGTTGCGCTTGTTGCTAACCGATCATTGCCAGCGATGCCTTAACTGAGGTCACGGTTACTAAGACACGTATGAGAGGTGTACCCACTCATCGGTTCGCCGGTGTCGGTTCTGTCGGCGGCGCGGTTACTAAGACCGCGCCGCCGCCAATGCTGGTTGCAGGTTTCACTCTCATCGAGCTGCTGGTCGTCATTGCGATCATCGGGATTCTGGCGGCGCTGCTTCTGCCGGCCTTGTCGCGCGCGAAGGAAAGGGCGCAGGCCGCGGTATGCCTCGGCAA
>JAKAFA010000085.1 GCA_021818185.1 Pseudomonadota bacterium | reverse complement strand
ATCTAGCCAGCCAGCAGCCCCCCGTCGTCACCGGCGCGCCTGGCGCGCCAAATTCTGGGAATGGCGGCTTCACCGCCGGCGCGCCTGGCGCGCCAAACCCTGGGAATGGCGGCTTCGCCGCAGGGGTTCCCGACCCCAAGCAATTCGTGCCGATGTCGGCCTTTACCGAGTTGCAGCAGACCGTGGGCGCGCTGATGCAATCGGACGCCAAGACCAAGGCGGCCACCGCCGTGGAGGAGGCCTGCCGGGCCGGCAAGGTCACCCCGGCCATGAAGGATTGGGCATTCGCCTACGCTTCGACCGACCTGGCCGGCTTCCAGGCCTTTGCCGCGGCGTCGCCGGTGATCGTGGCCGGGGGCGCCCTGCTGCCCGGCACCGCCCCGGCCGGCGCCGCCCACGCCGGCCAGCAGGACGACAAGGCCGTTCTCGCGGTCTGCGCCAACCTGGGCATCACCGTCGAGCAGTACCGCAAGGTCCAGGGTGTCACCACCGCCCAGCAGGATGGAGCCAAGGCATGACCGCCGCGACCGCCGACATCGACACCCCGCGCGGGGAAGGGGTGTTCCGCTCCATCCCGGTGGCGGCCAACACGATCATCTACGCCGGCACCATCGTGGTTCTGAACGCCGGCGTGGCCCAGCCCGGCACCACCGCCCTCAACCTGGTGGCGGTCGGCCGGGCCGAGGCCCAGGCCAACAACCAGGGCGGCGCGGCGGGGGCGATCAACGTCCGCGTCCGGCGCGGCACCTTCCTGTTCGCCAACTGCGCCGGCGCCGACCTGATCGCCGAGGCCAATATCGGCGAGCCTTGCTACATCGTCGACGACAACACGGTGGCGCTGACCAACGGCACCAACACCCGCTCCGTCGCCGGCACGATCTTCGAAATCGACGCGGCGACCGGCAACGTCTGGGTCACGATCTAAGGAGCGACGCCCGTGGAACTGAACGTCTCCAATCTGCAAATCCTGTTCACCGGCGTCCAGTCGGTCTACCAGAACGCCTTCAACGACTATTCGCCGCAGGTGATCTATTCGCGGCTGGCCACCGACGTCAATTCGACCACCAAGCAGGAAATCTATCCCTGGCTTGGTCAGAGCACCGCGTTCCGCGAATGGCTGGGCGACCGCGTCGCCCAGAACCTGGCCGCCCACAGCTACACCCTGGCCAACCGGACCTTCGAGAACACGGTCAGCCTGGACCGCGACGCCGTCGAGGACGACACCTACGGCATCTACAACCCGCTGTTCCAGCAACTGGGCAAGGACGCCTCCGAGTTCCCCGACGTGCTGTCCTTCGAGCTGCTGCAGAGCGCGGGCACCGCGCTGTGCTTCGACGGCCAGCCGTTCTTTTCCCAGAACCATCCCGGCTACACCGCCGCCCGCAAGAAGACGACCTATGCCAACGACATGGGCGGCACCGGGGCGACCTGGTACCTGGCCTGCACCAAGCAGATCCTGAAGCCGCTGATCTTCCAGAAGCGCCGGCCGTTCCAGTTCACCAGCCTGGTCAACCTGACCGACCCCAACGTGTTCCTGCGGAAGGAATACCTGTTCGGGGTGGACGGCCGCTGCAACGTTGGCTTCGGTCTGTGGCAGACCATGGTGCGCTCGCAGCAGCCGCTGACCTCGGACAGCTACGCCGCGGCCCGCGCCCAGATGCTGTCGTTCCTGCGCGACAACGGCCAGCCCTGGAACCTGGTGCCCGACACCCTGATCGTTGGGCCCAGCAACGAAGGCGCGGCCAACACCATCCTGAAGGCGGACTTCATCGGCACCACCGGCACCGGCTCGACCACCAACATCTGGAAGGGCACCGCCGACCTGCTGATGACCCCGCGCATCACCTGGTAACGGAAGGCGATCCACCATGCCCGACAGCTACGCCTATTGCGCCGCCACCGACCTGACCAACCGCTACGGCGCCTTGGCGCTGCTGCAGGTGTCCGACCGCGACGGCGACGGCGTGGCCGACGCGGGCGTGGTGGATGCCGCCTGCACCGACGCCACCGAGCTGATGGACGGCTACCTGGGCAAGCGCTACACCCTGCCGCTCTCCCCGGTCACCGGCATCGTGCTGGGCTGGGCCTGCGCCATCGCCTGGTACAAGCTGTTCCTGTCGCCGCCCGACAACGTGGTGGCGGCCTACAAGGACGCCCTGGCCCAGCTGGCCGACGCCCGCGACGGCAAGCTGATCCTGCAATGCGACGGGGTGCCCGACGCCGCCACCCCGGTGAGCGGCGACGTGGTGGCGGTGGCCGGGGCGCCCCGCGTGTTCGACTACCGCAGTCTCAGGGGCTTCTAATGGTTGGCTTCGCCGACAATTCAACGACTCGCGGGCCTTCGCCCGCCGGAGCGCTGCTGTCCGTCGAGATCGACGACCAGGCGACCCGGCTCTATGCCGAGATCGCCGAGCGCCTGGGCAAGTCGCGCGGGCTGATGGACGCCATCGGCGCCCAGCTGGTCAGTTCGACGCTGCGCCGCTTCATGACCCAGACCGGGCCGGATGGCAAGCCCTGGGCGCCCCTGGCCAAATCGACGCTCCGGCGGCGCGGCCCCAACGCCAAGGCCCTGATGGCCTCGGGGCGGCTGCGCCACTCCATCACCTTCCGCGCCAGCTCGCGCGAGGTCGAGGTGGGAAGCAACCTGATCTACGCCGCGCTGATGCAGCTGGGCGGCACCGTCGATCACTACGCCAGGGGCCAGACCATCCGCCTGCGCCAGGTGGAGATTGAGCGGAAGGACGGCACCAAGGCCAAGGTCGGCCGCTTCGCCAAGGCCAAGCATAAAAGCGCCGAGGAGCGCCGGGTGGAGATTGGCGCCTACCGGGTCACCGTGCCGGGGCGCCCCTATCTCGGCCTGTCGGCCGCCGACCAAAAGGCCATCGCCCGCCTGGCCCACGACTACGTGATGGGGGGATGATGCCCGGCACCATCTTCCAAATCGAGCAGGCGATGATCGACCGGGTGAAGCTGGTCAACACCGTCGCCAATTTCGGCGGCCTGATCAAGACGGTGGACCGCTACAGCGGCCAGTTCGCCGACGAGAACGACGACCGGCTGATCGAGATGTGCCCGTTCGTCCTGGTGTCGCATACCGGCTCGCAGCGGGCCAGCGCGTCCAGCGTCCAGGTCAACTGGGACGGCGAGTTCACCGTGGTGTGCGGGGCGGCTTCGATGCGCACCCAGACACTGGCCTCGCGCGTCGGCGGCCCGGCGGCCCAGGAACTGGGCTCGCGCCAGCTGGCCGAGCTGGTGCGCGACCTGCTGGCCGGCCAGTCCCTGGGGCTGCCGATCCGCAACCTGATGCCGCTGTCGATCGACGAGGTCTATTCCGGCACCCCGGACGGCGCCTCGGGCCAGCATCGCCTGTCGGTCACCGGCGTGCGCTTCGATTGCGGCTACTACACCCAGCGATCCACCGCCGGCGACGGCGGCGACGTGGCGCAGCTGCTGGAGATCCACGCCGACTGGGTGCAGCCCGGCACCCCGGCGCCGACGACGTTGCCGGTCAGCCCGGCGCCCGACTTCCAATCCGACGTTCAATTCGGAGGCTCTTCAACGTGAGTTCAATCCTGGTGACAACGGCGGCCGGACGACGGCTGCGCCATCCGAAGACCGGCAAGGTGCTGCCCGGCGCCGCCGATTCCCCCTTCGCGGTCGATCCCGCCGACCCGCATTGGTACCGGGCGCTCCAGCGCGGCGACCTGGTCGAGGTCAAGGCCGCGGCCGCGGCCGCACCGGCGGCTTCGCCGCCTTCCAAGCAGGAGGCCTAAGCCATGGCTCAGCCCGATTCCATCGCCTTCAGCCAGGTTCCCAACACTCTGGAGGTGCCGGGCACCTTCATGGAGTTCAACAGCGCCAACGCCTCGAACGGCGCGGCGGCGATCCCCTACGTCTACCTGATCCTGGGCCAGATGCTGCCCTCCGGGAGCGCGCAGCCGCTGGTGCCGGTGCGGATCACCAACGGCAAGGCGCAGGCCGACCAGCTGTTCGGGCAGGGCTCCATGCTGTCCAACATGGTGGCGGCGGCGGTGCGGGTGAACAGCTACACCGAGACCTGGGCGATGCCGGTCGCCGACAACGCGGCCGGCGTGGCCGCCACCGGCGCCATCACCTGGGCCGGCACCGCGACCGCCGCGGGCACGGTCACCGCCTATCTCGGCTATAGCGGCCTGATCGCGCCGGCCCAGATCGCGGTGACGGTGGGCGACACCGCCGCCCAGGTGGCCACGGCGACGGCGGCAGCCATCAACGCGGTTCTGGATCTGCCGGTGACCGCGGCGGTGGACGGCACCACCCCGGGCAAGGTGGACATCACGGCGCGCCACAAGGGGGTGGATGCCGGCACCATCGACATCCGGCTGGTGTACGAGGCCACCGACGTCATCCCGGCCGGGCTGACGGCGACCATCACCCCGATGGCGGGGGGCAGCGGCAATCCCCAGCCCACCGCGATCGTCGCCGCGCTCGGCGACCAGCAGTACCAGGTGATCGCTTGCCCGTGGAACGACCCGGCGACCTATACCGCGTGGGTGGCCGAGATGGTGCGCCGCTGGAACGCGCTCTTGGCCAAGGAGGGGGCGATCGTCACCGCCTTCCACGGCACGCCGGGCACCATCGGCACCCAGCTGGCGGCGATGAACAGCCAGTTCCACGATTGCTATGGGTCCTACAACACGCCGACGCCGACCTTCGTCGAATCCGCGATGATCGGCGCCGCCTACGCCTTCAACCTGGCCCAGCGCCCCAACGCGCCGCAGAAGGGCACGCCGCTGCCCGGCCTGATGCCGCCGGCGCTGGCCGACCGCCTCACCTTCAACGAACGCAACACCCAGTACCTGGAAGGGGGGTCGTCGTGGATCGTCGAGGCGGATGGCACCGTCGTGCTGGAGAAGGCGGTCACCACCTACAAGACCAATGCGGCGGGGGTGGCCGACAGCAGCTATCACGGCCGCTGGGTGATGGCGACGCTGATGTATCTGCGTCCCAGCTGGAACGACTGGATGGCGGCCAAGTTCCCCAATTGCACCTTCGCCGACAACGGCACGCCGGTGGTCAGCGGCGAAGTCACCTCCGACATCCTGGCGCGTCAAACCCTGGCCTGGTACCAGGCGATGATGAAGCTGGGCTACGTGCAGGACTTCGCCGGCTTCAAGGCGGGGCTGCTCAGCTTGCGCAACATCCAGAATCACGCCCGCAACGACCAGCTGCTGGCGCCCCGCCTGGTGGGCCCGCTCGACATCATCGCCGGCCAGATGGCCTTTGAGGAGTAATCGACCATGGCGCAACTGACCGGAAAGGCCGACGTCTACGTCGACGGCGTCTACGCCGAAACCACCCAGGAAGGCTCGACCTTGGACGGCATCGCCGGCGTGGAAAACACGCCCGTGATGAACAGCCGCGGCGAGACCGCCGGCTACACCAGCAAGGCGGTTCCCGGCGTGATCACCGCCAATTTCACCCACGGTCCCGATTTCGACATCACCCTCTACACGGGCGACGGCCTGTCGATGGAATTCGTCTGCGACAACGGCGTCGTCTACCTGATGCCGGACGCCACCTTCCAGAAGACCGGCCAGCTCGACGCCAACAAGGGCACCATCCCCATCAGCTTCTTCGGCGACGTGGTGCCCATGAACGGAGGGCTGTCGCTGTGAGCCTGACCGAACGCTACGCCGACCGCTTGGAGAACGCCGAGGACGGCTCGGTCAGCTTCAGCCTGCGCCGGGCGCTGAAGGCCCAGGACGGCGAGGTCGCCTTCCTGGCGCTGCGCCGCCCGCGGTTCGAGGACATGCTGGCGCAGTCGAAGCAGCCGGGCGACGACATGGACCGGGTCGGCTGGCTGATCGCCAAGCTGTCCGGCGTGGCGCCGTCCGCCTTCGAGGGCATCGACGCCGAGGACGGCCTGGTGCTGGCCGAGGTGATCGGCGGCTTCCTCGACCGGCTGCCCGACGAGGAAGAGGAGCGGCAGGATGGCGACCTGCCGGCGCGCCACGCCGACCGCATCGTCCAGGACGACGACGGCGCCGCCCTGACGCTGCGCCGGCCGCTGGCCACCAAGGACGGCGAGGTGACCCAGATCACCCTGCGGCGGCCGACCTGGAAGGAGGTGAAAGCCCGCGGCAAGGCCAACCTGACCAGCTCCGCCAAGCTGATCGCCACCCTGTCGGGCATCGGGCTGTTGACGCTGGGCCGGATCGACGCGCTGGACGGCCTGATCCTGGCGGAGCTGGTCAGCGGTTTTTTGGGGAATTCCCGGCCGAGTGGCGGACGCTAGCCGCCGAGGTGGCGGCGATCCTCCACACCGGGCTTGACGTGGTCGAAGGCATGACCCTGGCCGAGCTGTACGAATGGCACGCCGAGGCGGCCCGGGTGGCGAAATGGATGCGGGGCGAAAAGTAAATGTCCGGCAACAACATGGTCTTCAGCATGGTCTTCAAGGTGATCGACGCGGCGACGGCGCCGATCAAGGCCTTGACCAATGCGCTGGGCGAGCCGGCCAAGGCGGCGGAGCAGGTGGGCGATGCCGGCGAGAACGCCACCAAGCGGCTGGGCACCGGCATGGAGCGGGCCCGCGCGACGGTGCGGCGCCTGGGCGAGGCCTTCCGCCACCCCATCGAGCGGATCGCCGAGTTCACCCGGGCGGCCGGCGAGGCGTCGGAGAAGTTCGGCCGCTCGTTCGCCGGCATCGGGGCTTTGGTGGCCGAGGGCCTGTCGGTCAAGGAGGTGGCGGGCGAAGAGGAATACTGGAAGCGCATCCAGCTCAACTTCAACCTGACCGGCGCCGCGGTGCACCGGCTGCGCGAGGACCTCGACGGCGCCGCCGTCGAGTTCGGGGTGACCCGCTCGACGATGGCCCAGGCCTTCCAGGCGTTCCAGGCGATGGGCGGCAGCGCCGAAGCCGGCGCCGAGAACGCCCGCACCCTGGCGGCGGTGCTGCAGCTGACCGGCGCCTCGGCCGAGAACGTCGGCGGCCTGTTCGCGACCCTCGAAACCAAGATGCACCTGACCTCGGCCAAGGACATGGCCGCCACCGTCGCCACGCTGCGCCAGCAGTTCATCGGGGTGGCGGGGGGCATCGACGCCTTTTCCGAGGCCATTCCGCGCATGGCCGACGACATCGACAGGCTGGGCATCAAAGGCGGACAGGCGGCGGTTTCGCTGGGCGCCGTCTTCGCGGTGGCGGCCAAGGGCGCCGGCGGCAACGCCCGCAAGGCGATCACCGCCACCGAAACCTGGCTGCACGACCTGACCTTCAACAAGGGCTATCAGGCCAGCCTGTCCCAGGGTCTCGGTGAGACCGTGCTGGATGCCAACGGCTGGGTGAAAGACCCGCGCTGGATCATGCGCAAGGCCGCCGAACGCTACGCCCAGGCGATGGCGTTGCCCAAGGATCAGCAGGCGCCGATGATCTACCAGCTGGACCAGTTGTTCGGCGAGTCCATGTCGAAGATGTTCAAGACGGTGGGCGGCGAAATCAAGACTACCGGCCATTCCGCGACCATGGAGCAGGTGCTGGGGGCCAAGGGCGACCCCGCCGAGCTGATGGGCAAGGCGGCCGAGGCCGGCAAGACGCTGACCGCGGCGATGAACCGCATGAAGGATTCGATGGCCATCGCCGCCGAGAGCGTGTTCACCGGCCCGATCGAAGTGTTCACCGACGCGCTCGACGCCTGCGGCGGCGTGGTGGGCAAGGTGGTGCTGGGCCTGGCCGCCCTGGCGGCGGTCGGGCATGCCATCACCTGGGTGTCGGGCGCCGTCGCCGGCTTCCGGCTGCTGGCCGCCACCCTGGGGGCGATCCGGTTGGGCAGCCTGGTCGCCGGGCTGGGCTCGGTCGCCGCCGGCATCGTGCCGGTGGTCGCCGGCTTCGGCGCCTGGGCGGCGGCGGTGCTGGCCAACCCGGTGACCTGGATCGTGCTGGGCGTGGTGGCGGCGGTGGCCGCCGTGGGCGTCGCCATCTGGCAGCTTTACAAGGAGTGGGACACGATCTGGGCGGCGATCAGCGGCACCGTCACGGCGGCGATCCGGCCGGTCGTCAAGCTGGGCGCCGGCATCAAGGACAGTCTGGGCGGCGCCTGGGACTGGGTGGCCGACAAGGTCACCAAGGTCATCGACTGGTGCACGCAGAAGCTGGACGCGCTGCTGGACAGGATCCAGCGGGCCAAGGACTGGCTGGGCGAGAAGACCCGGCCGGCGCGCGAGGCGGTCAATGGCGCCGCCCATTGGGTGGGCCACGCTGCGCACCAGCTGTCCGGCGCGGTGGCCGGCAAGGCGCAGGGCGCCATGGGGTGGTTCCAGGCCCATGGTTGGACGCGGGGGCAGGCGGCCGGGCTGGCCGCCGGCTTCGCCCGCGAATCGGCGTTCAATCCGGGGGCGGTGGGCGACAACGGCCGGGCCTATGGCATCGGCCAATGGCACCCCGACCGCCAGGCGGAATTCCGCCGCTGGGCCGGCCACGACATCCGCGGCTCGACTTTGGAGGAGCAGCTAGGCTTCGCCCAGTACGAGCTGACCGAGGGCAAAGAACAGGCGGCGGGGCGCGCCCTGGCGGCGGCGAATACGCCCGCCGAGGCCGGCGCGGTGGTGTCGGAACGCTACGAGCGCCCGGCCGACGTGATGGGCGAAGCCAGCCGGCGGGCCGCCGACGCCCAGTCGCTGGCCGCTTCTGCGCCCCGGCCGCTGAGCGCCGGCAGCCCGGCCTCGGCCAGCGTGAAGCCGGAGGGCACGATCACCGTGCGCTTCGACAATTTGCCGCCCGGCGCCAGGCCGCAGGTGGAGAGCCGGTCGCCCGGCCTGGCGCTCGAGCTCGACCGCGGGCCGCTGATGGCGGCGGGGTGAAGCCATGGCGTGGCTCGACGACATCCAGGATGCCAGCTTCCGCGGCGTGCCTTTTTATGTGGAGAAGGACAGCGCCAAGGGCGGCCGGCGGGTGGCCAACCACCAGTATCCCAAGCGCGACAAGCCCTATGCCGAGGATCTGGGGCGCAAGCAGGAAAGCTACACGCTGGAGGCCTTCACCCTGGGCGACACCGCCATCGCCGACCGCAACCGGCTGCTCGCCGCGCTCAGGGCCGGCGGACCGGGCACGCTGGTGCATCCCACCCTGGGCAGTCTGCGGGTCCAGGTGGGGGATTGGGCGTTAAGCGAAGACCTGGTGGGCGAGATGCGCCGCTGCCGGGTGACCCTGACCTTCTTCGAGGCCGGCGACATCGCCACGCCCACGGTGACCACCGACACCAGCGCCCAGGCCGGCGCGGCGGCCGGCGCCGCCACCACCGGCAACCAGGCGGTCTTCGCCGGGAGTTTCATGGCATGAGCGGAGCGAGCGCAGCGAGCGACTGGGCCGTTGAGGCCCCGCGAAGCGCCAGCGAAGCGCAGCCAAGCGGGCCGGACGGCACGCGCCCGGCGCCTGAGGGGCAGATATAATGAGCACCGACGACGTCACCCTGGCGGCCATCGCCGATGCCGGCGCCGTGTTGGACACCCTCGCCGGCTTCGCCCAGACCATCGACTTTTCCGCCAGCGTGGCGGCGGCGACCAACACCGCCGGGGCGGTGGATCTGTCGCGGGTGGCCGGCCTGTCGATCCTCGACGCCATCGCCGCCGCCCAATCCGACCTGGCCCAGCTGGTGGCGGTGCCGGCCAATCTGGCGTCCAGCCTGGTGGCGGTGATCCAGTCCTTCTCCGGTATCAGCGTGGATTTCCGCGCCATTTCGGACTCGGCCGCGTCGGTGGCCTGGGCGTCGCAGATCCCGGCCGCCGGCATCGGCGGGGCGCAGATCCTGGCCAACCGGGCGGCGCTGGCCAACCTGATGGCGACCCAGGGCCTGATCGAGGCGGTGCGCGCCGCCACCACCGCGACCTACGATTCCCAGGATGCGGCGCTGGCGATCCGCGACGACCTGGCCGACCGGCTGGACAGCGCCATAACCGCGACCGCCAGCCGGCCGTTGCGGGCGCTCTTGGACAGAATGCGGGTGGCGCTGGTCGCGGACATCAACACCCGCGCCGCGGCGCTCGACAGCTTGGCGACCTTCACGCCCGCCCAGGTGCTGCCGGCGCTGGTGCTGGCCCAGCGGCTCTACGACGACCCGACCATGGCGGCCGACATCTGCGCCCGCAATGCCGTCGCCCATCCGGGCTTCGTGCCCGCCGCCCCCCTGACGGTTCTCGCTCCATGAAAACCAAACCCCCATCCAACGCCGTCACCCTCACGGTCAACGGCCGCATCCATGGCGGCTGGACGGCGGCCAGCATCGAGACGGCGCTGACCTCGCTTTCCAACGCCTTCACCATCGAAGTGACCGACGGCAACCCCGCCAAGCTGGATTTCGCCATCGCCAGGGGCGATGCCTGCAGCCTGGCGATCGGCGGCACCACCCTGCTCACCGGCTGGGTGGACGACGTCGAGATCGCTTATGACGGCCAGTCGCACGGCATCACCATCCGCGGCCGCGACAAGACCGGCGACCTGGTGGATTGTTCGGCGCTGATGACCGGGACCGGCCGCTGGGATCGCACCAGCGTGATGGCCATCGCCAAGGACCTGCTGGCGCCCTACGGCATCACCGTCAGCTCGACGACACCCGATACCGGCAAAGTGATGGATAGCCACGCCATCCAGATGGGCGAGTCGGTGTGGGAGTGCCTGGACCGGGCGCTGCGGCAGTACGGGGTGATGGCCATGGCCGACGGCAACGGCAACCTGGTGCTGACCCGGCCGGGCGATGCCGGCGCGCGGGCCGAGCTGCGCCTCGGCGGCACCATCCTGGCCGGGCAGGCCCAGTACAGCGGGCGCGAGACCTTCCGCGACTATTATGTCCTCGGCCAGTTCCCGGGCAGCGGCGACGCCTATGCCGACCCGCGGGTGACCACCATGGCCAGCGCCCAGGCCTCCGACCCCAACGTCAAGCGCTACCGGCCGCTGATCGTCTTCACCGAGGCCAACACCGCCGATATGAGCTTCCTGCCGACCCGCGCCGCCTGGGAGGCGGCGGTGCGCTCGGGCCGCGGCGAGACCTTCAGCGTGACGGTGGCCGGCTGGCGCGATTCCGGCGGCAATCTCTACGCCCCCAACACCCTGGTGCGGATCGAGGACGATTTCCTGCGCGTCCACGAAACGCTGCTGGTGTCCGGGGTGCGGCTGGAGCTGGGCGAGGGCGGCCAGCTCGCCCACCTGACGCTCGGCCGCAAGGAGGCCTTCCTGCCCGCGCCGGTGACCGAACTGCCGCCCTACGATCCGGCGACCGGACGAACTGCGGGCGGCGCGCCATGATCCGGGCGGTCAACAAGCTGCTGGAGCCGGTGCGCCGCCAGGTGCGCAACACCATCGCCCGCGCGGTGGTAAGCCTGGTGGATGATTCCTCGGCCCTGCAGCGGGTGCAGGTCCAGCTGATGGCGCTGCCCCAGCCGGACGGCAGTGCGGGGGCGGAAAGCGCCGCCGCCAGCGAGGTTTTCCAGCATTACGGCTTCACCTCGGTCGCCCACGACGGCGCCGAGGCCGTCCAGGTCGCGGTGGGCGGCGTCCGGGCCCACGGCCTGGTCATCGCCATCGACGACCGCCGCTACCGCCTGACCGGCCTGGCCGAGGGCGAGGTGGCGCTCTACGACGACCTGGGCCAAGTGGTGCACCTGACCCGGAACGGCATCGTCATCGCCGCGCCGCTCGGCTGGACCGTCAACGGCAACGGCACCGTCAACGGCACGCTCACCGTGAGCGACGACGTCGTGGCGGGCGGCATCAGTCTCAAGAGCCACCTGCATGGCGGCGTGCAGCCGGGGTCCGGCCAATCGGGAAAGCCGCTATGACCGATATCGCCCTTTTCTACGTCCCCGCCTTGGGCGGCTACGACGTCGCCCTGGACGGCTCCGACCTGGCGCTGGACGACGGGCTGATGACCGCGGCGGTGCTGTCGCTGTTCTGCGACCGCCGCGCCAATCCCGACGACCCGATTCCGCCCGGCGCCGATCCCCGCGGCTGGTGGGGCGACCGGGTGGCGCCGCTGGCCCGGCCCAACCAGGGCAACGGCACCAACCCCGACCGCATCGGCTCGCGCCTGTGGACCCTGATGCGCCAGCCGCAGCTGCCGGCGCTGCTGCCCCAGGTCAAGGACATCCTGGCTGAAGCCCTGGCGTGGATGGTCGAGGACGGCTGGGCCACCTCGCTCGACATCGCGGTGTCGTTCCCGCGCCGTGGCTGGCTGGGCTACAGCGTCGCCGCCCACAAGCCGGACGGCACCACCGTCCGGGTGACCCGGCAAGTGCCCTGGGGGATCTGATGCCGCTTACCGTCCCCGACCTGCCCACCCTCTCGCAATCGGCGGCGACCGCCATCGCCACCCGGCTGCCCGGCGCCGACGCCACCCCGCCGCGCTCGGTGTTGGGCGTGCTGGCCAAGGTGTGGTCGGGCGGCATCGACGGCCTCTATGGCGCCATCCAGCAGGCGGCCGACAACCTCATCTACGACACCGCCGATATCGACACCCTGGTGCGCTATGCCGGGTTCTGGGGGATTGTTCGCCAGCCGCCGAAATCGGCCGGCGGCCAGGTGATCTTCAGCGGGTCGTCCACCGGCAGCCCGCAGGTGGACGAGGGCGCGGTGCTGACCCGCGCCGACGGTCTCCAGTTCACGCTGGGCGCCCAGGTCACCCTGGAGGGCGGCACCGCCGCCGGCACCGTCACCTGCACCAGCGCCGGCTCGATCACCAACACGCCGTCCGGCACGCTGACCCTGCAATCGGCGCCGGCCGGCGTGTCGTCGACCGTCACCATCGGACCCGATGGCCTGGGCGGCGGCGCCGATTTGGAGAGCCCGGACTCGCTGCTGGCCCAGCTGCTGCAGCGCCTGCGGGAGACGCCCCAGGGCGGCAGCGACGCCGATTACCGCCGCTGGGCGCTGGCGGTGCCCGGCGTGACCCGCGCCTGGGTCTTCCCCGGCTGGCAGGGCACCGGCACGGTGGGCCTGACCTTCATGATGGATGGGCGGCCCAATCCGGTGCCGCTGGGCGCCGATGTCGCCGCGGTGCAGGCGGCGATCGCCGCCGCCCGGCCGGTGGCGGCGCCACTCTTCGTCTTCGCGCCGACCGCCGCACCGCTTGCTTTCACCATCCATCTCAACCCGTCCTCGGCGGCGGCTCAAGCGGCGGTCGAGGCGGCGCTGGCCAGCCTGATCGCCAACCAATGCACGCCCGGCGGCACCTACGTGGTCGGCGGCGTCCCGACCTCGGGCGGTCTGCTCTATCTCAGCCACATCCGGTCGGCGATCGCCAACGCCGGCGGCGTCGACGATTTCACCCTGGACTCGCCCACCGCCAACATCCAGGCCGCGCCCGGCCAGATCACCACCTACGGGGGCGTGACATGGGTGTGATGGGCCAGCCGGAATACCTCGCCCAGCTTCAGGCGCTGCTGCCCCCCGGCCGCGCCCTGTCGCGCCATCCCGCCGCCAACCTGACCGCGTTGCTGGGCGCCGCCGCCGATTTGCTGGCGCCGGTCGATCAGGCGATGAACGCGCTCTATGACGAGGCCGATCCCCGCACCACCCTGCAGCTGCTGCCCGATTGGGAACGGGTGACCGGCTTGCCCGACCCGGCGGTAGGGGATTCCTACCAATCGGTCTCCGAGCGCCGCGACTGGCTCAAGATGCGCCTGACCCTGGTGGGCGGCCAGTCGCAGCAGTTCTTCACCGGCCTGGCCGCGGCGCTCGGCTGGACGGTGACCATCGACGAATTCCAGCCCTGCGGCGCCGGCATCGGCATGTGCGGCCGCGACCAGATCGGGGTGGACGACAGCATCTTCCTGCAATGGCAGGTCAACATGCCGGCGCCCCCGGTCTATTGGTTCCAGGCCGGCTTATCCGGCTGCGGCGACCCGCAGGGCTATTCGCGCCCGGGGATCATCGAAATCCTGTTCAATCGCTACAAGCCCGCCCACACCCACCTGATCTTTCATTACGGGGACTGACATGCAGCGCACCGACGGCCAGAATTTTTTGCCCAACGGCAACGGTCCCGGCAAGAGCGCCTTCCAGGACTACAATGCCTCCACCGGCCAGCCGGGGACCGTGTTCAACGCCGCGACCTTCAACTCCTGGCAGGAGGAGCTGGCCGGCTTCATCGAAGCGATGGGGCTCGCCCTCAACCCCGACGACGACACCCAGCGCGAACAGGCGGTGGCCGCCGCCATCGCCACCCAGATGCGCGGCATGTTCGCGCCCACCCCCACCGTTCCGGCCAGCATGGTGGTGACGCTGACCGCCGGCTACATCCCCGGCGAGAATACCGTCACCTCTGTGGCGCCGCAGGCCACCCAGCCCTTCGTCGCGCCCGCCGGCAATCCCCGCATCGACCTGATCGTCATCAACCGCGCCACCGGGGCGCTCTCGGTGATCGCCGGCACGCCGGCCGCCAACCCCGTCGCCCCGGCGGTCCCTGCCGGCACCACGCCGGTCGCCCAGGTGGCGCTTTCCCCCACCAGCGCGGCGATCACCGCTTCGATGATCACCGACATCCGCGACCTGCCGCCGCTTGGCCTGGGTGCGTTGGCCTTTCTGGGGATCGGTGCGAATCTCGTCACCGACGGCGCCGGCAACCTGACCATCGCGTCAACGGTGCTGTCGGGCAGCGGCAGCCAAGGTCAGGTGGCTGTATGGGGCGCCGGCAACACCCTGGGGCAAGGCGGTACGCTGGCGCCGGTGGCGCTCAGCGGGCGTTATGTCGATCTGAGCGGGACGCCGGCCTTGGCGACGGTGGCCACCACTGGCGAATATTCCTCTCTGGCGGGCCTGCCGACTCTGGGCACCGCCGCCGCGGCAAACGTCGGCACGGGTGCCAACCAGATCCCCAGCATGGATGCCGATGGAGCGCTGGATCTGGGCGGCGCCACCGGCGCCAAGCTCCTAGTCTACGGTGGCGCGGGCGCCAACACCGCCTATTTTTCGGGGTTCGGCACCGATGTCGGGCAGGCTCCCAACTGCCTCGCGTCGTTCATCGGCCCGGGCGGTGCCTCCCACTGGAGCTGGACGGTGGGGGTGGGGGCGTATCCCTATTCGTCGTATGTCGATGCCGCGCGGCTCGACCTGGCCGGCAATCAGACCCTCAAAGGCGGCATCACTGTCGGCGCGACGTTTAATTCCGATGGCACGATCAGCGGCGGCAACGCCGTTGCCGCCACCAATCAGGTGCCGGGCCTCGGCCAGACCTGGACCGACGTTACGGCGAGCCGCGCCTCCGGGGTGACCTACACCAATACGGAGACGGCTCCGATTGAAGTCAGCATCAGCTTCACGGGGACCTCCTCCCCACAGATCAGCCTGGTGGTGGGCGGTGTTACCGTCACGCAGGCGTCCCCCTACAATGGCACCGTGACGCAGGTTTCAGCAATTGTTCCGCCGGGACAGACCTACTCTGCAACATGGGGAGGCGGCACTACAACTGTCACATGGACCGAACTGCGCTAAGGAGACATGCCGATGACGACGACCGCAACCA
>JAKAFA010000084.1 GCA_021818185.1 Pseudomonadota bacterium | reverse complement strand
GAGCGCCCAAGTGGTGATCGCCTTCGCCGTCACCGACCCGGGGGCCGGCAAGAAGGGCATTTCCGCCTTCATCGTGCCCACCGATACCCCCGGCTACGTGGTGGCGCGGGTCGAGGAGAAGATGGGCCAGCATGCCTCGGACACCTGCCAGGTGGTGTTCGACGGCCTGCGCCTGCCGGCCGGCCTGCGCCTGGGGGCGGAAGGCGAGGGCTACAAGATCGCCCTGTCCAACCTGGAAGGCGGGCGCATCGGCATCGCCGCCCAATGCGTCGGCATGGCCCGCGCCGCCTTCGAATTCGCCCGCGACTATGCCGCCGAGCGCGTCACCTTCGGCAAGCCGATCATCGAGCACCAGGCCATCGCCTTCAAGCTGGCCGACATGAAGACCAAGATCGCCGCGGCGCGCCACATGGTCCACCACGCCGCCGAACTGCGCGACGCCGGCCTGCCCTGCCTGACCGAGGCGTCGATGGCCAAGCTGTTCGCCTCGGAGATGGCCGAAGGGGTGTGCTCGGCCGCCATCCAGGTGCTGGGCGGCTACGGCTACCTGGCCGATTACCCGGTGGAACGCTACTACCGTGCGGTCCGTATCGCCCAGATCTACGAGGGCAGCAGCGAGATCCAGCGCATGCTGATCGCCCGGAACCTGTAGACAGAGAAAAGTCTGAAAATATCGGCCTGATTAGGCGTAAACTCGATAAGTGGGGAAGGAGCATCCGATGCCCGATGGCAACCGCGAACTGGCGACGGCGGAAACCCCGGTGAAACTGCGCAACAAGGTGCGGTTCGTCACCGCCACCTCCCTGTTCGACGGACACGACGCCGCCATCAACATCATGCGCCGGCTGTTGCAGCAGGCCGGCATCGAGGTGGTTCACCTCGGCCACAACCGCTCGGTGGACGAGATCGTCACCGCCGCCATCCAGGAAGACGTCCAGGGCATCGCGGTCAGCTCGTACCAGGGCGGCCATATCGAATTCTTCAAGTACATGATCGACCTGCTGCGCAGCCGGGGCGCCGGCCACGTCAAGGTGTTCGGCGGCGGCGGCGGCGTCATCGTGCCGGCCGAGATCCGCGACCTGGAGGCCTATGGGGTCGAGCGCATCTATTCCCCCGAGGACGGGCAGCGCCTGGGCCTTGTGGGGATGATCAACGACCTGTCCATGCGCTCGGACTTCGACGTTGCCACCCAGCTTCCCAGCGGCCTCGACGGGGTGGAGGCTCCCGATCGCCGGGTGCTGGCCCGCCTGATCTCGGGGCTGGAGAATGGCACGGTGGGTGCCGCCCTGGCGGACGAAATCGCCGAAAGGGCGGCGAGCCGCCCGGTTCCGGTGCTGGGCATCACCGGCACCGGCGGCGCCGGCAAGTCCTCGCTGACCGACGAGTTGATCCGCCGCTACCGCCTCGACCGGCCGGATTCGCCGGTGGCGGTGATCGCCGTCGATCCGTCGCGGCGCAAGACCGGCGGCGCGCTGCTGGGCGACCGCATCCGCATGAACGCGGTGGGCGGGCCGGTCTACATGCGCTCGCTGGCCACCCGCCAGGCCAGCAGCGAATTGCCGCCCCAGGTGCCGCAGATCGTCGATCTGTGCAAGGCGGCCGGCTTCGATCTGATCATCGTCGAGACCCCCGGCATCGGCCAGGCGGATTCGGCGGTGTCCGACGTGGCCAACCTCGCCCTTTACGTCATGACGCCGGAATTCGGCGCGGCCAGCCAGCTGGAAAAGATCGAGATGCTGGATGAGGCCGATCTGGTGGCCATCAACAAGTTCGATCGTCGCGGCGGCCAGGACGCGCTGCGCGACGTGCGCAAGCAGGTGCAGCGCAACCGCGGCGCCTTTCAGGCCGAGCCGGAATCGATGCCGGTCTACGGGACCATCGCGTCGCGCTTCAACGACGACGGGGTGACCGCGCTCTATCACGGGCTGCTCGACGCCCTGCGCGCCAAGGGGTTCGTCCTCTCTCCGTCGCGTCTGCCGGTACCGGCCGCCAAGACCTCGTCGGCCGGTGCCGCCATCGTGCCGCCGGCCCGCGCCCGCTATCTGGCCGAGATCGCCGAGACCGTGCGCGGCTACCACGCCCATTCCGCGGACCAGGCCCGCCTGGTCCGCGAGGTGCAGCAGTTGGCGGCGGCGGGCGCCATGCTGGCCGAGTGCGGCAAGCCGGCCGGCGACCTGGAAACGCTGGCCGCCGAGCGCGAACGGCGGGTGGATGCGTCCTTGCGCAAGCTGCTCGACATGTGGCCGCAGGTGAAGGCCAGCTATGCCGGCGACGAGTACGTGGTGCGCATCCGCGACAAGGAGATCCGCACGGGCCTGATCCATACCACTCTGTCGGGCACCCGCATCCGCAAGGTGGTGCTGCCGCCCTTCGAGGATCACGGCGAACTGGCCCGCTGGCTGTTGAAGGAGAACCTGCCCGGGACCTTCCCTTATACCGCCGGCGTGTTCGCCTTCAAGCGCGAGCACGAGGACCCGACCCGCATGTTCGCGGGCGAGGGCGACGCCTTCCGCACCAACGCCCGTTTCAAGCTGCTGTCCAAGGATTCCAAGGCCACCCGCCTGTCCACCGCCTTCGATTCGGTGACGCTGTACGGCTGCGATCCCGACGAACGGCCGGACATCTACGGCAAGGTCGGCAATTCCGGCGTGTCCATCGCCACCCTGGACGACATGAAGGTGCTGTATTCCGGCTTCGACCTGTGCGCGCCTTCGACCTCGGTGTCGATGACCATCAACGGCCCGGCGCCCATCGTGCTGGCCATGTTCTTCAATACCGCCATCGACCAGCAGATCGACCGCTTCGCCGCCGAGAACGGTCGCCAGCCGACCGGGGACGAGGCCGCCAAGATCCGCGCCTGGGTGCTGGAGACGGTGCGCGGGACGGTGCAGGCCGACATCCTGAAGGAAGACCAGGGGCAGAACACCTGCATCTTCTCGACCGACTTCGCCCTGAAGCTGATGGGCGACATCCAGGAATATTTCGTCCACAACCGAGTGAGGAACTTCTACTCGGTGTCGATTTCCGGCTACCACATCGCCGAAGCCGGCGCCAATCCCATCTCGCAGTTGGCCTTTACCCTGGCCAATGGCTTCACCTATGTCGAATCCTACCTGGCGCGCGGGATGCACATCGACGATTTCGCGCCCAACCTGTCGTTCTTCTTCTCCAACGGCATGGACCCGGAATACTCGGTGATCGGGCGGGTGGCGCGGCGCATCTGGGCGGTGGCGATGAAGAATCGCTACCAGGCCAACGAGCGGTCGCAGAAGCTGAAATACCACGTCCAGACCTCGGGCCGCTCGCTGCACGCCCAGGAGATCGACTTCAACGATATCCGCACCACCTTGCAGGCGCTGATTGCCATCTACGACAATTGCAACAGCCTGCACACCAACGCCCACGACGAGGCCTATACCACGCCGACCCCCGAATCGGTGCGCCGGGCAGTGGCCATCCAGATGATCATCAACAACGAATGGGGCGTGGCCAAGAACGAGAACCCCAACCAGGGCTCGTTCCTGATGGAGGAACTGACCGACCTGGTGGAAGAGGCGGTATTGCAGGAGTTCGACCGCATCGCCGAACGCGGCGGCGTGCTGGGGGCGATGGAGACGGGCTACCAGCGCGGCAAAATCCAGGACGAGTCGCTCTACTACGAGCACAAGAAGCATGACGGCAGCTATCCGATCATCGGCGTCAACACGTTCCTCAATCCCAATCCGCCGCCCGAGCCGGAGATCGTGCTGCAACGCTCGACCGACGGGGAAAAGGACAGCCAGTTGGAGCGCCTGCGCGACTTCCAGGCCCGCCATCAGGAAAACGCCCCGGCGGTCCTGGACCGGTTGCAGCAGGCGGCGATCGCCAACCGGAACGTCTTTGCCGTGCTGATGGACGCGGTGCGCGTCTGCTCGCTGGGGCAGATCACCGCGGCGCTCTACGAGGTTGGAGGGCAGTACCGGCGCAACATGTAATAAGAATAAATCAGCGGGCGCAAAAATCTGAAATGGTTGGAGGAAGCATAATGTCCGATGATCTTAAGGCTTTTCTGGCGGCGCGGGATTTTCTGATCGCCCATCGCGAAGATTACGCGGCGGCGCATCGGGATTTCCGTTGGCCCAAGTTGGATAATTTCAACTGGGCGTTGGATTATTTCGACGCCATGGCCAAGGGCAATGACGGGCTGGCCCTGTGGGTGGTGGACGAGGACGGGCGCGAAGCCAAGCTGACCTTCGCCCAGATGGCCGAGCGGTCGAACCGCGCCGCCAATTTCCTGCGGGCCCAGGGCGTCAAGCGCGGCGACGCCGTGCTGATGATGCTGGGCAACGTGGTGCCCCTGTGGGAGGTGATGCTGGCCTGCATCAAGCTGGGGGCGGTCATCATCCCGGCCACCACCCTGCTGGCCACCGACGACCTGCTGGACCGCTTCGAGCGCGGCAAGGTGCGCCACGTCATCGTCGGCGCCGCCGATGCCGCCAAGTTCGACCCGCTGTCCGGCGATTACGGCCGGATCGTGGTGGGTGGCGAGGCGCCGGGATGGACCCGCTACGAGTTGGCCTACGAGGCGCCGGCCGATTTCACCCCCGACGGGGCGACCAAGGCCACCGACCCGCTGCTGCTTTATTTTACCTCGGGCACGACCGCCAAGCCCAAGCTGGTGTCCCACACCCACCAGAGCTATCCGGTGGGCCACCTGTCCACCATGTACTGGATCGGGCTCAAGGCCGGCGACGTCCACCTGAACATCAGCTCGCCGGGCTGGGCCAAGCACGCCTGGAGCAACGTATTCGCTCCGTGGAATGCCGGGGCGACGGTGTTCATCTACAATTACGGCCGCTTCAACGCCAAGGCGATGCTGGACGTCATCTGCCGGACCGGAGTCACCTCGCTGTGCGCGCCGCCCACCGTCTGGCGCATGCTGATCCAGGAGGACCTCAAGGCCTGGCCGGTCAAGCTGCGCGAGCTGGTGGGCGCCGGCGAGCCGCTCAATCCCGAGGTCATCGACCAGGTCAAGGCGGCGTGGGGCATCACCATCCGCGACGGCTACGGCCAGACCGAAACCACCTGCCAGATCGGCAATTCGCCGAGCCAGCCGGTCAAGACCGGGTCGATGGGCCGACCGCTGCCGGGCTACAAGGTGGCGCTGCTCGATCCCGACGACCAGCCGGCCCAGGAGGGTGAAATCGGACTGGTGCTGGCCGAGCGCCCGCTGGGCCTGATGGCCGGATACAAGGACGATCCCGAACGCACCGCTCAGCTGATGCGGGCCGGCCACTACCATACCGGCGACGTGGCCCAGATCGATTCCGACGGCTATATCACCTATGTCGGCCGCGCCGACGACGTGTTCAAAGCCTCGGACTACCGCATCAGCCCGTTCGAGCTGGAAAGCGCGCTGATCGAGCACGAGGCGGTGGCCGAGGCCGCCGTGGTGCCCAGCCCCGATCCGGTCCGCCTGGCGGTGCCCAAGGCCTATCTGGTGCTGAGCGCCGGCCAGACGCCCAGCCGGGAACTGGCGCTGTCCATCTTCCGCCACATCCGTACGGTGCTGGCCCCCTACAAGCGCGTCCGCATCATCGAGTTCGCCGATCTGCCCAAGACCATCTCCGGCAAGATCCGCCGGGTGGAGCTGAAGCGGGCGGCGGCGCAGATCCGCGACACCGGCAAGCGCGGGGCGCAGGAGTATTTCGAGGAGGATTTCCCCGAACTGAAGCAGTAGCCTCCTCGTCCTTCCCCTCCCCCGGCGACGGGGGAGGGGCTTTCATCGGAAACACAGTGTTACCGCGCCGGTCATCGGTTTGAAACCTCGGCCTCGTATGGTACGACCCCAGGAGTTGCAGTCTTTGGGGTAGATACATGAGGTTGAAGGTATCGGGATGGTGTTTAGGTGTCGTGGCGGGGGCTGGGCTGGCCGCTTCGGCCATGACCGGCAGCGCCCTGGCGGACGAGTATCGTCATTGGCACGGCGATCACCACCATTTCCACGGATACGACCTCGATCATTGGCGCCACGGCAATTGGTGGCGGGGCTGGCACGAAGGGCGCCAGGGCTGGTGGTGGATCGTCGGCGGCGTCTGGTACTGGTATCCGGCGCCGGTCTATCCCTTCCCCGATCCCTACCGGCCGCCGCTGGTGCCGGCGGCGCCCCCCGGGCAGTACTGGTACTATTGCCCAAATCCGCCCGGCTATTATCCCTATGTCCCGGCCTGCCCGGTTCCGTGGCAGATGATGCCGGCCGGCATGGCGGCTCCGCCACCCCAGGCGGTTCCCATGGCGCCCGCTCCCATGCCGCCACCCGCCATGCCGCCGTCTCCCATGCCGCCGTCTCCCATGCCGCCGTCTCCCATGCCGCCGGGGCCGATCGGCCAGGCCGCGCCCGCGCCCGGCAATGCCAACACCGTGGGCGGCACCGTCCTGGGGGCGATCGGCGGCGGCGTGGCCGGGGCGCAGTTCGGCCACGGCTCGGGCAAGCTGGCGGCGACGGCGCTGGGCACCCTGCTCGGCGCCTTCGTCGGCCACGAGGTCGGATCGTCGCTGGACAAGGCGGACATGCTGGCCTCGCAGCGGGCGGCGGCCACCGCCTACCAAGCGCCCCTCGGCCAGGCCATCAGCTGGAGCAATCCCGAGAGCGGCCATAGCGGCACCATCACCCCCGTCAAGGACGGCACCGACGCCGGCGGCCATTATTGCCGCGAGTTCCAGCAAAATGTGGTGGTGGGCGGCAAGACCGCCTCGGCCTACGGTACGGCGTGCCGGCAACCGGACGGAACCTGGAAAGTGGTGGGACAATAGGCGGGGTGGAGATGGAGAACCGGGTGGTGTCGGAGGCCGAGGCCATGCAAGCGGCCTTCGCCCATTATCAAGCCGGGCGCCTGGCCGAGGCCGGCGTCCTGTTCGATCGGGTGCTGGAGGCCAATCCCGCCCGGGTCGGCGCCCTGCTGATGCGCGGGCTGATCCACACCGAAGCCGATCCCCCCGACCCGGCGGCGGCCGAGGCGCTGTTCCACCGCTGCCTGGCGGTGTCGCCGGGCAATTTCCTGGCGCTGAACCATCTGGGCCAACTCCACCAGGGACGCGACGAAAACCTGACGGCTGTGGGCCTGTTCGAACGCTCGGTGGCCGGCAATCCCGCCTTCGCCCCGGCCTGGAACAACCTGGGGGTGTCGCTGCACCGCCTGGGCCGTCGGGGAGCCGCCCTGGACGCCTTCGACCGGGCGCTGGCCGCCGATGCCAATCTGGTCATGGTCCACGGCAATCGCGGCCATGTCCTGGCCGATCTGGGCCGCTGGGACGAGTCCATCGCCGCCTTCCGTCAGGCCCTGGCCGGCCAGCCCGAGGCGGCGGAATTGTGGCGCAGCCTGGCCACCGCCTGCCATCGCAAAGGGGCGGAGGCCGAGGCGGAGGAGGCCTGCCGCCAAGCCCTTGCCCTCGATCCCGGCGACATCGAATCCCATGTGGAGCTGGCCTCGATCCTGGAGCGGGCGGGGCGGGTGGACGAGGCACGCGCCTCGTTCGCCGAGGCGGCCCGCCTGACCGGCGTGGTAGTGGCCCCCTGCACCGGCGGCCCGCCGCAGGCGCGGGTGCTGATCGTCTATGCCCAGGGCGGCGGCAACGTGCCGACCAAGTACCTGTTCGACCGCCAGCGGTTCGAGACCATCTCGGTGCATCTGCCGCCCCCCGGCCACGGCGCCGGGCTCGACGAGGTGCTGGCCGGCCTGCCGCCCTACGACATCGTGTTCAGCGCGGTGGGCGAGGGGGGGGGTGACGATCCCTTCGTCCGCCAGGCCGCCGAACTGGTCGCCAAGGTCAAGGTGCCGGTGCTCAACCGCCCCGACCTGATTCCCGCCACCACCCGCGACCGCCTTCCCGCCATGCTGGCCGGGATTCCCCGCCTGGTGGTGCCTGCGGTGCGGCGGCTGGTCCGGGGCGACCTGGAGAGGCTGGCCGCCGACCTGCCGCCGGGCGGGGACCGCCCGGTGCTGATCCGGCCGGTCGGGTCCCACGGCGGGCACGATCTGGCGCGGCTGGACGGGGCGGCCGACCTCGCCCGCTACCTCGAGGCGACGCCGCAGCCGGAATTCTATGTCAGCGAGTTCTTCGACTACCGCAGCCGCGACGGCCGCTATCGCAAGTACCGGTTCCTGTTCGTCGAAGGCGTGCCCTATTCCTACCACCTCGCCATCCACGACCACTGGCTGATCCATTATTTCCGGGCCGACATGGCGCACGAGGCGTGGATGAAGCGGGAAGAGGAGGCGTTCCTCGCCAATTATCCCGCGGTGTTCTCCGGCCCCCTGGCGGCGGCGGTGCAGGCGGCGGGGCGCCGGCTGGGGCTGGATTACGGCGGGATGGATTGCGCGCTCACCACCGATGGCCGGGTGCTGGTGTTCGAGGCCAATGCCTGCATGCTGTTGCATCTCCAGGATTCGCCCGAGGAGTTTCCCTACAAGCACCGCTACGTTCCCCGCATCGTCGATGCGGTATCGACGATGGTCCTGGGGCGCCTGGCCGGAAGGGGGGTGGCTCGGGGTTGAAAAAACAGGAGCGTTCCCCGCCTCCGTGTGCTATTACTTTAGTTTATATAGCGATAGCCTTTCGATGAAAGGGGAGGCGGAATGCGCCAGTTCATCTCTTTCACCAACGGCGCCGAGGAATACGGCGTCGACATTATGGCGATCCGCGAAATCAAGGGATGGGTCCCGGCGACGCAATTGCCGGACCTGCCGCGCTACATGCGCGGCGTCATCGACCTGCGGGGCGCCATCGTTCCCATCCTGGATCTGCGCGCCCGCTTCGGCGGCGACCTGACCGAGGCCACCCCCCGTCACGTCATCATGGTGGTGGCGGTGGGCGACAAGGTTGCCGGCATCCTGGTGGACGCGGTCGCCGACATCTTGGCCATCGAGGACAAGGACATCCAGCCGGTGCCCGACCTGGAAGGCGGCGCATCCCACGCCTTCCTTTCGGGGCTGGTGACGGTGCAGGGCCGCATGGTGGCGCTGCTCGATCTGGAGCACGTCTTCGACCTGAACGCGGTCGCCGACGCGCTGGCCGCCTGAACCATTTGCCCCAGAAGGGAGCTACGGCAATGTTCGATTCCCTGTTCAACGGCTCGCAAAAGGCCTTGCAGCGCGCCGATTACGCCGGCCAGGTCGCCGCTATCAACAAATCGCAGGCGGTGATCGAATTCTCGCTGGACGGCACCGTGCTGGCCGCCAACCACCATTTCCTCGACGCCCTGGGCTATACGCTGGAAGAGATCAAGGGTAAGCACCACAGCATGTTCGTCGAGCCGTCCTATCGCGACAGTCTGGACTACCGGCAGTTCTGGGACGCGCTGAACCGCGGCCAATACCAGGCGGCGGAATACAAGCGCATCGGCAAGGGTGGGCGCGAAGTGTGGATTCAGGCGTCGTACAATCCGATCATGGACCAGAGCGGCAAGCCGTTCAAAGTGGTGAAGTACGCCACCGATGTCACCAAGCAGAAATTGCAGAATGCCGACTTTCAGGGGCAGATCGATGCCATTCTGAAGTCCCAGGCGGTGATTTCATTCAACATGGATGGAACCATCATCACCGCCAACGACAATTTCCTCAATGCCCTGGGCTACATGCTTGACGAAGTAAAAGGCAAGCACCACAGCATCTTCGTCGATGCCGAATACCGGGCCGGCGCCGAGTACCGCGACTTCTGGGCCAAGCTGAACCGCGGCGAATACGTCGCCGCCGAGTTCAAGCGTATCGGCAAGGACGGGCGCGAGGTGTGGATCCAGGCCTCCTACAACCCGATCCTCGACCTCAACGGCAAGCCGTTCAAGGTGGTGAAATACGCCACCGACGTGACCGACATGGTCCGCAACCGCATGGAAAACGAGCGCGGCATCAAGGAATGCATCGCCGTGATGGCGGCGCTGGCCGATGGCGACGTGACCAAGAAGATGGTTCAGGATTACGCCGGCACCTTCAAGGAGATCAAGGCGGCGATCAACGCCACCGTGGACCGGCTGTTCACCATGGCCGGCAGCCTGAACGAGGTGGCCCATTCCATCGGTACCGCCACCGCCGAGATCGCCGCCGGCAACGCCGACCTGTCGGAACGGTCGGAACAGCAGGCCAGCGCCCTGGAAGAAACCGCCGCCTCGATGGAGGAACTGGCGGCCACGGTGCGCCAGAACGCCACCAATGCCCAGCAGGCCAACCAATTGGCCACCAGCGCCCGCGAAATCGCCGCCGGCGGCGGCGAGGTGGTGGCCAACGCCATCGGCGCCATGGGCCGCATCGAGGCCTCCAGCCAGAAGATCGGCGACATCGTCGGCATGATCGACGAGATCGCCTTCCAGACCAACCTGCTGGCCCTGAACGCCGCGGTCGAGGCGGCCCGGGCCGGCGACGCCGGCAAGGGCTTCGCCGTGGTGGCGCAGGAAGTGCGCAACCTGGCCCAGCGCTCGGCCCAGGCCTCGAAGGAGATCAAGGGGCTGATCAACGCCTCGACCGGCGAGGTCCAGCAGGGCGCCGAACTGGTCAAAGGTGCCGGCAAGACCCTGGATGAGATTCTCACCTCGGTACGACGGGTCGCCGATATCGTGGCCGAGATCGCCGCGGCGTCCGCCGAACAGGCCTCGGGCATCGACCAGGTCAATTCCGCCGTCACCCAGATGGACGAGATGACCCAGCAGAACGCCGCCCTGGTCGAGGAAAGCACCGCCGCCGCCCAGGCCCTGGAGCAGCAATCGCGCGAACTCAACCGCCTGATGGCCTTCTTCCACACCGGCGCCGGCACCGCCGCCGTACCGACCGGGCTCAGCCGCCAAACGCATAAGCGGCCGGAAACCTCCGCTTAGAAGCCCGCCCCGCCCCCCTCCGCCCGCGCCACCACCCGCCGGGCGTTGGCATCCCAGGTCAGGCCGCGGCGGTCAATGGCGTCCGAGGCGGCGCAGCCGAGCCGGCGGCGCAGGTGGGGATCGCCGGCCAGGCGCCGCAATTGTCCCTGAAAATGGGCGCTGTCGCCGGGACGGAACAGCAGGGCGCTGTCGCCGTCCCGCAGCACCTCGCGGATATTGGCCTGGTCGGGGGCGATGATCGCCCGGCCCAGCGCCATGTATTCAAACAGTTTGAGGGGCGAGGCGTATTCGACCACCCGCGGCTGCAAGGCAATGTCGAAGGCGGCGATGCATTCGGCCATCCGGTCGCGTCCGACCACGCCCAGGCAGCGGACCCGCTCGCCCAGGCCGGCGCGCCGGGCCTGGGCCTCCAACTCGGCCAGGCCCGGTCCGTCGCCGGCCACCACCAGCACGGCATCGACTTCGGCGCCCCAGGCCGCCATCGCCTCGACCACCCGCGGCAGGCCGTGCCACGGGCGGACGAAGCCGGTGAAGCCCAGCACCAGCCGCCCCTCCAGCCCCTGGGCGCGGCGGAAATCGGCGCCATCGACGCTGGCCGGGAACCGCGTGCGGTCCACGCCGTTGGGGATGACCTCGATGCTCTCGGCGGACACCCCCGCTTGGCGCAGGGTGGTGGCCAGAACCGCCGTCACCGGCAGGACGGCATCCGCCGCCCGCCATACCGCCCGTTCGCTCCAGCGAGCCAGGGCCGGCAGGGCCAGGCCGTCATGGGCGGCCCGTTCCGCGGCCAGAGGAGCATTGACCTCGACCAGATAACGGATGCCGGTCCGCCGCTTCAGCCATAGCCCGGCCAGGAAGAACAGGTTGTAGCGTTCGTAAAGCAGGTCCGGCCGGAAGTCCCGCCAGGCCCGCCGCAGCCGGACGTAGGCCGGCACCGAATATGCCAGTTCGAGGATCTCGTAGAGCGGCCTGGGCAGGCGCCGCTTCAGGCGCGCCACCCAGCCGCCGCCGTCGCCGAACCGGGCTGCCTCTGCCTGGGGCGGCGCCACCACCTTGACCGTATGGCCCTGGCGGCGCAGGGCGGCCACCATTTCCGTGATGTGGACGTCCTGGCCGTCCTTCGACGCGGTGCGGTGCAGGTAGAGAATCCGCATGCCAAGCCCTTCCGCCCCCGGCCAACCAGGGCGGTTGTAGCAGCCCGGCTCCCGGCCCGGCAGCGGACGGGGGCCATAGGCGCGGCATGCATAAGGCGGCGCGTGCCCGGCACCACCGGCATATGGGGGCACCGCCTCCCCTTCCCCATGTGCGCCAGCGGCGGCAGCGCCTCGCCGCCCGGACGGCAAGGGGAACACGGATGAACAACGGATGCGTTCTGGTCACCGGCGGCGCCGGCTACATCGGCAGCCACGTCGCCCTCGCCCTGCTGGATGCCGGCTGGTCGGTGGTGGTGGTGGACAACCTCTCCACCGGGCTGCGGGCCCTGACCCCGGCCAAGGCGCGTTTCATCTACGGCGATGCCGGTAACGTCGAGCTGGTCAGCGGGCTGTTGCAGAAATACCGTTGCGAGGCGGTGCTGCATTTCGCCGGCTCGACGGTGGTGCCGGACTCGGTCAGCGATCCCCTGGCCTATTACCACAACAATACCGCGGTCAGCCGGGCGCTGATCGCCGCCTGCGTGATGGCCCAGGTCAAGCGGCTGGTGTTCTCGTCCACCGCCGCGGTCTATGGCAATCCCGCCCGCCTGCCGGTGGACGAAGCCGAGCCGCCGCGCCCCATCACCCCCTACGGCACGTCGAAGCTGATGACCGAACTGATGCTGCGCGACGTGGCGGCGGCCTGTCCGCTGCGCTATGTGGCGCTGCGCTATTTCAACGTGGCCGGAGCCGACCCAGCCCGCCGCAGCGGCCAATCCACCCCCAACGCCACCCATCTGGTCAAGGTGGCCTGCGAGGTGGCAACCGGCAAACGCGACGGGATGACGGTGTTCGGCACCGATTACGAGACGCCCGATGGAACCTGCATCCGCGATTTCATCCATGTCACCGACCTGGCCGCCGCCCATCTGGCCGCCCTCGACCACCTGATGGCGGGCGGCGACAGCGAGGTGCTGAACTGCGGCTACGGGCGGGGCTTTTCGGTGCGCCAGATCGTCGCGGCGACCGAACGGCTGGCCGGCCGGGCGCTGAACGTGGCGGCCGGCCCCCGCCGCCGCGGCGATATCGTCAGCATGGTGGCCGATACGGCGCGCATCCGCGCCCGGCTGAACTGGCAGCCCCGCTACGACGACCTTGAGGCCATCGTCGGCTCGGCCCTGGCATGGGAAGGACGCTGACATCCCATGGACCTCCATACCGCCGACCATCCAGCCGCCGTCGTGCGGTGCGCCGCGCCGATCGTCGCCGCCATAGAACCCTGCCCGCCGCTCGAGGCACTGCGGCGCGACTGGCAGATGCTCGAAGCCCAGGCCGAGTCCTCCTTTTTCCTGTCGTGGTCGTGGGTCGGCACCTTGGCGGCCGAATTCGGCTGCCCACCCCTGCGTCTGGCGGCCCGTCGCGACGGCGTCCTGGTCGGCCTCGCCCTGCTGGGGGCGGTGGCCGGCCGCCCGTGGGACATCCTGCGCCGCCCGTCGCTGCACCTGAACGAAACCGGCGATCCGGCCTGCGACGGGGTGATGATCGAATACAACGGCATCCTGGCCCGGCGCGACGAGGCGGAAGCCGTCGAGGCGGCCTGCCTGGCCGCCCTACGCCGCGCCGTCCTGCCCGGGCGATGGCGGGAGGTCCATCTGGGCGGCATCGGCCCCGCTCTGGCCGACACCTGTGCCCGCTCGGGGCCGGTCCGGCTGTTGCGCCGCTATCCCGCCCCCTACGCCGACCTGGCGGCCGGCGGCGGGGCCGACCCGCTGGACGGCCTGGGCAGCAGCACCCGCCGCCAGATCCGCCGCGCCATGCGCCTCTACGCCGAACGCGGGCCGCTGGTGCTGGAGCGGGCCGGATCGGCTGCCGAGGCACTGGACTGGCTGGACGCGCTGGAAGCCCTCCACACCCCCTATTGGCAGGCGCGCGGCCGGCCGGGCGCCTTCGCCTCGGACTCGTTCCGCCGCTTCCACCGCCGGCTGATCGCCGAGTCCTACCTCCTGGGCGGGGTCGAAGTGCTGCGGGCTTCCGCCGGGGACGAAGCGATAGGCTACCTCTACAACTTCCGCCATCACGGCGACGCCTACGCCTATCAGAGCGGTTTCCGCTACGAGGCGGACGCCAAACTCAAACCCGGCCTGGTCACCCATCTCCTGGCCATGCGACAGGCTGCGGCCGAGGGGCTGCGGCGTTATTGCTTCCTGGCGGGCGATAGCCGTTACAAGCGCAATCTGGCGTCCTGCGCCGACGACTTGACCTGGCTCGCGCTCCAGCGCGGCGGCTTGGCGACCCGCATCGAGGCCGGCCTGCGCCGCTGGGCCGCCCGGCGCCCCCGGGCGGCGGCCGCGGCGGAGCCGGACGAGGCGTAAGGGGCCGCGCCCATGTACGCCCTGGCCAAAGCCCTGCTGCTGCCACCGGCCTGCCTGCTGATCGCCGCCGCCGTCGCCCGGTCGCGGCGCATCGCCGCCGCGGCGGCCCTGGTGGCGCTGCTGCTGTCGCTACCGGCGGTCAGCAGCACGCTGCTCTACGGACTGGCGCGCACCTTTCCCCCCCTGCCCGCCGACGGCCCCCTGCCGGCCGGCGCCCAGGCCATCGTCATCCTGGGGGCCGAAGTCCGCGATTATGGCGAATTCGCCGCCCGCTCGCCCGGGCCGCTGACCCTGGAACGCCTGCGCTACGGCGCCGCCCTGCACCGGCGCAGCGGGTTGCCCATCCTGGTGACCGGAGGCCCGCCCCGCCGCGGCGGCGCGGCGGTGGCCGCCGCCATGCGCCAAACCCTGGCCGCGGAGTTCGGCGTGCCGGTGGCCTGGGCCGAGACCCAGGCCGCCGATACCTACGACAACGCCCGTTTCAGCGCGCACATCCTGCTGCCGCTGGGCATCCGCCGCATCCTGCTGGTCACCCACGCCTGGCATCTGGCGCGCGCCGTGCCGGAGTTCCGGGCGGCGGGGTTCGAAGTGATCCCCGCCCCCACCGGATACCGGGGCCCGCCGGCTTGGAGCGGGCTGACCATGGCCCCCGATCCGAACGCCCTCACCGACGCCTATTACGCCGCCCACGAGTATCTGGGCCGCCTTTATTACCAATTCCGCCATTGGCGGCGATCCTCGGCCGTTGAGGCGGAAGATGCCGCAGCCTTGCCCTGAGGATCCATGCGATTTTTCCGGCGCGCTATGCCCCTGCGTCTAGGGCCGATGCGGCCATCCCCGCGCCGCGCCGCCATCGCTATTTTCCCGCCACGATACCGGTTGATGGGGGACGGGCGAGTGCAGGACCAGATGATGGCCGCCGGAGCGGCGGATCTGCTCGGCGCATTGCGCCCCGCCTTCCTGCCGCTGCCGGCCGATTGGCCGCCGACCCTGACCGTGGTGGTGGATACCGAAGAGGAGTTCGACTGGCACGCGCCCTTCGATCGCGCGGCCACCTCCGTCGGGAACATCGCCCATCAGCCTTTGGCCCAGCGCATCTTCGACCGCTTCGGCATCGTGCCGACCTATGTGGTGGACTATCCGGTTGCCACCTCGGACG
>JAKAFA010000328.1 GCA_021818185.1 Pseudomonadota bacterium | reverse complement strand
GGGTGGCGCCACGGCGGCGGGGCGCCACCATCGCGCCGAACAGGCCGCGCATCAGCCGTCACCGTCGGCAGATGGAGGCGGCGCGTCCTGGCGGACCGACAGCAGGACACCGGCCAGCACCAGGGCGCCACCGACCATGAAGCCGGCCGGCGGCCAGGCCATCCAGGCACCGGTGCTGATGGCGGCGACACCGGCGAGGCCGGCGAGGTCGCGCAGCAGGTCCGGGACCACGTGAGCAGCCACGCGCATACCCCTGTGGAGGTGCATCCTGTCGATCCTTGCAGAAAGGGACCCGGCGATTGGACTCGCCCTGGGCCTCGGCTAATGTTGCGCCTGGGTGAAACGGGGCGACTTGGCAGGTGCGATGTGACCGGCAGTTCGAAGAGCGACATCTCCAAGGCGGAATACACCGACCCTGTTGGCCGCCTTCCTGCCATTGGCGACAGAGGGAGCGTCGGTCCCGAAGAATGGCCCGAGTATGTCGCCGAATTCGGTTTTGAGCCTGCGCATGTTCCCGACCTGATCCGCCTCGCCTGCGACACGGGCCTGAGCTTCGGCACCCACGCTGATGACCGGGTCATGTGGGCATCGATGCATGCATGGCGGGCGCTGGGGCAGATGGGGGCCGAAGAGGCCGCTGGCCCCTTGCTGGACCTGTCGAAGACGATGATCGGCGATGAACCGGCTGCGGAAGAAATTCCACAGGTGCTCGGCATGATCGGACCGCCGTCCATTCCGCACATCGCAGCCTATCTCGGCGATCCTTTGAACACGGCGGTGCATGAATCGGCGGCGATCGATGGCATCAGGCACATCGTCCAGCGACATCCACAATGCCGCGGCGAATGCATCGGCATCCTGACACGGATGCTTGAAGGCAATTCATCGGAGAGACGTCTGGCGAACGGCTTCGCCGTATCTGTCCTGATCGACTTCCGGGCCATCGAGGCCATCGACCTCATTCGTGACGCCTTCCAACGGGATGTCATCGACATCTCGATCGCTGGCGACATCGAGGATGTCGAACTCGACCTTGGTCTGAGAACACGGCGCTCGACACCGAGGCCGAAATACTTCTCCAGCCCATTCGCGTTCGATGGCCTGGCCGGAGGCAGCCCCGGTGGGACGTCGAAACAGACGAAGGTCGGGCGCAATGACTCCTGTCCCTGCGGCAGCGGGAAGAAGTACAAGAAATGCTGTTTGCGGTAGCCGCCCTGGCCGGCTTGGGCTTTCAGAACACCAGGAATCCTCGCTCCTCGTAGACGGAGCGCTCGGCCTCGCCGCGCACCATCGCCCGTCCCAGGGCGTTGATCAGCGCCGAGATGCCATCGATACGCTCGGTCGAGCGCTCCTTGTCGGGCTTGATGTTGCCGGCCGGGTCCTGGCGCACGGCGACGTTGGAGGCGTTCCAGCGCAGCACCGGGTGGCCACCATGCCACAGCGCCCGGCTGACGATCAGCCGTTCCAATTCTGCGGTCGGCGCCGCCATGCTGAGGAAGCCCTGGCCGAACTCCACCAGGGTCAGCCCCTCGTCCTGCAGGTTCTGGACGATCTCGCCGGCGAAGGTGCGGTCGAAGGCGATCTCGCGCAGGTCGAAGGTGCCGGCGAGGTCGAGGATCTCCTGCTCGATGAAGGCGAAATCGGTGGTGTTACCGGGCGTGGCCACCAGCCAGCCCTGGTCGCGCCAGAGATCGTAGGGCACCCGATCACGCCGCGCCCGGCGCAAGATGTCCTCCTCGGGCACCCAAAACCGGCATAGCGTGGTCCAGCGTTCGCCGGGATCAACCGGCGGGAACAGCAGCACGAAGGCCGACAGGTCGTTAACCCGGGCGAGGTCGAGTCCGCCATAGCAGGGTCGGCCCTCCAGCCGCTCGGCCAGAGCATCCATCTCGGCCTTGACCGCCGCCGGGGCGGTGACCTTGGGCGGGCCGCCCTCGTCCCAGACGCCCATGTCGAGCCAGCGGGTGACCTGCTCGGTCCATTCGTTGAGACGCAGCCGGCGGATGGCGTTCTGCTGCGCCGGCATCTCGCGCGCCTCGTCGACCTGGCGCTTGAGGTCTTCCACCTTGACGGTGACGCCGAGGCTGGGATTGGCCTTGATCCACACCGCCGGGTCGGTCCAATCGTCGCCCGGATCGATGGTGGCGATGTAGGCGAACCAGGACTCGGTGGTCTCGGCCGGGATGCTGCCTTCCAGCGCCTTGACCGAGAACTCGTGATGCTGCCAGCACACCGAATGGCGGTCGTGGCCGGCGGTGGTGATCTCGAAGATCAGCGGCTGGCGCCGCGCGCCGGTGGCAGTGTTGAGCTTCTGGACAATCTCCGGACCGGGGTGCTCATGCACCTCGTCGACCGCGGCGAAATGGATGTTGAGGCCGTCCATTTTCGAGGCGTCGGCCGATAGCGGCCGGAACCACGACGAGGTGGCCAGCACGGCCAGATTGTTGACGGTGCGGGTGACCCGGGCGCGCAGCGGCGGGCTGGCCTCGACCATCCGCTCGGCCTCGCCGAAGACGATGCGCGCCTGATCGCGGGTGGTGGCGGCGGCATAGACATGCGAGCCCGGCTCGCCGTCGGCCACCAGGGCATAAAGGGCGGTGCCGGCCAGCATCACCGACTTGCCGTTCTTGCGCGCCACCTCGACATAGGCGGTGCGGAAGCGGCGCAACCCATCGGCCCGCTTCCAGCCGAATAACGAACCGATGACGAAGGCCTGCCAGGGCTGGAGGTCGAAGGGCCGGTTGGCCCATTCGCCGGTGGAATGGCGCAGATGGCCGAAGAACTCGATCGCGTGGCGAGCGGCGGCCCCGTCCCAGACCAGCCTGCGGGCCTTCCCGCCCGCCAAGTCGTCGAGATGCCGCTGGCAGGCCAGCTTCACCAGCCGACCGGCGACCACCTCGCCGGCAACCACGGCGCGGGCGTAAGCCTCGACGGCGCAGGGCGGCGCTCTTGTCGATTTGCGCGCCGAGCGCGCGGGCGCCTTACGCGTCCTTGCCACGATTGAGAAACTCCTCGAACGGATCGATGGTCTCGGCCGGCTCGGCCATGCGGATGCGTGATCGCGACGACGGGGTCAGACCGAACTCGCTCTCGATCTGTGCCATCTGCAGCAGGCACTTGTTGGCCACCGCCAGGAACGGGTTCTGGATGACGTTGCCGCCCTCGGTCTTGACCACCGGCCCGCGCCGCTTGATCTCGGCCTCGGCATCGACCCAGCGGCCCCACACCACGGCGTAGCGGGCCAGCGCCCCGGCATCGA
>JAKAFA010000083.1 GCA_021818185.1 Pseudomonadota bacterium | reverse complement strand
GGCATGATCGACGAGATCGCCTTCCAGACCAACCTGCTGGCCCTGAACGCCGCGGTCGAGGCGGCCCGGGCCGGCGACGCCGGCAAGGGCTTCGCCGTGGTGGCGCAGGAGGTGCGCAACCTGGCCCAGCGTTCGGCCCAGGCCTCGAAGGAGATCAAGGGGCTGATCGGCGAAAGCACCCAGGAGGTCAAGCAGGGTGCCGATCTGGTCAAGGGCGCCGGCAAGACCCTGGAGGATATCCTGGGCAGCGTGAAGCGGGTGGCCGACATCGTGGGCGAGATCGCCGCCGCCAGTCAGGAACAGGCCTCGGGCATCGATCAGGTCAATTCCGCCGTTACCCAGATGGACGAGATGACCCAGCAGAACGCCGCCCTGGTGGAGGAAGCCGCCGCCTCGGCCAATTCGCTGGAGGAGCAGGCGCGGGAATTGACCCGGCAGATGAGCTTCTTCAAGACCGGGATCGAGGCGCAGCACCAGGCGCCTGCCACGGCGGTGCGCGCGCCGGCGTCGCGGCCCGCCGTCCATCCGGTGAAGGCCGCGGCGGCCAAGCCCGCCGCCAAGGCCGCTGCCAAGCCTGCCGCCACGGCGAAGGCCGCCGCCAAGCCCACTCCCGCCAAGCCGGCCCCCCGGCCGAAGGCGCCGGCCAAGACCGAGGGCGACGACTGGGCGGAATTCTGACGCCAGTCCCGGTTGCCACCCCGCCGCATGCCGACAGCGTGCGGCGGGGCGGTCGGCCGAGTGCGGCGCCGTCGCGCCATCCCGCTTGGTCAGCCGGCCTGGGCCAATTGCGCCAGCTTGCGGTGTAGCGCCTGGAGCAGGGCGTCCACCGAGCCGCCGTTTTCCGCGATCACCGCGGCGTATTCCTGGCGATAGGTGGTGATCATCGAGGTTCCCGCCACGGTCAGGTCGATGATCCGCCACTTGCCATCCACCGCGCGCATGCGCCAGCCGACGGCGATCGGCTGCTGGTTCTGGCGCACGATGGTGGATTCGACACGGATGCCGCCGCCCGGCTCGGGCGCCGTGCCGGAAATCTCCAACCGCACGCTGCCGGCGGTGTTCTTGAACCGGTTGGACCAGGTATAGACCATCAGTTCCTCGAACAGCTTTTCGAACCGGTTCCGCTGTTCGGGGGTGGCGACTCGCCAGTACCGGCCCAGCACCAGCCGGTCGATGGTCGGCATGTCGGCCGATCCCAGGAACAGGCGGCGGAATTCTCGGCGGCGCTGTTCGTCGCTCAGGCCGGGGCCGGTCATCACCCGGATGGATTCGGCCGCCAAGTCGGCGACGAAGTGCTGGGCCGAGGCGGAATCCTGGGCCCGCGCATCCGCTGCTCCGGCCAGCAGGCCGGCCGCCGCGACTAGGATCAGGATCAGGCGACGGGCAGGCATGGCGGATCCCTCGTGCTCGTGTCCTGGGGCCAACAGCCGAACCGGACCGGGAGTTCCGTGGCTTGCCCCCTATCGGCTGGGCCGGCGGCGCCTCAGTAGTGCAGGGGGACGGTGATGGCCGTTGCCGGATCGGCGACGTCGAAGGCGGAATCGGCAAAGGCCGGCGGTCCGATGGGCGTGGGGTCGTTGGACAGGCCCCAGCCTTCGGCCGGGAACATGCCCAGAATCAGGTTCAGCTTCCCGTCGCCATTCTCGTCGTGATAGGCCAGCACGGCATAGCGGCCGGCGGGAAGGTTGCGGAATACCGCCTGCGCCTTGCCCGGCGCGGCCGGCAGCACGATCACCTGCCGGGCCCGGTCCTCATGGCGGAAGGTGTCGGGGTCGGAATAGAGGTCGACCCGTATTTTCCCGGTGGTGCCGCGGATTCCGGCCACGGTGACGGTCAGGTCGGCGGCCTGGGCGGTGCCGGCCTGGGCGACGGTGCCCACCGACACCAGTGCCACCGCCAGCCGTGCCGCCGCCTTGGCCAACTGGCGGCCCAGCGCCCGGTCGATGGCCCGGGGCAGCAGGCGTTGCAGCAGCACGAACAGCCGCTCCGGCCCGCGCGGATAGGCCGTGGGGGCGTCGGCGGCAATGGCGTCGGCGATCTGGACGGCCACCCGCTCCGGCGGGTCCAGGCGCATGGCGAACGCCTCGGCCAGGCCGGCGAAGCGGTCGGCCGCCGGGGTGCGGGTGCCGCGTGGCGCGGCATAGGTCACGCCGATGCCGGCCGGCGCCAGCTCGCGCCGCAGGGCGTCGGACCAGCCGCGCAAGCCGAACTTGCTGGCGGAATAGGTGCTGAAATAGGGAAAGGCGATGTCGCCGAACATCGATCCGACGTTGACGATGCGGGACGGGGCGGCGGCCCGAAGCTGGGGCAGCAGGGCCGAGGTCAGTTCCATCGGCGCCAGCAGGTTGGTGTCGATCACCCGGCGCCGCACCTCCTGGTCGTCGGCCTCCACCGGGCCCGACACCATCACGCCGGCATTGTTGACCAGCAGGTCCAGCTTGCCCAGCGCCGCAACCCGGCGCACCAGGGTTTCCCGGTCGGCCGGATTGGTGATGTCGGCCGGCAGGACGATTCCCTTCTCGGTATACGGCAACTGGGCGCAGGTCTGCTCCAGCGCCGCGGTGCGCCGGCCGACCAGCAGCAGGCGGGCGCCTCGCCGCGCCAGTTCCAGTGCCAGGGCGCGGCCGATCCCCGAACCGGCCCCGGTGACCAGGGCGATGATGCCGTCAAGCCGCATGGCCGACCTCCGGAGTGGGGGCGAGGGCGCGGAACACGTCGCCGTACAGGCGGTAGAAATCCCTGGTCGCCTGGATGATCAGCGCCCGGCGGTCCGGCGTGTCGATGCGGTCCAGCAGATCGGCGAATTGGGCGACATGCTTTTCGTCGAGCTGGCCGTGCGACATCAGGTAGGTGAACCCGCCGCCGCCTTCCCCGACCTGCAAGGATTGGCGGATGGCGCCGGCCGCGGCGCGCGCCAACGCCACCGACATGCCTTCCAGCACATGGACCATGCCCAGCAGGGCATAGGGGCTGATCCGCTCGATGGCGTGATAGGCGTAGGCGACCATGATCCGCACGGCGAAGGGGGGCTGGCCGGCGGCCACCCGTTGGCGGTCGCCGCCCAGGGCGGCGATGTCGTCGAGGATCCAGTCCTCGTGGCCCTGTTCCTCGGCCAGGTAGTGCAGCAGCCCGGCCCGATACTCGCCGTCGGCAAGGCCGCAATGGGACAGGGCCAGCCCCAGCAGCGGGCAGGTATGCCGGACGTGGTGATAGGCGCTGGCCAGGAACGCCAGGTAACGGTCGCGTTCCACCCCCTCGGCGATCGCCGTGCGGATCAGGGGGATGGCGCGGAACTCGGCCTCGTCCGCCGCGGTGGCGGCGACCAGATGCTGGTAGAACGACCAGGTCATGGGAACTCCTTGTAATAAGCGGCGATGGCCCGGCGCTGTAGCCGTCCGTTGGCGGTGATCCAGTGCTGGCGATGCAGCATCGCTTCGGAGACCAAACGGTTGGCCTGCGGTCGGGCGTATTCCGGGGCGGCGGCGGTCAGCCTGGCCACCAGGGCGTCGATGGTGCCGGCGTCGGCCTCGGCCAGTCGCGGATCGGCCGCCACCAGGACGGCCCGCGGGTAGCTGCCGCCGTCGACCACTGCGCAGCGGGCGATGCGCCGGTCGGCCAAAATCATGGTCTCGATCCATTCCGGCTGGATGTTGCGGCCGGTGGTGGTGACGATCATCTCGTCCCGCCGTCCCTCGACCACCAGCCGTCCGGCGGCATCGAAATGGCCGAGATCGCCGGTGCGGTGGCGCCCGCCGGCCGGGCCGCCGCCGAGATAGCCGGCCATCACGGTGGTGCCGGTCACCACGATCTCGCCGTCCTCGATGGTGACCTCCACGCCCGGCAGCGGCCGGCCGACGGTTCCGCCCTGGCGCTCATTGGGGCGGTTGAGCGCCACCACCGAACAGCATTCCGACAGGCCGTAGCCTTCGTAGACCGGCAGGCCGACCGCCCAGGCCCGCTCGGCCAGGGCCGACGGAACCGGGGCGCCGCCCACCGCGACGAAGCGCAGGCTGGCCGGTGCCTGGCGTCCGGCGCCCTCCAGACCGGCCACCCAGGCGGCCAGCAGCTCGGGGACCAGAATGGTGGCGGTGGGGGCGAACCGCTCGGCCGCCGCCGCCAGGCCGCGGGGATCGGGGCACAGGGCGACCGCGGCCCCCAACGCCAGCGGCAGGGCGATGCCGGCCACCTGTTCCAGCAGCAGGGCGAAGGGCAGCACGGACAGCATGCGGTCGGTGGGGCCGGCGGCCGCCGCCAGGGCCAGGGCGGTGACGCTGGCGTCGATCTGGGCTTCGCCGATCACCACGCCCTTGGGGCGGCCGGTGGTCCCCGAGGTATAGATGATCCAGCGGGCGCCGCCGGTTGGGCCGTCGTGGTCCGGCTCGGCCTCCGCGGGCTGCAGCACCGGCCGGCCCAGCCCCCGGGCAAGGTCGGCCACCGCCGGCGCGGCGACCACCGCGGCAATATCGGCGTCGGCGGCCATATGGGCCAGCTGCGCCGGGGCGAAGAAGTCGGGCAGCGGCACCACGGTGCGCCCGGCCCAAGCCAGGGCCAAGTGCCAGATCACCGCCTGCCGGTCCTTGGGGGCCAGCAAGCCGACGGTGGCCGGCAGGGATTGCGCCCAGGCGGCGGTGCGCCGCACCGCCGCCGTCAACTCGCCATAGGTCATCGCCCCGGCCTCGTCGAGCAGGGCGGGGCGGTTCGGTTCGGCCGCCGCCCGGCCGACGATGGATTCCAGCACCCTAAGCATGGCCGCACCGGGAGCGGGGCTCGCCGGCCGGGACGAGCATGCAATCGCCCACCAGCATTACCCGCGGGTCGTGCCGGTAGTAGCCGCCCCAGGATTCGGCGCCGGCCACCCGGGCGGGATCGGCCTTGGCCAGCTCCACCAGGGGAATGCCGGTGCGGCGCAGCAGGGTGCGCAGGCGTGCCGTGGCGGTGAAGATGGCCCAGCGCGTGCCGCGGGCCCGCAGCAGGGTGATGATCCCAAGCACCAGGGGGCCGACGGCGCCGGGTCGCGGTGCCGCAAGGGTTCCCACTTCGGCCAGGGCGTTGCGATCGGCGCGGAGTCCCAGGCAATGGCCGATCGCCTGCTCGACCGGCCGGTCGAGATAGGCCTCGGAAAAGAAACCGTCGTCGGCGAAGCGCAGCGAGGCGGCGCAGGTCACGCCTTCCTCGCAGGTTTCCGCCACCAGCCACCAGGGAAAGGCCCCCAGCCGGGCGTCATGCTCCCGCCGATAGGCGGTGCGGATGGCGTCTTCGACCTGGGGACGCAGGGAGTGGGTGGGAGGGATCACCTCGAACATGGCGGTTCACCCCCCTCCCAGCGGTCCAGCCGTTTCCGGAATCGGGGCCGCGGCGGGCCGCCGCCGAGGCGGGGCGGGTGGTAAAGGCATGGCAGGGTCTCCGCTCGAATTCCAACGGCTTCGAGGGTAGCGCCCGCCTTCGTGGAGTTGTGTGGAGATGGATGGGGCGGCGGGGAGATTGATGGGCTTTCCGCCCCGTCCGCGCGGCGGGAATCAGCCGCCGAACAGGTCGTGGAAGATCCGTCCGAAGAAACCCGGCCGGTCCGGCTGGTCGGCCTGGCGCGATTCGTCGGTCGCGGCGGGCCGGGACTCGTCGGAGGGCGCCGCGGGATCGCGGCTCATCGAGACGTTGAAGCCGTTGCCGGAATAGCGGTAATCGGCCGGCGGCGGCTCGTCGGGGGGCTCGGACTGGTAGTCGGACCCGCCGTCGTCGGACGGACGGTCGCCGGAAAAGGCCAGGGCGGGCGGGGCGGCCAAGCCCAGGGCGGCAACAATGCCGATCATGCCGAGCGATCTGCGGGTCATCGGGGCTTCGCCTTTCGGGCCGCGGCCTTGTTCATCCGCCGATCCTAGCCGAATCGGTCGCGGAGATGTGTGGAGAATTGTTCCGCGACCGCCGCCAGCCGCGGCAGGTCGATGGTCACCGCCAGGCCGTGGGGGGCGACGTTGCGGGCTTCGACCCGGCCGTCGTGCAGTTCGATGGCCCGCCGGCAGATGGCCAGGCCGATGCCGGTGCCGCCGGTCTGGCGGGTGCGGGCGTCGTCGACGCGGTAGAACGGGTCGAACAGCCGGGCCAGCGCATGGTCCGGCACGCCGGGGCCGTGGTCGAGGATGGTTACCCGCACCCGCCCGGCGCCGGCCGCGGTGCAGGCGATCTCGATGGCGGCGCCGGGCTGGGTGTAGAACACGGCATTGCGCACCACATTGGCGACGGCGCGGGCCAGCAGGGCGCGGTCGCCCCGCACCATCAGCGCCTCGGCGGGCCGCGCCAGGGCTAGGTCGGGGGCGCGGCCGGGGGATTCGTAGGCGATGTCGGCCACCACGTCGGCGACGGCCGCGCCCAGATCGAAATTCTGGTCCAGTGGCCGGGCCGGAGCGGCGTTCAGGCTGGCCAGGGTCAGCAATTCACCGACCAGCTGGGAAATGCTGTCGATCTCGCGCTGCATGCGCTCGAACTGCCGCGGGGCGTGCTGCTCGGCGTCGCGCCGCGCCAGCCCCAGGGCCAGGTTGAGGCGGGCCAGCGGCGATTTGATCTCGTGCGAGACGTCACCGATCAACCGCCGCTGGGCCTCGATCAGCGCCACCACCCGGTCGGCCATCTGGTCGAATTCCCGCACCAGATCGGCCGCCTCGTCGCGGCGGCGGGCGAAGCGCGGCCCCACCCGCGCCGTCAGGTCGCCCTTGGCCAGGCGGATGGCGGCGCGGCGCAGCTCGGAAATCGGCCGCGACAGGTAGCGGGCGAGGAAGAAGCTGAGGGCGGCGCAACTCACCAACTCCAGCAGGATGGTGATCTGTAGCCGCGAGCGGTGGCTTTCGGGACTGTCGGGCAGGCCGCCGGTCCTGGCGCGCACCGTCAGGCAATAGGTTCCGGTCCGGCCGCGGGCCAGGATGCTGGTGGTGTCGTTGGACCGCGGGCCGCATTTCGCCCCCGGATCGGTGGCCGACAGCTTCAGGCGCAGCAGAGTATTGCGGCCGCTGCGCGCCAGGAACTTGTCCAGTGCTTCCGGCCCGAAACGCTCGAACAGCGTCACCGCGGTGGCCGCATACAGCTTGAAGGCGTTGTCCACCGCCTCCTGCGGTTCCGGCAGGTAGAAGGTGACCAGCGCCAGGATGGTTCCGACGGTGACCAGTTGCACCGACACCGACCACAGCAGGATCTTGGCGAACAGGGTGCGGACGACCGGCTTCACCGGGCGCTGCCCGCGGCCAGGGCGTAGATATAGCCGGCATTGCGCACCGTCTTGATGCGTTCTTCGACGATGCCCTCGGGGTCCAGCTTGCGTCGCAATTTGCTGACCAGCCCGTCCACGTTGCGGTCCACCTTGGCACCGGTCTGCCGCCCGAAGGCCGCCTGCGACAAATCGTCGCGGCTGACCACTTGGCCGGCGCGCTCCAGGAAGATGGCCAGCAGGTTGAATTCGGCGGTGGTCAGCTCCAGCAACGCGCCGCGGCACCAGGCCTGGCGGGCCGAGGAATCCAGTTGGACGTCGCCTATCACCAGCCGGCCGGCCGCCTCGCCGGCCGCCGCCCTGTTGCCGTCCGGGTTGGTCCGGCGCAGCACCGCGCGGATGCGCGCCACCAATTCGCGAGGGTTGAACGGCTTCGAGACGTAATCGTCCGCACCGATCTCCAGCCCTACCACCCGATCGACATCGTTGTCCTTGGCGGTGAGCATGATCACCGGCACGTCGGAACTGCGGCGGAAGTCGCGCAGCAGGTCGAAGCCGGAGTGGCCGGGCAGCATGACGTCCAGGATCACCAGATCGGCCGCCGCCGGATTGGCCGCCCGGAACATGGCGCCGTCATGGGCGGCATCCACCTGGAATCCCTCGGGCTCCAGATATTCCCGCATCATCTCGACCAGATCGACGTCGTCGTCCACCAGCAGCAGGCGAGGCAGATCCATCAGCGGAACCGGTAGGTCAGGCCCAGGCGCACCGAGGCCTCGACCGGGTTGACGTAGGGCAGGGGCGACAGCAGGGCGGCCTGTCCGCCGCTCAGGTCGCCGAGTTCCAGGGAGGTAAAGGCGCTGAAATTCTTGCCCAGGGCGTAACCCAGCTTCATCGCGGTCCGCCAGGAGATGTCGTGGTCCTCCTGCTCGACATTGGCGAAGCGGGGCGGGTCGCCGAGGAGGTCGGCGGCCAGCGGCCGGCCGGCGGCGAGATCGAAGGACACCGTCCACAGTTGCGCCAACCGATAGCTGGCCAGGGCGCCCACCAGGAAATGGCCGGCGGCCGGATAGGGGGAGGGTTCGGCGGTCAGTGCCGGGCCCGGCGACGAGGCCACTTCCAGATAGGGCACCATGTGCATGTTGCGGCTCAGCCAGACTCCACGGCCGAGACGGCGCGAGAACAGGTGGACGCCGTCCCCGTCCGGGCCGGGTCCCGTCAGCCCGGCCTGATCGGACCCGGCGGCCGGCGGCTCCCACCACGCGGCCGAGGCCGATGGCGCGACGAACAGGGCGGGCATCAGGCCGAGGGAGGCGAGGAAGCGGCGCGACATGGCGGCGGATGGCGGCCCCTGGGCAGTTCAGATCTCGCTGAACTTACCGGATGTCCAACTCGCGGCTCAAGGTCGTTGATGGCTGGCGCCATCGGCAAGTGGGGGGCGAGCCGCCCGTCAGGGGGCCGGAACGGCGCGGCCGGGCATGGTGTAGTAGCCGGCCGGCGCGACCTGATTCCCCTTGGCGTACATGCACTGGACGTAGGCATTGTTGTATTGCTGCTGGATGTCTCCCTTGCTCCCTAGGGCCTGGGCGCCGCCCAGCGCCGTTCCCGCCACCCCGCCGCCCGCCGCGCCGATGCCCGCTCCTTCGCCGCCGCCGATGGCGCCTCCCAGGGCGGCCCCCAAGGCGCCGCCCAGCAGAAGCGCGCCCAGCGACCGCTCGTTGGTGCTTTCGGCCTGACCCTGCACCTGGCTCGCGGCGTATTGCTTGCATACCGTCACCTCGTCCTGGAAAGCCGCGAATGACTTTCCCGGTGCCGGCAGAACCTGGACGGTCGGACCGGCCGGCGTGGTGGCGCAACCGGCCAGCAGAGCGGCGAGAGCCAGCGGGGCAGCCGCGGATTTCGCGTTTTTCATGCCCGGTCAACACCGGGACGCGGCCGCGGTTGCGCCTGCTATCCCGAAGATCGGCCTCATGGCGGCGCCGATTGACCGGAGTTAAGGGGCATCCCCCGACAGACGGCTAGCGTGATCGTCAGGGGGAGGACTGGCGGGGCACGTCCGTGACCACGGGCAACCCTCCCCAGACTCCGTTAGTCCGAGGAGCAACCATGTCCGAGACACTGACGAAAGCCGCGGCCCGAAATATCTTTTATGGGGGCACGGTCTTCTTTTTTGTGATCTTCGTCGGTCTGGTGGCGCAAAGCGTCAGCAGCGCGAAGACCATCGCGCGGGCCAATCCCATCACGCCGTCGGTCGCCGCCGGCAAGCAGGTATGGGAAAAGCACGCCTGCATCGACTGCCACACCCTGCTGGGGGAAGGGGCTTACTTCGCTCCCGAGCTGGGCAATGTCTGGGTGCGCTTCGGTGGGCGCCAGGACCCGGTGGCGGCGCGGGAAGGCCTGAGGGCCTGGTTCGCCGCGCAGCCGTCGCACGTCGAGGGCCGCCGGCAGATGCCGCAGTTCCATATGTCCGCCAAGGACGTGGACAATCTGATCGATTTCCTGAAATGGACCAGCGAGATCCCGACCCAGAACTGGCCCCCGAAGGTCAGCGGCTGACGCAGGAGATGACGCAATGAAATACCAATCTCAGAAGGTCGCGCTTTACTACTTCGGTGGTGCGCTTGCCCTGTTCGTCGTGCAGGTTCTGGTGGGGACGCTGGCCGGCACCATTTATGTCGTGCCCAATCTGCTGGCCGACGTAATTCCCTTTAACATTGTCCGCATGATCCACACCAATGCGCTGATCGTGTGGCTGCTGATGGGATTCTTCGGCTGCGCCTATTACCTGATCCCCGAGGAGGCGGAAACCGAGCTGCACAGCCCGGGCTTGGCCATCCTGCAATTCTGGCTGTTCCTGGCCGGTGCGCTGGCCGCGGTGGTCGGCTACCTGTTCCATATCCATGTCGGCCGCGAGTTCCTGGAGCAGCCGCTGTGGATCAAGCTGGCCATCGTCGTGGTGGCGCTGATGTTCCTTTACAACATCACCCTGACGGTGCTGAAGGGGCGCAAGACGGCGATCACCAACGTCCTGCTCCTGGGCCTGTGGGGCATCGCCGTCTTCTTCCTGTTCTCGCTCTACAACCCCAGCAACCTGATCCTCGACAAGATGTTCTGGTGGTGGGTCGTCCATCTCTGGGTCGAGGGCGTGTGGGAACTGGTGATGGCCTCGGTGCTGGCCTTCCTGATGATCAAGATGACCGGTGTCGACCGCGAGGTCGTCGAGAAATGGCTCTACGTCATCATCGCGCTGGCCCTGTTCAGCGGCATCCTGGGGACCGGCCATCACTACTACTGGATCGGCACCCCGGCTTACTGGCAGTGGATCGGCTCGATCTTCTCGACCTTCGAGGTCCTGCCGTTCTTCGCCATGGTCATCTTCACCTTCACCATGGTGTGGAAGGGCGGCCGCAATCATCCCAACAAGGCGGCGTTGCTGTGGTCGCTGGGCTGCTCGGTCTTCGCCTTTTTCGGCGCCGGGGTGTGGGGTTTCCTGCACACGCTGGCCCCCATCAACTATTACACCCACGGCACCCAGGTGACGGCGGCGCATGGGCATCTGGCCTTCTACGGCGCCTATGTGATGGTCAACATCGCCATGTTCACCTATGCGATGCCGCAATTGCTGGGCCGCGCGCCCTACAACCAGGTGCTCAACATGGTGGGATTCTGGGTCACTTCGGCCGCGATGGCCTTCATGACCTTCGCGCTGACCTTCGCCGGCGTCGTGCAGGTTCATCTCCAGCGGGTGCTGGGCATGACCTACATGGATGTCCAGGACCAGGTGAGCCTGTTCTACTGGTTCCGCTTGGGCGCCGGCGTGTTCGTCGTCCTTGGTGTGTTGATGATCGTCTGGTCGCTGGTGGTTCCCGGCGCCCGGACGCGTGAGGCCGTCGGCTACGCGCCGGCGGAATGACCCCCCTCCCCGGGCCGGCCGCGGCCGGCCCGGGATTTTTTCGCGAGGTTTCGCCCATGGACAAGGTCCTCTGGTGGCTGTCCGTGCCGTTCTCATGGTCGAAGCTGCAACAGATCAGCAACCAGGATACGTCGCGGCTGTCGCTGGTGATCATCACGCCGCTGGTCATCGCCACCGCGGTGCGGTTGTGGCGCCAGGGGGCGCTGGGCTTCAAGGCCCTGCTGGGCCTGTCGGCCGCCAGCCTGTTCATCGCCACCTTCCTCTTTGTCAACATCGGTTGACCGTCATCAAGTCGGTTATCGACACCCACCGCTAAGCTGTTGTTACAAGCCGAAATTCAAGGAGCGAGCATGTCCGCTGACGCCATCCCCTTCTATTTGCCGGTCGGCCGGGAATGCGAGCTGTTCGAACTGGCCTGGCGCCATCGGCTGCCCCTGCTGCTGAAAGGTCCCACCGGCTGCGGCAAGACCCGCTTCGTCGCCCATATGGCGGCTCGGCTGGGCCGGCAGCTGACCACGGTGTCCTGCCATGACGACCTGACCGCCGCCGACCTGACCGGGCGCTACCTGCTGAAGGGGGGCGACACGGTGTGGACCGACGGCCCGCTGACCCAGGCGGTGCGTACCGGCGGCATCTGTTACCTGGACGAGGTGGTCGAGGCGCGCAAGGACGTGACCGTCGTGCTGCATCCCCTGACCGATGATCGCCGTATCCTGCCTCTCGACCGTACCGGCGAACTGCTGGAGGCGCCGGCCGACTTCATGCTGGTGGTGTCCTACAATCCCGGCTACCAGAACATCCTGAAGCAGCTCAAGCCCTCGACCCGCCAGCGTTTCGTCGCCATCGAATTCGCTTTTCCGCCGCCCGAGCTGGAGCGCCAGGTGGTCGTCACCGAGAGCGGCCTGCCGGAAGCGCGGGTGCAGCCCCTGGTCCTGCTGGCCAATCGCCTGCGGGCGCTGAAGGGCCACGACCTGGAAGAGGGCGTGTCCACCCGCCTGGTGGTCTATTGCGCCACCCTGATCGCCGCCGGCATGGCGGTGTCCGAAGCGGTGCAATGCGCCATGATCGAGCCGCTGACCGACGATGCCGACGTCAAGAAAGGGCTCGACGAGGTGGTTCAGGCGGTGTTCGGGTAAGCGCCATGTCGCTGTTTCAGGGTCTGGAACTGGAGGAGCGGGTCGGCCAGCTGTGGCACCGCTGGGTTGGCGAGCGGCCCAGTTGGCCGCGCTTCCCCCAGGCGGCGGTGCCGCTGGATGCGGTCCGCGGCCCGCTGGCGGTGTACTTCCGCGGCCTGGGCGGCGACCGCGGGGTGCAGGTGGTGCCGGCCTCGGCCAAGACCTCGTCCCACCGGCTGACTTGGCGCCAGCGCCTTGGGATGGAGGAGGAGCGGATGCTGCTGGCCAGCCGCGACGAAACCTCCCTGGCCCTCCCCGACGTCATCGACCATTTCCCCGATCCCGATCTCAACCGCGACCTGTTCTTCTGGCTGGCCGCCTTCCTGGCGCAGGCCGAGCCGGCCGCCGCGCCGCCGGCCGATCCGCTGGCCGCCGACCTGGACCGCCTGGACCGCGCCGGGCGGGCCAGCGCGGCGGTGCTGGCCGCCTTTCCCGGCCTGGCGGCACGCCATCGCCGGTTGGCTGCGGCGCTGTTGGACCTGCGGCCGCGGCGCGGACTGACCGGCGCCGAGGCGGCGATCGAAGCCCGCGTGGTGGAAATGCTGGGCGGAGCCCCGGCGCCGGCCAGCCGCCATCTAGCCCCCGGCGCCACGGCGCCGCGCGAATACAAGCCGTTCCTGCCGGTGCCGCTGTGGGGCGAGGCGCTGAACCGCGCCGATGCCGCCACCGCCGCCGAAGAGGACGCCGAGCCCAAGCCGAACGGCAGCGGCGAGGAGGAGCAGGACAGCAAGCGGCGCAAGGCCGAGCGGCGCACCCTGGACAATGCCGACCGCAAGGACCCGCTGGCGCTCAACCGCTTCGAGAAGATCCTGGCCCTCGCCGACATGGTCAATGTCAATCGTGGCGCCGACGACAACGACGAGGACGAGGCGAAGAAAGCCGCCGACGACATGGAGCAGTTGACGCTGAGCCGGCATGCCCGCAAGGCGGCGACCCGGCTGAAGTTCGACCTCGACCTGCCGCCCGGCGCCATGGATTGCGCCGCCCTCACCGGGCCGCTGCTCTATCCCGAGTGGGATTGGCGGCAGGGCGCCTATTATCCCGGCCATTGCGCCGTCCATACCGCCCTCGCCGCCGAGGAGGGCGAGGCCTGGACCCCCGACCGGGCGGCGCAGCGGCGGATCCGCCAGGTCAAGCGCCAGTTCGAGGCCTTGCGCACCCGCGCCCAGATCCTGCGGGCCCAGGCCGACGGCAACGAACTGGACACCGAGGCGGTGGTGCGGGCCCGCTCCGACCTGATCGCCTCGGGCCTGGGCTCGGATCGCGTCTATATGCAGCGGCGGCCGATGGACCGCGACCTGGCGGTCACCGTGCTGGTTGATGCCTCGCTGTCCACCGATGCCTGGATCGAGAACCGCCGGGTGCTGGACGTGGAAAAGGAGGCGCTGGCGGTGTTCGCCCACGGCCTGGCCGCTTGCGGCGACAGTTTCTCCGTCCTGTCTTTCACCTCGCGCAAGCGGACCTGGGTCAAGGTCGACACCATCAAGGATTTCGACGAGCCGTTCGGTGAGCCCATCATGCGCCGCATCGGCGCCGTCAAGCCCGGTTTCTACACCCGGATCGGCGCTGCCATCCGCCATGCCGCGGCGCAGCTGGAGGAACGGCCCAACCGCCACCGCCTGCTGCTGGTCATCACCGACGGCAAGCCCAACGACGTCGACCATTACGAAGGCCGATACGGAATCGAGGACACCCGCAAGGCGGTGCAGGAAACCCGCGCCAAGGGCCTGACGGTGTTCGGCGTGACCATCGACCGCAAGGCCCAGGCCTATTTCCCCCATCTGTTCGGCAGCGGCTCCTTCGCCATCGTCCACCATCTGGCCCAGCTGACCGCCGCCCTGCCGCGTCTGTACCGTCATCTGGCCGCTTGAGGAAATCATGTCAGAACCGTCCGCCCAATCCGATTCCTGGGGTGTCCTGTCCAGCCTGCCCGGCAATCCCATCATGTGGGTGCTGATCCTCAGCGAATTGCTGGTGTTCGGCGCCTTCCTGCTGGGCTTCGGCGGCGCCCGACTGGTTTATCCCGACGTGTTCCGTGCCGGACAGGCGGCGCTGGACGTGCGGATGGGCGGCATCAACACCCTGCTGCTGGTGACCAGCGGCCTGCTGGCCGCCCTGGCGGTCGAGGCCCGCCGGGCCGACCGGTTCGGCACCATGCGCCTCTGCCTGGGGGGGGCCGGACTGCTCGGTGTGGCCTTCCTGGTGATCAAGGGCCTGGAATGGAGCCGCGAGGCGGCGCTGGGCCATAGCCTGAGCAGCGACACCTTTTTCACCCTATTCTATCTGATGACCGGCTTCCACGCCGCCCATGTGGTCATGGGTCTGGTGGTGCTGGCGATCATCGCCCGCTACGACAGCCTGGAAAATCTGGAGACCGGCACCGCCTTCTGGCACATGGTCGACATGATCTGGCTGCTGCTGTTCCCCGTCCTTTACCTGACCCGCTGAGGCGCCATGACCGCGAGCCGCCATCTCTACCGTGCCTGGATCGTCCTTGCCGTACTCACCATCGTTTCGGTGGTCGTCCGCCTGATGGGCGCCCATGAAGGCGTGGGGGCCGTCGCCAATCTGGTGGCGCTGGCCGCCTCCTTCGTCAAGGCGCGTCAGGTCCTCGACCACTTCCTCGGCCTGCGCGGCGCGGCCGGCGGGTGGCGCACCATGCTCAGCGCCCTGCTGCTGCTGATTCTGGGCGGCGTCGGGGCGATGGCCCTGGTGTAGGGCCTATTCCCCGCCCCAGGCGGCGGCGAGCAGGGCGGGCAGGAGGCCGCCGGCCGGCCCGTGCAGGCTGTGATCGGCGACGCGGTCCAGGTCGGTGGGATGGGGATTGACCTGGACAATGGTGGCGCCGCGCCGGGCGGCCAACAGGGGCAGCCCGGCGGCCGGATGGACCACACCCGACGTCCCGACGCTGAACAACAGGTCGCACCCGCCGGCCGCCGCTTCCGCCGCCCGCCACGCGTCGGCGGGCAGCGCTTCGCCGAACCACACCACGCCGGGGCGCACCGCGCCGCCGCATTGCCGGCAGCGCGGCGGCGCCAGGCGCCGGCCGGCCTCCGGTTCGAGGGGCTCGGCATCGGGCAGGGCGAAGGGGTAGGCGCAAAGGCTGCACCGCGGCTGGTGCAGCGAGCCGTGCAGATGGATGACCGCCGGGCTGCCGGCCCGCTCGTGCAGATCGTCGACGTTCTGGGTGACCACCGTCAGGCCCGGCACCCGCGCCGCCAGGGCGGCGATGGCGCGGTGAGCGGGATTGGGGGCGGCGCGGCGTACCCGCATGCGCCGCCACTCGTACCAGCCCCAGACCAAATCGGGATCGCGTCCGAAGGCCTCGGGCGTCGCCAGATCCATCGGGTCGAAGGAGATCGGA
>JAKAFA010000082.1 GCA_021818185.1 Pseudomonadota bacterium | reverse complement strand
CGGCTTCCTGCCGCTGTTCACCCTGACCGGGGTCGAAGGCCACATCTTCGGGCCGATGGCGCGGACCTACGCCTACGCCATCGCCGGCGGCCTGATCGCCACCTTCACCATCACCCCCGCCCTGTCGGGGCTGCTGCTGGGCACCGACGTGCGCGAAACCGATACGGCGGTGGTGCGGGCCCTGCGCCGCCTGTACCGGCCGGTGCTGGATTTCGCCCTGGCCAACCGGCTGCTGACGGCGGCCTGCGGCGGCGTGCTGTTCGCGGTGGCGGGGCTGGGCGCCCATAGCCTGGGCCTGGAATTTCTGCCCAAGCTGGAGGAAGGGAATCTGTGGATCCGCGCCACCATGCCGCTGTCCATCTCGTTGGAGGAGGGCAACCACTCGGTCAACCGCATGCGGCACATCCTCAAATCCTTCCCCGAGGTGGTGACGGTGGTCTCGCAGGACGGACGGCCCGACGACGGCACCGACGCTACCGGCTTCTTCAATGCCGAGTTCTATGTGCCGCTCAAGCCCTTCGATACGTGGCCGCGCGGCATGAACAAGGAAAAGCTGATCGCCCAGGCGACCGCCGCGCTGGAAAAAGAATTCCCCGGAGTCGAATTCAACTTCTCGCAGAACATCGAGGACAACGTCGAGGAGGCGGCCTCGGGGGTGAAGGGCGCCAATTCCATCAAGCTGTTCGGCAACGACCTGGAAACCCTGGAAAAGACCGCCGCACGCATCAAGGACGTGCTGGCCACCGTGCCGGGCGTCACCGACCTGGCCGTGCTCAATTCCCTGGGCCAGCCGACGGTCAGGATCGACGTGGACCGCCGGCGCGCCGCCCGCTACGGCCTGGCTCCCGGCGATATCAACACCACCATCCAGGCGGCCATCGGCGGCCAGGCGGCCGGCAACCTCTATGAAGAGGGCAGCGACCGCAACTTCCCCATCATGGTCCGCCTGGCCCCCAAATTCCGCCGCAGCCTGGACGCCATCCGCCACATCACCATCGGCGCGCCCGCGCCCGACGGCAACGGCGTGGTGCAGATCCCGCTGACCGACGTGGCCGACGTCAAGCTGGTGTCGGGCGCCGCCTTTATCTACCGCGAGCAGCAGGAGCGCTATATCCCCATCAAGTTCGGGGTGCGCGGCCGCGACCTGGGCAGCGCGGTACTGGAGGCCCAGCGCAAGGTGGCCGACGAGGTGCACATCCCCAGCGGCTACCGCCTGGAATGGGTGGGCGAATTCGGCGAGTTGAAAGACGCCCTGGCCCGGCTGGCGGTGGTGGTGCCCATCAGCCTGGCGTTGATCTGCGTGCTGCTCTACCTCAATTTCGGCTCGGTGACCGACATGCTGCTGGCCGCCAGCGTCATGCCCATGGCGCTGGTGGGCGGCGTGCTGGCCCTGGCCCTGACCGGCACGCCGTTCAGCGTGTCGGCGGCCATCGGCTTCATCGCCCTGTTCGGCATCGCCGCCATGGACGGCATCATCGTGCTGTCCTATTTCAACCGGCTGCTGGCCGATGGGCTGGAGCGCACCGCGGCGATCCGCCAGACCTGCCAGGTGCAGTTGCGCCCGGTGGTGATGACCTGCTTCGCCGCCTGCGTCGGGCTGCTGCCGGCCGCGGTGTCCACCGGCATCGGCTCGCAGGTGCAGCGGCCGCTGGCGCTGGTGGTGGTGGGCGGCATCGTGCTGGCCCCGGTGCTGATCCTGGTGGTGCTGCCGGTGCTGATCGACCTGTTCTCGCGCCGCCCGGCCAATTCGGCGGCCCTCCAATTCCAGTCGGCGGAGTAGCGCCATGCCCTCCCTGCCCCGCCCCGCGCCCCTCGCCGTCCTGGCCGCCGTCGCCGCCCCCGTATTCCTGGCGGGCTGCGTCGGACCCGATTTCACGCCGCCCGCCGTCCCTAAGGACGCGGGCTATACCCCGTCGCCGCTGCCGGGCGCCACCGTCGCCGCCCCGGTGGCGGGCGGCGAGGCCCAGCATTTCAAGAGCGGCGCCGACATTCCGGCCGAGTGGTGGCGCCTGTTCCATTCCGAGCCGCTCAACGCGATGATCGCCGAGGCGCTGAAGGCCAATCCCACCCTTGTGGCGGCCAAAGCCGCCCTGCGGCAGGCCGAGGAAACCGCCGACGCCCAGCGTGGCGCCTTCTTCCCGCAGGTCGCCGCCGGGTTCAGCGCCGAGCGCGCCAAGAACGCCAGCGGCACCCTGCAACCGATCACCAATTCGCCCTCGCCGTACTACAACCTGTATACCGGGCAGCTTTCGGTGTCCTACACGCCCGATGTGTGGGGCGCCAACTGGCGCGCGGTGGAAAATCTGGATGCCCAGACCGAGGCCCAACTCTTCCAGTTGGAGGCGGCGCACCTGACCCTGACCGCCAATCTGGTGGCGGCGGCGATCAACGAAGCCAGCCTGCGCGGCCAGATCGCCGCCGTCACCGACATCATCGGCATCGAGCGGGAGCTTCTGGACGTATTGAAGCGCCAACTGGCCCTGGGCGAGGTGGCCGAGGCCGACGTGGTCGCCCAACAGGCGGCGCTGGCCCAGGCCGGTCAGGGACTGCCGCCGCTGGAAAAGCAGTTGGCGGTGCAGCGCGACGCCCTGGCCGCCCTGATGGGGCGCCTGCCCAACCAGCCGCCCCGCCAGACCTTCGAGTTGGACAAGCTGACCCTGCCGCCCGACCTGCCGGTCAGCCTGCCGGCCCGATTGGTGGAACAGCGCCCGGACATCCGCCAGGCGGAAGCCAACCTGCATGCCGCCAGCGCTGCGGTTGGCGTGGCCATCGCCAGCCGCCTGCCGGTGATCAACCTGACCGCCGATCTCGGCTCGGCGGCGGGATTGCTCGCCGGCAACGACCCTGCCAATATGGCCATGTTCACCCCTGGCACCGGATTCTGGTCCTTGGCGGGCGGCGTGACCCAACCCCTGTTCGACGGCTTCGCCCTGCTGCACCGGCAGCATGCGGCCGAGGCGGCGTTCGATCAGGCGCGGGCCGAGTATCGCGGCACGGTCATCACCGCTTTCCAGAATGTCGCCGACAGCCTGCACGCCCTCAGGCTGGATGCCGAGGCGTTGGAGAAGGCGGCCGCCGCCGAGAAGGCCGCCGCCGAAAGCCTGGAGATCACCCGCAAGCAGCTGGACCTGGGCGCCGTCGGCTATCCGTCGCTGTTGAACGCCGAGCAGACCGAGTTGCAGGCCCGCGTCACCCTGATCCAGGCCCGGGCCGCCCGCTTCACCGATACCGCCGCGCTGTTCCAGGCGCTGGGCGGTGGCTGGTGGAACCGGAATCCGGCCGGCACGCCGCCGGCCTCGTAACCGCAACCGACGGACGGAGCCATGCGCATCCTGGTGGTCGAGGACAACGACAGCCTGGCGGAACTGCTGGCCGGCAGCCTGGGCAAGGCGGGCTTTGCGGTCGATTGCATGGCGACGCTGGCCGACGCCACCGAGGCGGCGCTGTCGGCCCGCTATGACGCGGTCATCCTGGACCTGTCGCTGCCCGACGGCGACGGCTTGGCGCTGATCGGCCGGCTGCGGGCCCGCGCCGTCGCCACGCCGGTGCTGATCCTGAGCGCCCGCGACCGGCTGGAGGACCGCATCCACGGGCTGAATTCGGGCGCCGACGATTACCTGCCCAAGCCCTTCGCCCTCGACGAGTTGCTCGCCCGGCTGAACGCGCTGCTGCGCCGTCCGCCCGGCGTGCTGCCCACCTGCCATGTCGTCGGCAATATCAGCATGGACGAGACGACCCAGGAGGTGACGGTGGGCGGAACCCGGCTCGACCTGCCGCGCCGCGAACGCGCCCTGCTGCGCCTGTTCCTGCGCAGCGGCGGCCGGGTGGTCACCCGCACCGTCCTGGAGGAGGCGATGTTCGGTTTCAACGACGAGGTGGGCTCCAACGCCATCGACGTCTACATCCACCGCCTGCGCAAGCGCCTCGACGCCCTGGGGGCGACCGCCACCGTGCAGACCGAGCGGGGGGTCGGCTACCGTTTCGCCAGCCCGGACGGGCCGCAATGAAGCCCCCCTCGCTGCTGCGCGAGTTGGCCTTCGACCTGATGATCGCCCATCTGGCGGCGGTGGTGGTCATCGTCGTGTTGGTGATGCAGGTGCTGAGTTCGACGGTGAGCGCCCTGGAATCCCGCGACATGCGCGAGATGGCGGCCGATGTGCTGCACGGGCTGAGCGCCGCCCCCGACGGCGGTGTCGAACTGGTCCTGCCCCCCGCCACCCGGGCGCGGTTCTCGCCCTCCTACGGCCGCTACATTTACGCAGTGCTCGACGGCCACGACCGGATCCTGTGCTCGTCGGCCGGGCTGACCGCGCCGCCCGGCCCCGACGATCCCACCTTCCAGTCCCATCTCGGCACGGCGGCGCTGTTCGGGGTCACCCGCCGCGGCACAGTCGGCGGTCGGCCGGTCCTGGTCCAGGTGGCGGAAGACATGAATCACCGCGACGTGCTGATGGACGAGGTGGCGGGCGCGGTGCTGTCGCGGATCGTCTGGAGCGTGGTGCCGATCTACTTCATCCTGGTGACCATGGCGGTGCTGCGCACCCGCCGGCGGCTGCGCCCCCTGATCCGCGTGTCGGAAGCTGCCGCCCATATCGGCCCCCAGGCCACCGGCTTCCGCCTGCCCGAGATCAACGTACCGCTGGAAATCCGCCCGCTGGTGGTGGCGGTCAATACCGGCCTCGCGCGGCTGGACCACGCCTTCGGCGCCCAGCGCGAATTCATCGAGGACGCCGCCCACGAATTGCGGACCCCCCTGACCGTGCTGCGCACCCGGGTCGAGGCGACGCTGGACCCGGCCCTGGGCGCGCCGCTGCTCGATGACATCGCCATCATCTCGCGCACCGTCACCCAGTTGCTGCGCATCGCCGAGTTGGAGGGTATCGGCGCCGCCACCCATTCCACCTTCGACCTGGCTCAGCTGACCCGCGCCATCGCCAGCTATCTCGCCCCGGTGGGACGGGCCAAGGGCCGGACCATCGCCGTCGATGGACCCGACAGCCTGCCGGTCGACGGCAATGCCGAGGTCCTGGGCCAGGCCATCAACAATCTGGTGGAAAACGCCCTGGCCCACAGCCCCGAGGGGTCGACGGTGGAAATCACCTTCTCGGCCCTTCCCTGCCCGGCCATCCGGGTCCGCGACCACGGACCGGGCGTGCCGGCGGCCGAGCGCGAGCTGGTCTTCCAGCGCTTCTGGCGCCGCGACCGGCGCCGCGGTACCGGGGCGGGGCTGGGCCTGTCCATCGTCCGGCGCGCGGTGGAACTGCATGGCGGCCGGGTCTCGGTCAGCGACGCCGAAGGCGGCGGCGCCCTGTTCACCATATCCCTGCCCCGGGGCATCCCGGCGGATGGAACGCCGGCCTCCCCCGCGGCCGCCGGCGGCCCTCCTTCCCCCCGCCCCACCAGGGCGCCATCCGCCTGACCGGTTTCCTGACCCGAACCGGAGGCGGTCAGTCCCGCCCCCCGGCCGGGCGGGCGCGCAGCATCGCCAGCACGGCACGGGGAAAGGCCTGGGGATCGCCGGCGAACAGCCGCGTCACCCGCGCCTCGTCCAGCAGGAGGCGGCGCAGCGCCAGGCGCTCGCCGCCTTCCGCCACCAGACGCAGGGCCGCCCGGACATAGGCGGCGGGCGTGTCGGCCACCAGCCAGTCCGGCAGGCCGGCCCGCGCGAACAACGCGCCGTCGATGCGCTCGAACACTTCGGGTCCGCGCAGGCATACCCCCGGCAGCCCGAGTGTGAAGGCGTCGACAATGCTGTTGGTGTTGCCGAAGGGAAAGGGTGACAGGAACAGGTCGCAGCCGGCCAGGCGGGCGGCATAGGCGGCGAAGGGCAACTGGCCGTGGCAAATGGCGCGATCGCCCAGCGCGGCGCCGAGCGCCCCGGCCATCTGACGATGGACCACCCCCACCCCGAAGGCCGGCAGGAAATGGAAGCGGACCGGAAGCGGGCTGGCCGCGGCCAATTCCCGGCAGGCGGCGAGGAACCGGGGATTGATCTTCATGGCCGCCGCCGCCACGGCGATCTCGACCACCGGGCGCGCCGGCGGCAGGACGGCCGGCGCGGCCGGCATGGCGGCCGGCGGGACATAGGGCTGGCCGTCGGGCGGCAAGGTCAGCAGCGCCTCGCTGAAACAGGCGGGGTCGCCGACGAAATCCGCCTCGACACTGACCGCATCGATACGGTCGGACAGGGTGGTGGCGGGATGGCCCAGCCCGGCGATCTGCAGCGGCGCCAATCGCAGGTTGGCCAGCGCGATGGTCGGCAGCGACATGCCGATGCTGGGCAGGTAGAGAACGGCGGGCCTCAGTTCCTCGGCCAGTCGCCGCACCAGCCCGGCCACGGCCAAGGGCGGCAGGTCGGAGGGAAACGCGACGAAACGGTGGAAGACGGCGCGGCCGGCCTCGTCCACCGCCGGCGCCGCTCCCACCCCGACCAGATGGAAATGGTCGCGGGCCGCCCGCAGGGTCTGCGAATGGGTGCGGAAAATGGAATGGCGCGACGAGAAATACTCCACCATCACCAGCATCGTCGGCCGGCCATCGCGGGGCGGAGCGGACGGGCTTTCCAGGTCGGTCAGCCCGGCCGCCGCCAGTTCGCCCCGCATCAGGCGGTTGATGGCCCGCTTGACGGCGTGCCGCTCCGGCTGGTCGGCATAGGAGCAGTGCATATAGGCGTCGTGCAGGATGTAGAGGGGCAGGGGCTCGATCCGGCCGAACCGGACCAGCCGGTCGGGCAGCCAGCGCAGCACCGCCTCGCGCTTGGCGTGGGCGGCCGGCGTACCGGTGAAGCGGGCGGCCAGCAGCCCCAGGCAGAAGGCGGCGGTCATCGCCGGATCCACCGCCCACCATTGGTCCAGCGGCAGATCCAGGGCGGAATCGGGCAGGTGCAGCAGCATGCGGCGCGCCAAGTCCCGCGGCGTCGCCGCATCGGGCAGGGTGCGCAGGACATGGTCGGCATGGCCCAGGCCGCCGGCGGCGAACAGGGCGGCCAGCCAGCGGTAATGACGGATCAGGGCGAAGAAGCCGGCAGGGGCGAAAGCCAGACCAGGCTCGCTCAACAGGCCGGTCAACGCCGCCCCCAGCCGCGCCACCGCCTGTGCCTCGGCCAGCGGTGCCCCGCCATCGGTCAGCCAGGGCGCCAGGGCGCCGAGATGCCGGTCGAGGCCATTCAGCACAGCGCCCAGCTGCCGCGCCGCCGCCTCCAGGTCGCGCCGGTAGACCATCTGCTCGAACGCCCGCAGATCGAATACGTCCGCCATCCTCCCCTCCCCGGCCTTTCGCCCGTCGATGCGGGGCGTCACACGGTTCTACCACGTTCCACCCTGCCGCCCGTCCATGCCAACACCCGCATGAACAGAAAGCCCGGCGACCAAGCGACGATCGGCCGGGGCCTTACGCACAGAGAGTTTGTGTGGCACTTTGGACTGACAAGATACGTATTTCGTGCAATGATACCGGAGCGCGGTGCATGGAGACATTGATGGCGCCCAAGGTTCCCTATCGCTGGATCATTGCCGTCGTGCTTTTCGCGGCCTATAGCGTCCAGTACCTGGACCGGGTCAAGACCAATATCCTCAGTCCCTATATCGCCACCGACATCGGCCTGACCACCAGCGACATCGGCACCGGATCGTTGCTGATGCTGCTGTTCTACGGCCCGGCGCAGTTGCTGTCGGGATGGCTGACCGACCGGGTCGGCGCCAAACGCATCCTGATCTTTTCCGTCGTGGCGTGGTCGGGGATGACCGCCTGGATGGGCGCCATCCACTCCCGCGACGAATACCTGCTGCGGATGGCGGTGTTCGGCCTGCTGATCGGGACCGAATACGTGCCTTCGGCGCGGATCCTGGTGCGCTGGTTCAACAAGGAGGGACGGGCCCGCGCCCAGGCCCTGCTGTCGTGGGCCTGGATCATCACGCCGGCCTGGGGCAGCGTGCTCGCCACCACCCTGGCCGCCTGGGCGGGCACCTGGCGCACGGTGTTCTTCATCACCGCGGCAATGGGCATGGTGCCGCTATCCCTGATCCTGCTGCTGGTGTTCGACCGGCCGGAGCAACGCCGCCAGACCACCGCCGCGGAACTGGAATACGCCTATCGCGACGAAATCGCCGCCGGCCTGATGACCGCCGGCCAGTACGACGGGGCGCAGGCCGCCATCCTGCGCGGCCGGCCGTTCAGCTTCGCCGACTTCCTGCGCAATCCCAGCTACCTGGCGATGATCTTCGTCAACATCACCCTGGTGATGACCCTCTATGCCGTGCTGAACTGGATTCCATTCTACCTGTCCGACGTTCACCACTTCAAATTGCAGGCCATGGGCCGGTGGAGTTCGTTGTATTTCGTGGCGGGCGCCCTGGGCTCCTACCTATCGTCATACCTGTCCGACCGGGTGTTTTCCGGCAACCGCCGGGTGATGATCATCGCCAGCTTCGCGGCGCTGGCCCCCTTCATCTTCATGCTGGCCACCATCCGCCAGACCGATCCCGGATTGCTGGCGGTGGCGCTGTTCGGCATGGGATTCTTCGCCAACATGGGCTGGGGCCCGTTGACCGCGCTGCCGGCCGAAATCTTCACCCCCGAGGTCTACGGCAAGGCGATGGGCTTCGTGAACTGCCTCAGTTTCATCATCACCGCCTTCACCGCCAAGATCTTCTCGGCCCTGGTGGTGGCGGGACCAGCCGGCAAGGATTATTCGCGCGGATGGTTCTTCGTCGGCTTCTGTGTGGTGGGCGGGCTGATCGCCGCCACCTTCATCCGAGCCCGCCAAACCGGCGAGCCGGCAGCGGGCGGCACGGCGGCCGCCCGGGAGACCGGACTTCCCTCCCGCTGAGGGTCAATGCGCAGGCTCGGGGGGAAGCTGGGCGGTGGATGCGCCGGTGGTATCCACATTGATGCCCAGCATGGCCAGGGTCGACAGATCCAACTGACCGGTGGGGCGCAGGCCGTGATCGGCCTGGAACCGCGCCGTGGCCTCCCTGGTCTGATGGTCGGGCTGCCCGTTGGGCGTGACCTCGTATCCCATCTGCCGCAGGCGCTGCTGGGCGTCGGCCAGGACGTTGCGGACCGGGGCGAGTTGCCCCTGGGTCAGCTCCGCGGTCTGGGGGATGTTTTCCAGTTGAGCCAAGGCCGGACCCGCCGCCAGGATGCCGAGGGCGGCAAGGGCAAGCAACGAACGCGCCATTTGTCACCTCCTCCTGCCGGCCACAGGGAACGGATGCCCCGTTCACACCGGCCGCTGTTCAACCCACAAGCGCCGATCTTGTTCGGGAGCGCAGGCGGCGATGCCTCGTCCGGCGGGCCGGACGCGCGGGCGGACGGCACCTGGCAACCGCATATGCAGCGGGCCGCGCCCCCCTCGTTCGGCTTCCGAAAGAAGCCTGCGAAGTGGTATTACCTTAATTTACCTTTCGTTACACATTTGCAGCAATTGTTCCTCTACCATCCGCAGCCGCTGTGACGGGGCAGCTTTGGTTCGGATGCGTTGACCTACCCCGGAGAGATCCGATCGGATGTGGATCGTCAAAGTCGCCTTGCAGCGGCCCTACACCTTCATTGTGCTTGCCCTGGTACTGCTGATCTTCGGGACCGTGACGATCCTGCGCACGGCGACCGACATCTTTCCCAACATCGGCATTCCGGTGGTCAGCGTGGTGTGGAGCTATGGCGGGCTGCCGCCCCAGAGGATGGGCGACATCATCGTCAGCAACTTCGAGCGGGCGGTGACCACGACGGTCAACGACGTCGAGCACATCGAGTCGCAGTCCCTGACCGGCATGGGCGTGGTCAAGGTGTTCTTCCAGCCTTCGGTGAACATCGACGTGGCGCTGAGTCAGGTCACCGCCATCGCCCAGACCATCCTGCGGCAATTGCCGCCGGGGGCCACGCCGCCGCTGATCCTCAGCTACAACGCCTCCAGCGTGCCGGTGCTGCAACTGGCGCTGTCCAGCGACAAGCTGGCCGAGCAGCAATTGTTCGACCTGGGCAACACGGTGATCCGCACCCAGCTGGCGACGGTGCAGGGCGCCGCCATCCCCTGGCCCTATGGCGGCAAGCAGCGGCAGGTGCAGGTTGACATCGACCCGCGCGCCCTGCTGGCCAAGGGCCTGTCGCCCCAGGACGTCAACGCCGCCATCGGCGCCCAGAACCTGATCCTGCCCACCGGCACCGAGAAGATCGGCATGAACGAATACACCGTGGAGCTGAACGACAGCCCCTCGGTGGTGGACCAGATCAACGACCTGCCCATCAAGGCGGTCAACGGCACCATGATCTACGTCCGCGACGTCGCCCATGTCCGCGACGGCTACGCGCCGCAGACCAACATCGTGCGGATGGACGGCCACCGCGCCGCCCTGATGACCATTCAGAAATCGGGCAACGCCTCGACGCTCGACATCATCCGCCGGGTCAAGGCGGCGCTGCCCTTCATCCGCAGCATGCTGCCGCCCGAACTGACGGTGCGGCCCATCGCCGACCAGTCGCTGTTCGTCAGCGCCGCCATCCAGGGGGTGATCCGGGAGGCGGTGATCGCGGCGGCGCTGACCGGCCTGATGATCCTGCTGTTCCTGGGGTCGTGGCGCAGCACCCTGATCATCACGATTTCGATCCCGCTGGCGATCCTGGCGTCGATCATCGTCCTGTCGGCCCTGGGCCAGACCATCAACATCATGACGCTGGGCGGCCTGGCCCTGGCCGTCGGCATCCTGGTGGACGACGCCACGGTGACCATCGAGAACATCAACTGGCACCTGGAACGCGGCAAGCCGGTGGAGGAGGCCATCCTGGACGGCGCCCAGCAGATCGCCACCCCGGCCCTGGTGTCCACCCTGTGCATCTGCATCGTGTTCGTGCCGATGTTCTTCCTGACCGGGGTCGCCCGCTACCTGTTCGTCCCCCTGGGCGAGGCGGTGGTCTTCGCCATGCTGGCGTCCTACGGCCTGTCGCGCACCCTGGTCCCCACCCTGGCGAAGTTCTGGCTGCGGGCCCATCACCCAGGGTCGCAGGCCTATACCCTCGGCCGCAACCTCGCCGGCCGGGCCCAGGCGGCGTTCGAACGCGGCTTCGAGCGGGCGCGGCGGACCTACCGCGTGCTGCTGGCCATCGCCCTGATCAACCGGCGCATCTTCGTGCTGGGCAGCCTGGGGCTGATGGCGGCCTCGCTGCTGCTGATTCCCGCGCTGGGCGAGGATTTCTTTCCGACGGTGGACGGCGGCCAGATCAAGCTGCATCTGCGCGCCCATCCCGGCACCCGCATCGAGGAAACCGCCCGCCTGTGCGACCAGGTCGAGGCGTTCATCCGCGACCGGATTCCGGCCGAGGAAATCGCCACCATGGTCGACAACATCGGCCTGCCGGTCAGCGGCATCAACCTGTCCTACAGCAACTCGGCCCCCACCGGGCCGGCCGATGCCGACATCCTGATCTCCCTGGCCGAGGGCCACCGGCCCACCGCCGATTGGGTCCGCGCCCTGCGCCTCGCCCTGCCCCGCGCCTTCCCCGGGGTGAATTTCGCCTTCCTGCCCGCCGACATCGTCAACCAGGTGCTCAATTTCGGCTTGCCCGCCCCCATCGACATCCAGGTGATGGGGCAAAATCTCGACGCCGACCGCCGCTATGCCGAGGAAGTCTACCAGCGGCTGAAGCACGTCCCGGGCATCGTCGACCTGCGTCTGCAACAGACCTTCGACAACCCCGAACTGACCGTCACCGTCGACCGCAGCCGCGCCGAGGAACTGGGATACACCCAGCGCAACATCGCCAACAACCTGCTGGTCTCGCTGAGCGGCAGCGGCCAGACCACCCCCAATTTCTGGGTCAATCCACGGAACGGCGTGGCCTATGCCGTGGTCACCCAGACGCCGCAATACCGCATGGATACGCTTCAGGCGCTGAAGGACCTGCCGCTGACCGCGGCGGCGGGCCACCCGCCGCAGATCCTGGGCGCGTTGGCCAGGATCGGCCGCGCCACCGGGCCGGTGGTGGCCTCCCATTACAACACCCAGCCGATCCTCGACCTCTTCGCCGGGGTTCAGGGCGCCGACCTGGGCTCGGTCGCCGCCCAGGTCCGCCGCATCCTGGCCGACACCAAGGGCGACGTGCCGCGCGGCTCCAAGGTGATGGCCCGCGGCCAGATGCAGACCATGGCCAAGTCGTTCGCCGGCCTGTATTCCGGCCTGGCCCTGGCGGTGGTGCTGATCTACCTGCTGATCGTCGTCAATTTCCAGTCGTGGCTGGACCCGTTCATCATCATCACCGCCCTGCCGGCCGCCCTGGCCGGCATCGTGTGGATGCTGTTCGCCACCCACACCACGCTGAGCGTCCCGGCGCTGACCGGCGCGATCATGTGCATGGGCGTCGCCACCGCCAATTCCATCCTGGTGGTCAGCTTCGCCCGCGAGCGGATGGCCTTCGGCCGCGAGCCCCTGACCGCAGCGCTGGAGGCCGGCTACGCCCGCTTCCGGCCGGTGCTGATGACGGCGCTGGCGATGATCATCGGCATGGTGCCCATGGCGCTGGGCCTGGGCGAAGGCGGCGAGCAGAACGCGCCGCTGGGCCGCGCGGTGATCGGCGGCCTGTTGTGCGCCACCGGCGCCACCCTGTTCTTTGTTCCCGCGGTGTTCTGCCTTGTTCATGGGCGGCGCGCCAGCGGCCGGCAGCGGTAGAGTGGAGGAATGATGGAAACGCAGACACCTCGCCGGCAGGGCCGCCAGCGGCCGCGGCCGTGGACGCTGCGGCTGGCCGGCTTGTGCGGCATCGGGGCGATGGCGCTGGTCGCCGCCTGGGGTCTGGCCAGCCGGCACCGGGCCGCGGCCGATTTACGCCGGGCCACCGACGACGCCGCGGTGCGGTACGTGGCGACGGTGCTGGCCAAGCGGGGCCCGGCCACCGAGGAACTGGTGCTGCCCGGCAACGTCCAGGCCTTCGTCGAGGCACCTATCTATGCGCGGACCAACGGCTACCTCAAGACCTGGTACACCGATATCGGCTCGGAGGTGAAACGCGGCCAGTTGCTGGCGGTGATCGACACGCCGGAAGTGGACGATCAACTCCGCCAGGCCGAGGCCGACCTGCGCACCGCCGAGGCCAACGACCAGTTGGCCCGCAGCACCGCCAAACGCTGGCAGGAATTGCTGGCCACCGATTCCGTCTCGCGCCAGGAAACCGAGGAAAAGGTGGCCGACGCCGCCGCCAAGGACGCCCTGGTGGCCGCCGCACGGGCCAACGTGTCGCGGCTGCGCAACCTTGAGGATTTCAAGCGGGTGGTGGCGCCGTTCGACGGCGTGATCACCGCCCGGCGCACCGACATCGGGGCGCTGATCAATGCCGGCAGCGGCACCGGGCCCGAACTGTTCCGCCTGGCCGACACTTCGAAGCTGCGGATCTACGTGCAGGTGCCCCAGACCTTCGCCACCGAGATCAAGACCGGCACCACCGCCGAGCTGCACTTCGCCGAATACCCCGGCCGCAGTTTCCCGGCCCAGCTGGTGCGAACCGCCCAGGCCCTCAACCCCACCGCCCGAACGCTGTTGGTCGAGTTGCAGGCGGACAATTCCCGCCACCTGTTGCTGCCCGGCGGCTATGCCGAGGTCCATCTGAGGCTGGCGCAGCCCAGTTCCATCGTGCGGCTGCCGGTCAACGCCCTGCTGTTCCGCCGCGACGGCCTGCGGGTGGCCAAGATCGGGCCGGACCACCGGGTGCGGCTGGTGCCTGTCAGCCTGGGGCGTGATTTCGGCACCGAGGTCGAGGTGGTCAACGGCGTGAAGGCCGGCGAGGCGGTGATCATCAATCCCGCCGATTCCCTGGCCGACCACGAACTGGTGCGGGTGGCGGCCGGAAGCGGCGCGGGCCCCTCGAAATGAGCCGCCTCCCCCGGGATTCCCGCAGGGCCGCCGCCTCCCTTGTCTTTGCCCTGGCCGCGGCGGTCGGCGCCTGTTCCCTGGCGCCCACCTATACGCGGCCCCAACCCCCGATGCCCGCCGGCTACAAGGAAGAGGCCGGCTGGCAGCCGGCCTCCCCTGCCGCCGCCCTGCCCAAGGGTGCGTGGTGGACGGTGTTCGGCGACCCCGCCTTGTCGGCGCTGGAAGACCGGCTGACCGCGGCCAACCAGACCCTGAAGGCGGCGACGGCCCATTTCGCCCAGGCGCGGGCGGCGGCCGACTACGCCCGCGCCGATTACTTCCCGCAGGTCACCGCCGCGGCGTCGAGCACGCGGCTTCGGCACTCGACCACCGTGGCGCTGGACTTCAAGCCGGCCATCTATTCCGACCACCTGCTGGCCGCCGACCTGTCCTACGAGGTCGATCTGTGGGGACGGGTGCGCAACGAGGTGGCGGCGGCCGGCGACCGCGCCGAGGCCAGCCAGGACGACCTGGCGGCGATCAATCTGGCGCTGCATGCCGAACTGGCCGCCGATTACTTCGCCCTGCACGGCTACGACGGCCAGCAGCAGGTGCTGGATCAGACCGTGAGCGCCTACGGGCGGGCGTTGACGCTGACCATCAACCGGTACAAGGGCGGCGCCGCCACCGAGGGCGACGTGGACCAGGCGCAGACCCAGTTGGAGGCGGCCAAGACCCAGGCCAGCGACACCCGCCTGAAGCGCGCCCAGATGGAGCACGCCATCGCCATCCTGATCGGCGAGCCGCCAGCCAGTTTCTCGTTGCCCGCCGCGCCCCTGGCCGCCACCCCGCCGGCCGTCACCCCCGGCCTGCCCTCGGCCCTGCTGGAACGGCGCCCCGACATCGCCGCCGCCGAACGGCGGGTGGCCGCCGCCAATGCCGAAATCGGGGTGGCGCGGGCCGCCTATTACCCGGATTTCAGCCTGTCGGCCCTGGCCGGCATGGAAACCGCGACGCCCGGCGTCTGGTTCACCGCCCCCAGCCAGGTCTGGGCCCTCGGCCCCAGCGCCGCCATGACGCTGTTCGACGGCGGCCGCATCGCGGCGCTGAACGCCGGGGCCCGCGCCGCCTATGACGAAGCCGCCGCCGATTATCGTCAGACGGTGCTCACCGCCTTTGGCGAGGTCGAGGACAATCTGGCGGCGCTGGCACTGCTGGCGCAGGAGGCCGCCACCCAGGACGCGGCGGTGGCCGCCGCCCGCCGGGAGCTGAAACAGGCCCGCAGGCGCTATACCGGCGGGCTGGTGACCTATCTGGAAGTGGTTGCGGCCCAGAATACCGCGCTGTCGGCGGAACTGACGGCGGTGGACATCCTAACCCGCCGCATGACCGCCAGCCTGCGGCTGGTCAAGGCGCTGGGCGGCGGCTGGACGGCGGCGGCCGCCGGGACGAGCCGCGCCACCCCTCCGGCCGGTCCGAACGGCTGAGGAACCGCATCCCCGCCGGAAACGTTAGCAGCCAGCGACGGCCCGCCGGCCGAGCCGGCGCTTTACGGTCCGCCGGCAGCGCCGGCCTTCAGTGCGGAGAGAACTTCAGATGGCCAGGGTCCATGGTCGTGCCCGCCGGATCGCCCCCGCGGTGGCCGCCGTCCTGGGCGGCATGGTGCTGGCCGGGCCCCTGCCCGCGCCGGCCGATCCCCCCGCCGATCTCCCGGCGGACGCCACTCCCCCCGCCGGCATGCCCGGCAGCTTCGCCGCCCTGGTCAAGCAGGTGCGCCCGGCGGTGGTCAACATCTCGACCACCGAGATGGCACCGGCGGCCAATCCCAACCTGCTGCCGCAATTGCCGCCCGGCTTGCAGCGCTTCTTCAACCTGCCGGGACC
>JAKAFA010000081.1 GCA_021818185.1 Pseudomonadota bacterium | reverse complement strand
CTGTCGGTGACGGCGATGGCGATCACCACCTGGGCGCTCTTGCCCGAGGTGACGAACTGTTTGGTCCCGTTCAGCACGTAGGAATCACCGTCGCGCACGGCGCGCACCTTCAGCGCCGCCGCGTCCGAGCCGGCCTGCGGCTCGGTCAGGGCAAAGCCGCCCAGCATACGCCCCCCGGCCATCTCGGGCAGGAAGCGGCGCTTCTGCTCCTCGGTGCCGAAGCGGTAGATCGGCATGCAGGCCACCGAGTTGTGCACGCTGGTCACCGTGGACAGCGCGCCGTCGCCGGCGGCGATCTCCTCCAGCGCCATGACATAGGCGAGGTAGCCGGTATGCGAGCCGCCGTATTCCTCGGGCAACAGCATGCCGAGGAAGCCCAGTTCGCCCATTTCCGCCACCACCTCGCGCGGGAAGCGCTTGTCGCGTTCCCACTCGGCGGCGAAGGGCACCAGGCGCTCGCGCGCGAAGGCGCGGGCGGTGTCGCGGATCAGCGTCTGCTCTTCGGTGGGCAACATGTCAGACGAGCTCCACCGCCAGGGCGGTGGCCTCGCCGCCGCCGATGCACAGGGACGCCACGCCGCGCTTCAGCCCGCGCCCCGCCAGGGCGGCCAGCAGGGTGACGACGATGCGCGCCCCCGAGGCACCGATGGGGTGGCCCAGCGCACAGGCGCCGCCATGGACGTTGACCACGTCGGCCGGCAGGCCGAGATCCTTCATCGCCGCCATGGCGACCACGGCGAAGGCCTCGTTGACCTCCCACAGATCGACCTTTCCCTTGTCCCAGCCCACCCGGTCCAGCAGGCGGCGCACCGCGCCGATGGGCGCGGTGGGGAACAGGCCCGGCTTGTCGGCGAAGGTGGCATGGCCGTGAATCACCGCCAGCGGCGCCAGACCGCGCTTTTCCGCCTCCGAGCGGCGCATCAGCACCAGGGCGGCGGCGCCGTCGGAAATCGAGCTGGAATTGGCGGCGGTCACCGTGCCGCCCTCGCGGAAGGCGGGCCGCAGGGTGCGGATCTTGTCCAGATTGGCCTTGGGCGGCTGCTCGTCGGTGGTCACCACCCGCTCGGACTTGCCGGCCTTGACGGTCACCGGCACGATCTCGCCGGCGAACAGGCCCTCGGCGATGGCGGCCTGGGCGCGGGTCAGCGAGGTGATGGCCCAATCGTCCTGCTGCTCGCGGGTGAAGCCGTGGGATTGGGCGCAATCCTCGGCGAAGGTGCCCATCAGCCGGCCCTTGTCGTAGGCGTCCTCCAGCCCGTCGAGGAACATGTGGTCGAGAACGCGGCCGTGGCCCATGCGGTAACCGCCGCGCGCCCTGTCCAGCAGGTAGGGGGCGCCCGACATGCTCTCCATGCCGCCGGCCACCACCACCCCGGCGCTGCCGGCCAGGATCAGGTCGTGGGCCAGCATCGCCGCCTTCATGCCCGAGCCGCACATCTTGTTGACCGTGGTGCAGCCGGCGGAGAGCGGCAGGCCGGCGCCCAAGCTGGCCTGGCGGGCCGGCGCCTGGCCCTGGCCGGCCGGCAGCACGCAGCCCATGATCACTTCCTCTACCGCCCCGGCGGCCAGACCGGCGCGCGCGACGGCGGCGGCGATGGCGGCCGAACCCAGGCCGGCGGCGGGCATGTCCTTGAAATCGCCCATCATGCCGCCCATGGGGGTGCGGGCGGCGCCGACGATGACGACGGGATCGTGGTTGCTCATGGTTCCCTCCAGTTCACTTCGCCGGCCACTTCACTTCGCCGGCATGCGCACGGCGCCGTCCAGGCGGATGACTTCGCCGTTCAGCATGGAATTCTCGAAGATGGCGCGGCACAGATGGGCGAATTCTGCCGGCTTGCCGAAGCGCGGCGGAAAGGGCGACAGCCTGGCCAGCGAATCCTGCACCTCGGCCGGCATGCCGGCGATCATCGGCGTCTCGAACATGCCGGGCGCCACGGTCATCACCCGGATGCCGAAGCGGGCCAGTTCGCGGGCCACCGGCAGGGTCATCCCCACCACCCCGCCCTTCGAGGCGGCATAGGCGGCCTGGGCGATCTGGCCGTCAAAGGCGGCAATGGAGGCGGTATTGACGATCACGCCGCGCTCGCCGTTTTCCTCGGCCGGGTTCTTGGCCATGGCGGCGGCGGCGAGGCGCAGCATGTTGAAGGTGCCGATCAGGTTGACGCCGATCGTGCGGGCGAAGGTGGCCAGGGCGTGGGGACCGTCGCGGCCCACCACCTTTTCCGCCGGGCAGATGCCGGCGCAGTTGACCAGGCCCGCCAGTTGGCCCAGCCCTTCGGCCGCGGCGATGGCCGCGGCGGCGCTGGCCTCGTCGGCAACGTCGGTGGCCTGGAAGCGCGCCGCCGGCCCCAGTTCGGCAGCCAGGGCGGCGCCGGCCTGGGCGTTGACGTCGGCGATCAGCACGCGGCCGCCCTCGGCCACCGCCATGCGGGCCACCGCCTCGCCCAACCCCGAGCCGCCGCCGGTGACGATGATAACTTTGCCCTCGATCCGCATCTGCGCCCTCCGTGGCGAACGATTCGGAGAAAGCTAACCGCGCCGCCCGACCATGGTCGATGACGCCAACGCTCAGCTTAACTGACGCAATTTGCAATGTGGGGTATGTTGGCCCGAACAGGAGGCGGCATTGGTCCAGAAAGGCACGATTTCCATTGCATTCGTGGCCGGCGCGCTGGAGGGGGTGCGGGCCCGCGGCCTGGCGGCCGGGCCGCTGCTGGTCAAGGCCGGCATCCCGCCGGCGCTGCTCGACCAGCCCCAGGCGCGGGTGTCGGCGGCGGCTTACGGCACCCTGCTGCGCCTCATCGCCCAGGTGTTGGACGACGAATTCTTCGGCCAGGATTCACGGCGGATGAAGGTGGGCAGCTTCGCCATGCTGTGCCGCGCCGTGGTCCAGTGCCGCCGCCTCGACCGGGCGCTGGGCCGCACCCTGCGCTTCTTCGGGCTGCTGCTGGACGACATCCACCCCACCCTGGAGCGCGACGGCGGCAGCCTGCGCCTGGCCCTGCGGGAACGCAGCCCCGACGCGCCGCCCCGCATCTTCGCCCAGGAAACCCTGCTGGTCTTCGTCCACCGCCTGTGCTGCTGGCTGGTCAACCGCCGCCTGCCGATCCAGGCCGCCCAGTTCCGCTACCCCGAGCCGGCCCACGGCACCGAATACCGCATCCTGTTCACGCCCCGCCTGCATTTCGGGCAAGCCCGGACCGCCCTGCTGTTCGACGCGGCCCTGGGCGAACTGCCGGTGGCGCGCAGCGAGGCGGCGCTCAAGGACTTCCTGCGGCTGGCGCCCGAGAATCTGCTGGTGCAGTACAAGGACAGCCGGGGAGTCGCCATGCAGGTGCGCGGCCGGCTGCGGGCGGCGCCGCCGGCCGACTGGCCCGATTTCGAGGCCATGGCCGAGTCCATGGGCATGTCGCCCTCGACCTTGCGCCGCCGGCTTGAGGCCGAGGGCCATTCCTATCAGGGACTGAAGGACCGCCTGCGCCGTGATATGGCCATCGCCCTGTTGTCCGGCACCAGCCAGAGCGTGATGGCCATTGCCGCCGAGTTGGGCTTCGCCGAGGCCAGCGCCTTCCACCGCGCCTTCCGCAAATGGACCGGCGCCTGCCCCGGCGATTACCGCGGCGGGATCAGCCGGCCAGACGATCGCGGATGAACCGCCCCTCGCCCACCGCCTGCTGGTCCTCGCGCAGTTGCGCGACCAGACCCTCGTCGCCGCCGGTTTCACCCCAGCGGTCGAAATGGATCAGGTCGGCCAAGGGCAGGCGCGGGCGCCAGCCGGCCGCCTCCAGTTCCGGGCGGGCGTGATAGCCGCGCACCTTGCCGAGGCAGAGATAGGCCACCGGCACGATGCCCTTGGGAATGTCCAACGCCGCCTGCACCGCGGTGTTCTCGAAGATGCTGACCCAGCCGATGCCCAGCCCCTCGGCCCGCGCCGCCAGCCACAGGTTCTGCACGGCACAGACCGAGCTGTAGAGGTCCATGGTGCGGATGTGGGTCCGCCCGATCACCACCGGCCCGGCGCGGTCGCGGTCGCAGGTCACGCAGATGTTGACCGGCGCCTCCAGGATGCCTTCCAGCTTGAGGGAGCGGTAGAAGTCGCGCTTGTCCTCGGGGAACATCATGGCGGCTTCGGCATGGGCGCGGGTGAAGGCGTCGTGCACCTTTTTCCGCGTCGCCTCGTTGCGGACGATCACGAAGCTCCACGGCTGCATGAAGCCCACCGAGGGCGCATGATGGGCGGCGATCAGGATGCGGCTCAGCACCGCATCGGGGATGGGATCGGGCAGGAACTCGCCGCGGGTGTCGCGGCGGGTCAGGATGGCACGGTAGACGCCCTCGCGTTCGGACGCGGGCAGGGCGGCGGCAGGCAGAAGAGTGGTGTCGTCCATCGTTTCCCCTTGATGGCGAACGCCCGCTCCGCCGTCCACGCGGCGCGGGCCATCTCCCTCCGGCCGGTCTTCTGGCTCGGGTTCCTCCCGGTCGGACGCCTTCCCGGCAAACGCCAGTGGCTCTCTCGTCCCGACCAGTCCCCCTTACAGCGTTGGGCACGCCGCGGAGTCACACCGCGTTCCCGATTCTCCCGCAGGCGGGCACCGGATGGATGGCTGAAGGTAACCGGTTTTCACTCCCACCGGAAGGTGGCAAACGCCCCCACCGTCTCGCGGTCCGGCACCAGACGGTTGACCGTCGCTTCCGGGTCGGCATGGCCGAGCGCGATGCCGAAGGCGACGATCTGGTCCTCAGGAATGCCCAGTTCGCCACGGATCAGGTGGTGGTACTGGGCGAAGGCCTGCTGCGGGCAGGTGTGCAGACCGTGGCCGCGGGCGGCCAGGCAGAAGGTTTGCAGGAAAGCTCCGAGATCGATCCAGCCCCCCTGCTCCATACTGCGTTCGATGGTCACGAACAGGCCGACCGGCGCGTCAAAAAACACGTAGTTGCGGCCGAACTGCGCCTTCATCGCCGCCTGGTCGCCCTTGGCGATGCCCAGAAGGCCGTAGAGATCCTTGCCCAGCTTGCGTCGGCGGCCGAGATAGGGCTCGGTCCATTCCAGCGGGTAGTAGGCGTATTCCTCGCGGTAGGCGGGATCGTCGGCGGCGTGGGCCGCCAGGATCTTGTCCGACAGCCGGCGGCGGGCTTCGCCGGCCACCACCCACACCCGCCAGGGCTGGATGTTGCTGCCGTTGGGGGCCTGGGCGGCCAGGGCCAGCAGGCGTTCGACGGTCTCGCGTGGCACCGGCGTGGGCAGGAAGGCCCGCACCGCGCGGCGGGTGGTGATCGCCTCGACGACGTCCATCGGTCCGTCTCCTACAGCAGGTCGGCCGGCACGGCCATCACCGTCGGCGTACCGCCGGCGATGGCGACGGCCAGGGCGCCGGCCCGCGGCAGGATGGTTTCGGCGTAATGCCAGGCGGTAGCGATCTTGGCGTCCAGGAAGCCGTCGTCCGCGGCGCCCGCCGCCAGGCGGGCGGCGGCGGCGCGGGCGGCGCGGGCCATCTGGTGCCCGCCCAGCACCACCCCCAGCAGGTCGAGGAGCGGCACCGCCGCCCCGGCCGGCAGGCGGGCATCGCCGCCTGCCGCGGCGGCCAGCACCCAATCGACGCCGCGCCGCGCGGCATCGATCCCCTCGGCCAGGGCGTGGCCGATGGCGGTGATCCGCAGGTCGCCGCTGCCCGACAACTCGCCGGCCAGGGCTTCCGCCTCGACCAGCACCGCGTGGGCGGTGGCGCCCTTGTCGCGCAGGATCTTGCGGTTGACCAGATCGTTGGCCTGGATGGCGGTGGTGCCCTCGTAGATCGGGGTGATGCGGGAATCGCGGTAATGCTGGGCGGCGCCGGTCTCTTCCACATAGCCCATGCCGCCATGGACCTGCACGCCCAGCGAAGCGATGTCGACCCCCTGCTCGGTGCACCAGCCCTTGACCACCGGGTTGAGGAATTCGGCATGGCGCAGCGCCGCCGCCCGCTCGGCCGGGTCGGGATGGTGGTGGGCGCGGTCCAGTTCGGCCGCCTCGACATAAGCCAGGGCGCGCATGGCCTCGATGCGCGCCTTCATGCTCATCAGGATGCGGCGCACGTCGGGATGCTCGACGATGGGGGTAGCCTGCGCCTGGCCGGCCGGGCGGCCCTGGACGCGTTCGCGGGCATAGCCCAGCGCCTGCTGGTAGGCGCGTTCGGCGATGGCCAGGCCCTGGACGCCGACATTGAGCCGGGCGTGGTTCATCATCACGAACATGTATTCCAGGCCGCGGTTCTCCTCGCCCACCAGGGTGCCCAGCGCGCCGCCGTGGTCGCCGAACGACATCACCGCGGTCGGGCTGCCGTGGATGCCCAGCTTGTGTTCCAGCGACACGCAGGCCACGTCGTTGCGTACCCCCAGGCTGCCGTCGGGATTGACCAGGAATTTGGGCACGATGAACAGCGAGATCCCCTTGACGCCGGCCGGCGCGTCCGGGGTGCGGGCCAGGACCAGATGGACGATGTTCTCGGTCAGTTCATGATCGCCATAGGTGATGAAGATCTTCTGGCCGGTGATGCGCCAGGAATCGCCGTCCCTGACCGCCTTGGTGCGGATGGCCCCCAGGTCGGAACCGGCCGACGCCTCGGTCAGGTTCATGGTGCCGGTCCATTCGCCCGACACCAGCTTGGGCAGGTACAGCGCCTTCTGCTCCTCCGAGCCGCAGGCCTCGATGGCGTTGGCGGCGCCCTGGGTCAGCATCGGGCACAGCGCGAAGGCCATGTTGGCCGATTGCCACATCTCGATCACCGCCGTCCCCACCAGGCAGGGCAGCCCCATGCCGCCCCAGCGGGACTCGTTGGCCAGGCCGATCCAGGTGCCCTCCACCAGGGCGCGGTAGGCGTGGTCCCAGCCGTCGGCGGTCCGCACCTTGCCATCCGCCAGCCTGGCGCCCTGGCGGTCGCCGATCCGGTTGAGGGGCGAAAGAACTTCCTCGGCGATGCGGCCCGCCTCGGCCAGCACGCTGGACACCAGTTCGGGCGTCGCCTCCTCGAACCCGGGCAGCGCGGCGAGGCGTTCCATCCCGGCCAGTTCCGCCAGGACGAATTCCATGTCGCGGAGGGGGGGGAGATATTCGGACATGGCGGCGCGGCTCCTCGCATAGATAGGGATCACCCCCGCACGCTAGCCGCCGCGGCGCCGGTCCGCAATGCCCGCACCGCTCACCTGGGCTGAACGGGGATGCCAGTTCGCAGGGGGGAGGTGCGAGGCCCCGTGGTTCCCACCATTCTGCCACGACGGCACCAGAGAACCGGAATCCGCCCTCACCCCGGCCGCAGGCCGTCGAACACCATGCGGGTATATTGCGCCGCCACCTGTTGGGCGGTCAGGCGGCCGTTGGGGCGGAACCAGGTGCAGACCCCGGTCAGCATGGCCAGGATGCCGTAGGCCGCCACCGCCGCATCCTCCACCGTGAAGCGGCCCTCGGCCCGGCCGCGCTCCAGGATGGCGATCAGGCGGCGTTCATAGGCCCGGCGCATCCCGACGATCACCGTGTAATTGGCCGGGTCCAGGCTGCGCAGTTCGGAATAGCAGATGAAGACCTCGCGCTTGCGCACGATGTGATAGGTGACGTGGAAGGCGACGAAGGCGCGCAACTGCTCCTCGGCCCCCGCCGCCGGAGTCAGCGCCTCGTCCAGGCTGTGCAGCAACGTCTCCATGTGCCGCTTGAGCAGGCCGACCAGCAGGTCCTGCTTGGTGGCGAAGTGGTTGTAGAGCGAGCCGACCTGAATCCCCACCTCGGCGGCCAACTGGCGCAGGCTCATGGCCTCGAAGCCGTGATCGTAGATCAGCTTCAGGCCCGCCTCGTTGATCGCCTCCATGGTCCGGGGCCCATGGGACCCTGCCGTCCTAGCCATTGGTCATACTCCGCCCTTCTCGGCCCATGGTGCGACAAAACCCCCTTGCATGCCAAGTATAAAAACGTATGCTCGTTTTTAAACGACGAGCCTTTCAACAGGGAGACGGATGATGGCCTTGGCGCAAACGGCGGTTTTCGATTTCGGATTGGGGCCGGACATCGACATGCTGCGCGACAGCGTGCAAGCCTTCGCGGCCGAGCGCGTCGCGCCGCGGGCCGCCGAGATCGACCGCACCGACGAGTTCCCCCGCGATTTGTGGCCCGAGATGGGCGCGCTGGGCCTGCACGGCATCACCGTGGCCGAGGAATTCGGCGGCTCGGCCATGGGCTACCTGGCCCATTGCGTGGCGATGGAGGAGATCAGCCGCGCCTCGGCCTCGGTCGGCCTGTCCTACGGCGCCCATTCCAATCTGTGCGTCAACCAGATCCACCGCTGGGGCACGCCGGAGCAGAAGCGCCGCTACCTGCCGCCGCTGGTGTCGGGCGAGCATGTCGGCTCGCTGGCGATGAGCGAGCCGGGCGCCGGCTCCGACGTGGTGTCCCTGCGCCTCCGGGCCGACAAGAAGGGCAACGACCGCTACGTGCTCAACGGCTCGAAGATGTGGATCACCAACGGCCATTACGCCGACACCCTGGTGGTCTATGCCAAGACCGACCCGGCCGCCGGCCCCCGGGGCATTACCGCCTTCCTGATCGAGAAGGATTTCAAGGGCTTCCGCCCGGCTCAGAAGCTGGACAAGCTGGGCATGCGCGGCTCGCCCACCTCGGAACTGGTGTTCGAGGATTGCGAGGTGCCGGCCGAGAACGTGCTGGGCAAGGTGGGCGAAGGGGTCAAGGTGCTGATGAGCGGCCTGGACTACGAGCGCGTCGTGCTGTCGGGCGGACCGCTCGGCATCATGCAGGCGGCTATGGACATCGTGCTGCCCTATGTCCACGACCGGCGCCAGTTCGACCAGCCCATCGGCGAATTCCAGCTGGTCCAGGCCAAGATCGCCGACATGTACACCGAGATGAACGCGTCGCGCGCCTACGTCTATGCCGTGGCGCGGGCCTGCGACCGCGGCCAGACCACCCGCCAGGACGCGGCGGGCGCCATCCTCTATTCCGCCGAGCGCGCCACCCGCGTGGCGCTGGACGCCATCCAGCTGCTGGGCGGCAACGGCTACATCAACGAATACGCCACCGGCCGGCTGCTGCGCGACGCCAAGCTCTACGAGATCGGCGCCGGCACCAGCGAGATCCGCCGCATGCTGATCGGCCGCGAACTCTTCAAGCAAAGCGCTTAGGCCATGATCATCCCCACCTCGCTTTCCCGGCATGACCCGGCCTTCGCCGCCAATGCCGATTCCATGCGCGCCCTGGTCGCCGACCTGCGCGCCAAAGTGGCCGAGATCCGCTTGGGCGGCGGCGAACGGGCCCGCCAGCGGCATCTGGCGCGCGGCAAGCTGCTGCCCCGCGACCGGGTGGCGCGGCTGCTCGATCCCGGCACGCCGTTCCTGGAATTCTCGCAACTGGCCGCCCACGAGGTCTATGGCGAGCCGATCGCCGCCGCCGGGGTGATCACCGGCATCGGCCGCATCGCCGGCCGGGAATGCGTGATCGTCGCCAACGACGCCACGGTGAAGGGCGGCAGCTACTATCCGCTGACGGTGAAGAAGCACCTGCGCGCCCAGGACATCGCCCGCGAGAACCGGCTGCCCTGCGTCTATCTGGTGGAATCGGGCGGCGCCAACCTGCCCAACCAGGATGAGGTCTTCCCCGACCGCGACCATTTCGGCCGCATCTTCTACAACCAGGCCACCATGTCGGCCGAGGGCATCCCCCAGATCGCGGTGGTGCTGGGCTCCTGCACGGCGGGCGGCGCCTATGTGCCGGCGATGAGCGACGAATCCATCATCGTGCGCAACCAGGGCACCATCTTCCTGGGCGGCCCGCCGCTGGTCAAGGCGGCCACCGGCCAGGTGGTCACCGCCGAGGAACTGGGCGGCGCCGACGTGCATTCCCGCACCTCGGGCGTCACCGACCATTACGCCAACGACGACGCCCATGCCCTGGCCATCGCCCGGCGCATCGTCGGCGACCTCAACCGGCCGAAGACGCCCAACATCGAGATCCGCCCGCCGGTCGATCCCCTGTATCCGGCCGACGACCTGTACGGCATCATCCCGGCCGACCCGCGCAAGCCCTACGACGTGCGCGAGGTGATCGCCCGGCTGGTGGACGGCAGCGTCTTCGACGAGTTCAAGAAGCTGTACGGCACCACCCTGGTCTGCGGCTTCGCCCATATCTTCGGCTATCCGGTGGGCATCGTCGCCAACAACGGCATCCTGTTCTCGGAATCCGCCCAGAAGGGCGCCCATTTCATCGAACTTTGCGCCCAGCGCGGCATTCCGCTGATCTTCCTGCAGAACGTCACCGGCTTCATGGTGGGCAAGAAGTACGAAGCGGGCGGCATCGCCAAGGACGGCGCCAAGATGGTCACCGCCGTGGCCTGCGCCAAGGTGCCGAAATTCACCGTGGTGATCGGCGGCAGCTTCGGCGCCGGCAATTACGGCATGTGCGGCCGGGCCTATTCGCCCCGCTTCCTGTGGATGTGGCCCAATGCCCGCATCTCGGTGATGGGCGGCGAGCAGGCGGCCGGCGTGCTGGCCCAGATCCGCCGCGACGCCCTGGAAGCCCAGGGCAAAAGCTGGAGCGCCGAAGAGGAGGCCGCCTTCAAGGACCCGATCCGCGCCCAGTACGAATCCCAGGGCCATCCCTACCACGCCACCGCGCGGCTGTGGGACGACGGCATCATCGACCCGGCGGATACCCGCATGGTGCTGGGCCTGGCCCTGTCGGCGGCGCTCAATGCCCCGATCGAGCGGACCCGCTTCGGCATCTTCCGGATGTGAGAACCGACATGGACACTTCCTCCCTTCAGACCATCCGCGTCGAGCGGCGCGCCGACCGCGTGGCGATCGTCACCCTGGCGCGGCCCCAGGTCCACAACGCCTTCAACGAGGTGATGATCGCCGAGTTGACCGCCGAACTGGCGGCGCTGGGCGCCGATCCCCAGGTCCGCGCCGTGCTGCTGGCCGCCGAAGGCAAGAGCTTCTCGGCCGGCGCCGACCTCGACTGGATGCGGCGCATGGCCGGCTACGGCCCCGACGAGAACCGTGCCGACGCCCGCGCCCTGGCCCGGCTGATGCATGTGCTGGATACCCTGGCCAAGCCGACGGTGGCCCGCGTCCACGGCGCCGCCTATGGCGGCGGCGTCGGGCTGGTGGCCTGCTGCGACATCGCGGTGGCCGCCGAGGACGCCGCCTTCAGCCTGTCCGAGGTCAAGCTGGGCCTGATCCCCGCGGTGATCTCGCCCTATGTGGTGGCCGCCGCCGGGCCGCGCGCCGCCCGGCGCTGGTTCCTGACCGCCGAACGCTTCGACGCCGCCGAGGCGGCCCGCACCGGCCTGGTCCACCAGGCGGTGCCCACCGCCCGCCTGGACGAGGCGGTCGAAGCGGTGCTGGCCCGGCTGCGCCAGGGGGCGCCGGCCGCCCAGGCCGCCGCCAAGGACCTGATCTTCACCGTGACCGGCCATCCGGTCACCGAAGAACTGATGGACTACACCGCCGCGCGCATCGCCGAGTTGCGGGCCGGCGCCGAGGCCCGCGAGGGCATCGCCGCCTTCCTCGACAAGCGTGCGCCGGCCTGGGGGAACTGATCCGATGTTCGCCAAGATCCTGATCGCCAACCGCGGCGAGATCGCCTGCCGCGTCGTCCGCACCGCCCGCCGCATGGGCATCGCCACCGTCGCGGTGCATTCCGACGCCGATGCCGGCGCCGCCCATGTGGCGCTGGCCGATGAGGCCTGGGCCATCGGCCCCGCCCCCAGCCGCGAGTCGTACCTGCGCGGCGAGCGCATCATCGCCGCCGCCCTGGCCAGCGGCGCCGAGGCCATCCATCCCGGCTACGGCTTCCTGTCGGAGAATGCCGAGTTCGCCGAGGCCTGTGCCGAAGCCGGCCTGGTCTTCATCGGTCCGCCCGCCCCGGCCATCCGCGCCATGGGCGGCAAGAGCGAGGCCAAGGCCCTGATGGTGCGGGCCGACGTGCCGGTGGTGCCGGGCTATCACGGCGAGGAGCAGAGCGACGAAGCGCTGGCCGCCCAAGCCCGGCGCGTCGGCTATCCCCTGCTGATCAAGGCTTCGGCGGGGGGCGGCGGCAAAGGCATGCGCGTGGTCGAGGAGGCCGGCCAGCTGGAGGCCGGCCTGGCCGCCGCCCGGCGCGAGGCGCTGGCCGCCTTCGGCGACGGACGCCTGCTGCTGGAGCGCTACCTGACGCGGCCCCGCCACGTCGAAATGCAGGTCTTCGCCGATTCCCACGGCCAATGCGTCTATCTGTTCGAGCGCGACTGTTCGATCCAGCGCCGCCACCAGAAGGTGGTGGAGGAAGCCCCCGCCCCCGGCCTGCCGCCGGAATTGCGCGCCCGCATGGGCGAGACCGCCGCCGCCGCGGCGCGGGCCATCGGCTACCAGGGGGCCGGCACCGTCGAGTTCCTGCTGGATGCCGATGGCCGCTTCTACTTCATGGAGATGAACACCCGCCTCCAGGTGGAACACCCGGTGACCGAGTTCATCACCGGCCTGGATCTGGTGGAATGGCAGTTGCGGGTGGCGGCCGGCGAGAAATTGCCGCTGCGCCAGGAGCAGCTGGCGGTCAACGGCCACGCCATCGAGGTGCGGCTGTATGCCGAGGACCCGGAGCGCGACTTCCTGCCGGCCACCGGCCGCCTGGACCATCTGCGCTTCCCCGCCGCCGGCCCTCATGTCCGCATCGACACCGGGGTACGGGAAGGCGATTCCATCACCGTGCATTACGACCCGATGATCGCCAAGCTGATCGTCTGGGACAGCGACCGGGCCGCCGCACTGCGCCGGCTGCGGGCCGCCCTGGCCGACACCGAGGTGGCCGGACTGGCCACCAATACCGGGTTCCTGGCCGCCATCGCCGGCCACCCCGCCTTCGCCGCCGCCGACCTGGATACCGGCTTCATCGCCCGCCACCGCGACAGCCTGCTGCCCCCCTCCGGCCCACCGTCGGATACCGTGCTGGGGCTGGCCTGCGTCGGCGTGCTGCTGGAACGCGAGGCCGAGGCCGCACGGGAAGCGGCGGCCTCGGCCGATCCCTACAGCCCGTGGGCGCTCCGCGACGGCTGGCGCCTGAACGAGGACGCCCACGACGAACTGCAATTGCGATGCGGTGCCGCCACCGTGACCGTGCCCCTGGTCTACCGCCCCGGCGGCTGGGACCTGTCCCTGCCGGGCGGAACGGTGGCGGCCCGCGGCCGTCTTAGTCCCGACGGCCGCCTGGAGGCCGAACTGGGAGCGGTGCGCCGCCGCGCCGGCTTCGTCCGGCTGGGTGACGAGCTGTCGGTGTTTCTGGACGGGCGCGGCCACCGCCTGACCCTGGTCGCCACCCTGCCCGGCGACGCGCCGGAACACGCGGCCGGCGGGGTGGTGGCGCCCATGCCCGGCACCATCACCGCGCTGCTGGTCGAGGCCGGCGCCAAGGTGGCCAAGGGCCAGCCGCTGGTGGTGATGGAGGCGATGAAGATGGAGCACACCCTGGCCGCACCGGCCGACGGCACCGTCGCCGCCCTGCATTTCCCGGTGGGCGCCATGGTCGAGGACGGCGCCACCCTGGTGGACTTCCAGCCGGAGGAGGACTGAGCCATGACCCGGCCGCGCAAGGTCAAGCTGGTGGAAGTGGGGCCGCGCGACGGCCTACAGAACGAGCCCCGCCCGGTTGCGGCCGAGGTAAAGATCGCCCTGATCCACCGGCTGGCCGATGCCGGCCTGCCGGTGGTCGAGGTGGGCTCGTTCGTCTCACCCAAGCGGGTGCCGCAAATGGCCGATTCCGCCGCGGTATGCCGTGCGATCCGCCGCATTCCCGGCACCGCCTATCCGGCGCTGGTGCCCAACCGCCAGGGGCTGGAGGCGGCGCTGGACTGCGGAGTGCGCGAAATCGCCGTATTCATCGCCGCCTCGGAGGGGTTCAGCCGACGCAACCTGGGCTGTTCCATCGCCGAAAGCCTGGAGCGCATCGCCCCGGTCGCCGAGGCCGCCCGCGCCCACGGCCTGACCCTGCGCGGCTATCTGTCCTGCGTCATCGTCTGCCCCTATGACGGCCCCACCGATCCGGGGCGGGTGGCGGACCTGGCCGAGCACCTGGAGCGGCTGGGCTGCGCCGAACTGTCCCTGGGCGACACCATCGGGGCGGGCACCGCCGATGCCGTGCGCCGGCTGATCCGCAAGGTGGCCGACCGCGTGCCGCGGGAGCGCGTCGCCATGCATTTCCACGACACCTACGGCCAGGGCGTGGCCAACGTGCTGGCCAGCCTGGAGGAAGGCATCGCGGTGTTCGACAGCGCGGTGGCCGGCCTGGGCGGCTGCCCCTTCGCCGCCGGGGCCACCGGCAACGTGGCCACCGAGGACGTCCTGACCCTGCTCGACGGACTGGGCATCGAGACCGGCGTGGATTTGCGGCAGGTGGCCGAAACCGGGGCGTGGATCTGCGAGCAACTGGGCCGGCCCAACGCCTCACGCGCGGGGCGTGCGCTGACGGCGGCGCGAGAGTAGCATTTGAGCCCCGGGCCCGGCGACAGACCGGGCGGGGGGCCACGCGAAAAGAAAGAGCCGCCGTCCACGGCGGCCGTCCAGAAACGAGCCATGGGGAGGAAAACGACATGGACGGTGCACACGACAGCTATACCCACGGGGCCAGCGGAACGCCGCTGTTGTCCGACACCATCGGCATGCATCTCGACCGGGTGGCGCAGGCCGCCCCCGACCGCGAGGCGCTGGTGGTGGTCAGCCAAAACGTCCGCTGGACCTATGATCGCCTGCGCCGGGAAACCGACGCCTTCGCCGCCGGCCTGCTGGCTCTGGGCCTGAAGCCGGGCGATCGGGTCGGCATCTGGTCGCCCAACAACGCCGAGTGGGTGGTGACCCAGTTCGCCACCGCCAAGCTGGGGCTGATCCTGGTCAACATCAACCCCGCCTACCGCGTCCACGAACTGGAATACGCCCTCAACAAGGTGGGCTGCGCCGCGCTGATCCTGGCGGCCAGCTTCAAATCCAGCAATTACCTGGAAATGATCGGCAGCCTGGCGCCCGAGTTGGCCGCCTGCCCGCCCGGCGCCCTGGCCGCCGCCCGTCTGCCCAGCCTGCGGGCGGTCATCCGCCTGGGCGAGGACAAGACGCCCGGCATGCTGAACTTCCCCGAGGTGGCCGCCCTCGCCACCCCGGCCGGCCTGGCGCGGGTGGCGGAGATCAAGGAATCGCTGCAATTCGACGATCCCATCAACATCCAGTTCACCAGCGGCACCACCGGCCGGCCCAAGGGCGCCACCCTCACCCACCACAACATCCTCAACAACGGCTATTTCGTGGGCGAGGCCATTCGCCTGACCCCTGACGACCGCATGTGCATTCCGGTGCCCTTCTACCATTGCTTCGGCATGGTCATGGGCAATCTGGGCGCCGTCACCCACGGCGCCTGCATGGTGATCCCGTCGGAAGGCTTCGACCCGGAACAGGTGCTGAAGACCGTCGCGCAGGAACGCTGCACCTCGCTCTACGGCGTGCCCACCATGTTCATCGCCGTGCTGAACCACCCCAATTTCGCCACCACCGACCTGTCATCGCTGCGCACCGGCATCATGGCCGGCTCGCCCTGCCCCGTCGAGGTGATGCGCCAGGTCATCGAGCGGATGCACATGTCCGAGGTCACCATCGCCTACGGCATGACCGAGACCAGCCCGGTCAGCTTCCAGAGCGCGGTGGACGATTCCCTGGAGCGGCGGGTGTCGACCATTTGCCGCATCCACCCCCCTGTCGAGGTCAAGA
>JAKAFA010000327.1 GCA_021818185.1 Pseudomonadota bacterium | reverse complement strand
GCTGGCCCAGACCGCCCCCTTTGTCCAGGCGATCATCCTGAAGATGGCGCTGCATCCCAAGCCCGAGCCGTTCCTGGTGATCGCCGCCGCCGGCCTGATGGCCGCCGCCTTCGCCGCCGCACGCAAGGACGGCCGCAAGGACGGCCCCGCCTTGTGGGCGGGCATCGCCATGGGGTTCGGCGTGGCGAGCAAGATCCATTTCGTCGCGCTGGGCGTGCTGCCGCTGGTGCTGCTGGACCGCCGCCGGGTGGCGCTCTATCTGGCGGCCTGCGTCGTCTCGCTGCTGGTGTTCGTCGCCCCCATGCTGCCGTCGCTGCACATCTGGCTGGACTGGATGCACCGGGTGATCCTGGGGGCCGGGGCCTATGGCGACGGCCCCCAGACGGTGATCGATCCCCACCGCTACCCCCATGCGGTGCTGCGGCTGTTCTCGGCCCGCTGGCTGTATACCGGCAGCTTCATCGCCTCGCTGCTGCTGCTGGCCGGCTATGTCCGGCTGCGCCGCCGCAGCCTGCTGCCGGCCGATCCGGCCGTCCGCCTGCTGATCGGCACCCTGCTCGCCCAGTTCACCACCGTGCTGCTGGTCGCCAAGCAGCCCGCCCCCCATTACATGATCCCCGCCCTGCTGCTGACCGGGCCGCAATTGGCGGTGCTGTGGCGCATGAGCGGCGCCTTCTTCCCGGCCGGAACCCATCGCCGCGGCTGGGCGGTCCTGGCCGCCGTCGTCGCGGTGGCGGGCGGCGCCGGCACCGTCCACCAGGTGCGCGAACTGGCCCGCTGGACCCGCACCACCCAGGCCTTTCCCATGGCGCGCTTCGACGGCTGCGCCAAGGTGTTCTACGATGCGGCCTCGGCCCCCTCCTTCGCCTTCCAGCGGGGCGACATGAACGCCCAGGCCCGCTATTCGCCGAAACTGGCCAAGCTGTTTCCGGCCGACGAATACACCTGGTTCATTTTCGACCATACCTGGTGGAAGCACGGCCTGATGCAGTGGAACCGGCCGGTGAAGCTGGACGACCTGCTGACCCGCTACCCCTGCGTGGTGTTCCGCGGCAACCAGTATGGGCAATTCCAGGCGGTCTACCATGGCCCCATCGATGATACCTGTCCGGTGGACGAGGAGAGGATTTTCACCAAAGGGATAATGTGCGACGGACGGCGTATTCCGGCCCTTGCAAATTAACCCGGACCGGCTAGCCTGCCGGCAAATGCAAGCGGGAGACCCAGCGTGTCGGCCAAGACCATCACCATCGCACAGCAGAAGGGCGGTGCCGGCAAGACCACCCTGGCCGCCCAATTGGGGGTGGCGCTGGCCCAGGCCGGCCGCCGGATCGGCATGATCGACGTCGACCCCCAGGGCTCGCTTGCCCGCTGGTACGAAGTCCGCAAGACCCTGGTGGCCGCCGACGGCGCCGGCATCACCTGCATCCATGCCTCGGGTTGGCGCCTGTCCGGCGAATTGGACCGGCTGCGGCGCAATGCCGATCTGGTGCTGATCGACAGCCCGCCCCATGCCGAGACCGATGTGCGCATCGCGGTGCGCGCCGCCGACTTGATCCTGGTCCCCATGCAGCCCAGTCCCATGGACCTGTGGGCCACCGGCGCGACGCTGGAGGCGGCCCGCAAGGAAAAGACCCGGGCCATGATGGTGTTCAACCGCACCCCGGCCAGGGGCAAGCTGGTCGATGCGGTCCGGCGCAAGATCGACGAGTTGGAGGTGCCGGTCGCCGCCACCGTGCTCGGCAACCGCGTCGCCTTCGCCAGCAGCATGATGGAAGGCCGCGGCGTGGTGGAAACCGCCCCGCGCCATGTCGCCGCCAAGGAAATCCGCGCGCTCGCCGACGAGATCGCCGCGACTTTGCTCTAACCCCGAGGGGCCCGCCGATGTTCGCCTTCGCCTTCGCCCTTGCGTTCCACACCCTGGCGGCCGTCATCTGGGTCGGCGGCATGTTCTTCGCCCATCTGGCGCTGCGGCCGGCCGTGGCGGCGCTGCCGCCGGCCGAACGCCTGGCCCTGTGGCGCCGGGTGCTGCCGCGCTTCTTCGCCTGGGTGTGGGCTTCCATCGCGGTGCTGCTGGCCAGCGGCTACGGCGTGCTGCTGCTGGGCTATCGCGGCGGCCTGGGGGGCGGCGGCATCCACATCGACATCATGCAGGCGACCGGCTCGCTGATGATGGTGCTGTTCGCCTATCTGTTCTTCGCCCCCTGGCAGGCGTTCAAGCGGGCGATGGCGGCCAGCGAGCTGGCCGAGGCGATCGGCGCCCTGGCGCGCATCCGCCTCATCGTCACCATCAATCTGGCCCTGGGCCTGTTCACCGCCGCCATCGGCTCCACCGGCGCCCTCTGGGCCTACTGACCGGGGTTTCCTGACCGGGCGGCCGGCGGCACAGCGCCGGCCCGCCGCCGGTTCCCTTCCACCCTTGGCCGAATTGCCTCTCCTGCGACTGCCGCCCACCTTTCCGGGCGGCGGCTTCGAAAAAAGGAGAGACCGATGCGCATCGCCCAGGTCGCACCGCTGAACGAGGCCGTGCCGCCGAAATTGTACGGCGGCACCGAACGGGTGGTGTCCTACCTGACCGAAGCGCTGGTCGCCCTGGGTCACGAGGTGACGCTGTTCGCCAGCGCCGATTCCGTCACCTCAGCCCGCCTGATCCCCTGCTGCCCGCGTGCCTTGCGCCTGGCCCCCGAGTGCGCCGATCGCGCCGTCCACCATCTTCTCCAGATCGAACGGGTCCTGGCCTGCGCCGACCGCTTCGACGTCATCCATTTCCATTGCGACACCCTGCATTACCCCTTCGCGCGACGCAGCGCCGTGCCGGTGCTGACCACTCTGCACGGCCGCCAGGACCTGCGCGACCTGACGGCGTTGCAGCGGGAATACGTCGACCTGCCGGTGGTTTCGATCTCCGAGGCGCAACGGCGGCCCGTGGTCTCGGCCAACTGGCAGGGCACCGTCCATCACGGACTGCCGCCCGATCTGCTGCGCCCCGGCTCCGAGGCAGGGGACTACCTCGCCTTCCTCGGGCGGTTCTCGCCGGAAAAGCGGTTCGACCGGGCGGTGGCCATCGCCCGCCGCCTGGGCATGCCCCTCAAGGTGGCGGCCAAGGCCGATCCCACCGAGACGGCCTATTTCGATGCGACCATCCGGCCGCTGCTGGCCGAACCGCTGGTGGAATGGCTGGGCGAGATCCCCGAATCCGGCAAACAGGCCTTCCTCGGCGGCGCCTTCGCTCATCTGTTCCCCATCGACTGGCCCGAGCCCTTCGGCCTGGTGATGATCGAGGCCATGGCCTGCGGCACCCC
>JAKAFA010000326.1 GCA_021818185.1 Pseudomonadota bacterium | reverse complement strand
ATCTTGACGGGCAGGCAGGGAAGCGCCCCGCCGCCCGCTCGCCCCGGCGGTGCGGGGCGGACGACACGGAATCATGGCCGTTCCGCCCGTGAGGACGGTGGCCGGCGATACGATGACGGAGACTTAGGCGGCCGGTGGGGCGCGGGGATGGGCTGCGCCGGCCAGCCGGAGGCGGGCCGGCGGCTTGGAGACCGGCGGGCGGACGGCGGCAAGGAACAGCACCGGCCGCGGCTGGAACTCATAGACGATGACCGACGGCGCCGCGCCGGCATGCATCAGCGGCAGGCAGAAGACGCAGAAGCCGTCCGACTGATGGTGCGGCCCCGATACCGGACGCCCGTCAGGGCCGAGGGTTATCAGGCCGTGGGAGGTACAGATCTGAAGGCCGCCATCGGCGGGCGGCGGGCTGACCGGCAGGGCCGCGCCGGCCAACAGGTTGAGGGCCAGCAGGGCAATGCCCAGCCATGCCACCACAACCCGCCGCGTCCCGAGGGGCGTCATCTGCCGTTTGGTCGAAGCCACCTTTTCCCCCTTATACTAAGGCTTAGGCCTTACGGGGGGGGCTGTCAACCGGGATGCGCCGCGCCGGCTTGGCCCTCAGGTCTGGGCCAAGGCGGACCTGCGCTCCTCCACCACCCGCTCGGCGGTACGGCCGCTGATTTCCTGAAGGTGGTCGAACTGCCAATGGAAGGTGCCCACCCCCATGGTCAAGGAACGCAGTTCGACGATCAGGTCGCCCATTTCCGCTTGGGGCAGATAGGCGGCCACCGTGTCCCAGCCCGACCAGCCGGGCTTGGCATCGTAGCCGAGGATCTGGCCGCGCCGGCCCGAAATGATGCGTTGGGCCTTCGACGTGTAATCGGCGGGCACCGAGATTTCGACCTTGAGGATGGGCTCCAGCAGGATCGGCTCGCATTTCGGCAGGCCTTCCGCCATGGCGATGCGTGCCGCCATCTTGAAGGCCATGTCGGAACTGTCGACCGAGTGATAGCTGCCGGCGGTCAGAGCCACCGCCAGGTCCACCACCGGAAAGCCGAACGGCCCGCGGACCAGGAACTCGCGCACCCCCTCCTCGACGGCGGGGATGTACTGCCGGGGAATCACCCCGCCGACGATCTTGTCGATGAAGGCGAAGCCCTCGCCACGCGGCAGGGGGGCGATGTCGATATGGACGTCGCCGAACTGACCGTGGCCGCCCGATTGCTTCTTGTGCCGCCCGTGGACCGAGGCCGCCTTCCTGATGGTCTCCTTGTAGGGGACGGTGGGCTTGCGGGTGGCGACCTGGAGATTGAACCGGCTCTTCAGCCGTTCGGCCGCGACCAGAAGATGGATCTCGCCCTGGCCCCACAGGACCAGCTCGGCGAATTCGGCATGGTGCTCGAAGCGGTAGGAGGGGTCCTCCTCCACCAGCTTGGCGATGGCTCCCGACAGCTTGACGTCATCGCCCTTCCGTTCGGCCTGCAACACTAGGCCGAACAGCGGATCGAGCGGCGGCGGCCAAGCGAGCAGCCCGGGGTCGGCCGCCCCCACCGCGCCGCCGGTCGCCACCGTGTCGAGGCGAGCGAAGGCGACCACCTCGCCGGGACCGGCCTTGGCCAGCTTGGCTTGGCTGCCGCCGGGGTAGAAGTAGAGGCCCGACAGCCGGCTGCCTTCCACCATCTGGCCGTCGACGAATTCGCCGCGGAAGATGCGGGCAAAGCTCAGCTTGCCGGTATGGGCGGCATGCACGGTCTTGAACACCCGGGCGAGCGGCCCCCCCTCGGTGCCGATTCCCAGGCGGCCGGCCGCCGCCTCGGGCTCGGGCACTTCGTGGCGCAGCGCCTTCCACAGGCGGGTGATTCCGGCCCCGCTCTCGGCCGAACCGAAAAACACCGGCACGATCAGGTCGCCGGCCAGGTCGCGAGCCAGATCGTCGTAGACCTCGCCCCGCGGCGGGGCGAGGTCTTCCAGCAACTCCTCCAGCAGGTGGTCATCGAAATCGGCCAAGTGCTCCAGCATCTCCTGACGGGCCTGGCGCTCCTCCTCCAGAAGGGCGTCGGGAACGCGGATGAGGTCGGAAGCCTTGCCCGGCTGGTACTTGTAGGCGCGCTCGCTGACCAGATCGACGAAGCCGACCACCCGGTCGCCGTCGCGGATCGGAATCTCGCGCAGGATCAGGGGGCGCTCCGACACCGCCTGCAACGCTTCGAGGGTCTCGCGCAGGCGGGTGCCCGAGGAATCCATCTTGTTGATGAACAGCAGGTGAGGGATGCTGCGCTCGTCAAGGAAGCGCAGCAGCGGCGCCACCATGACGGCCCGCGCGGGATCGGGCTCGCAGACCACGATGGCGGTGTCCACCACCATCAGCGCGTTGTAGACATCCTGCTGGAACTCCACCGAGCCGGGACAATCGATCAGGGTCCAGCGCTCGCCCAGGTACTCGACCTGGGCGATGGTGGGCTCGACGCTCATCCAGCGGGCGCGCGCCTCGGGCGAGGAATCCCCCACCGTCGTGCCATCCTTCACCCGCCCCTGACGCGGAACGGCCCCGCCGCGGAACAGCAGGGCCTCGAGGACGCTGGTCTTGCCGCTGGCGAAGGGGCCGACCAGGGCAGCAGCACGGGGATGGGATGGTATCCTGCCGGTCATCGACTACTCCCGAAGAATGAGCCCGCCTTGGTGTCGGCATGCCACCATGGTTTCAGTTGGCGCGGTGCCTGGCAATAGAAATCCATGGGGCCCCCACTTCTTTGACGGTGCATTTGTCCACCGTCGGTAGCAGCGCACGACCGTCAACCCACGCGCACCACCAGATCGGCCAGCCAGGCCGCCGCAGCGGACAGGGCGAATTTCACGGCATAGGCACGAAAGCTCTCGGCCAACAGGGCGGCATAGATGGCGCGGCTGCGCCGCCCCGCCCCCGGCAAGGTCAGCCACACCGGCGCGCGGCCGGCCCGCAGCCACGGCGCCCAGGCCCCCAATTGCCACAGCACCAGCGCCTCGACGGTCAGCAGAAGCGCGACGGCGTCGAAGGCCAGCCGCGGATGGCGCAGCAGCGCCGCGACAAGGGTGGCAATCACCAGCAGCCCCGTCATGGCGATACGGCGAACGACGGTCTCGGCGGCGTGGCGGATTTGGTCCATGGCGCATTTTCCTGAACGGCGGTTCTCTTGACATGGTGGTGCAAGAAGCGGACCGCCACCCCCGCCGCCATCGGCCGGCCGGGCCGGCCGGCCCGGCCGCCGCCCCCCCCCCGCTCGTCCCTGCTGGCCGAAGCGGCGGAGCCTGCTCCGTCCGGCGGCACGATCTGCCGGGCGCGCGGATGGAAGACCCCTATGCT
>JAKAFA010000325.1 GCA_021818185.1 Pseudomonadota bacterium | reverse complement strand
CCCGACCGTGGCTCCTGCCGCCTACCAGGCCATGCGGGGCCTGCATGCCGCGGTCCATGACAGCGGGCTCGCCCCGGTCCTGCTGGAACTGGTCAATATCCGGGTATCGCAGATCAACGGCTGCGCTTTCTGCCTTGCCATGCACGTCGCCCTCGCCCGCCGGCATGGCCTGACCGACGATCGGCTGCACCTGCTGGCCACCTGGCGCGATGCGCCGGTGTTCGACGCCCGCGAACGGGCGGCGCTGGCCTGGGCCGAGGCGGTGAGCCTGCTGCCGGGCGGTGAAGTATCCGACGCCGCCTATGACGAGGCCCGCCGCCAGTTCACCGAACAGGAGGTTGCCCATCTCACCTTCGCCGCCGTGGAGATCAATGGCTGGAACCGTCTGATGATCGCCTCGCGCACCCCGCCGAAGGACCTCGTGCCATGACCGTCTCGGACCACCTGGCGATCAGCCCGCGTTCGGAGCTGCGCCGCCGGCCCGATCGCGGCAGCCGCGACCGCGCCACCCTCAATGCCATCCTCGACGAGGCGCTGGTCTGCCATATCGGCTTCGTGGCCGATGGCGAACCGGTGGTCATCCCCGCCACGCCCTGGCGAATCGGCGACTGGCTGTATCTGCACGGCGCCGCCGGAGGCCGGCTTATCCGGGTGGTGGGGTCGGGGGCGCCGGTCTCGGTATCGGTGGCGCTGGTGGACGGGCTGGTCTTCGCCCGCTCGGCCATGCGCCATTCCAGCGACTACCGCTCGGTGGTGCTGTTCGGCCGCGGCGAGGCCGTCACCGACCCGGCGGCCAAGGCTGCGGCGCTGCTCCAGCTGGTAGACAAACTGTCGCCAGGCCGCTCTCTTTTGGTGCGCCCGCCCGACGACAAGGAGCTGGCGGCGACCGGCGTGGTCCGCCTGGCGATCGACGAGGGCGCGGCCAAGGTTCGTACCGGGCCGCCGGCCGAAGTGGAAAAGGACGCCGGCTGGCAGGTGTGGACCGGCACGGTGCCGGTTTCCGTGCGGGCCGGCGCGCCCGTGCCGGCGGAGCCGGAAACCACCCACCCGCCGCCGCCGTTACGCCCATGGCTGCGGCCGGAATAGGGCCGACGGCGCCGGTCACGGCAATGCGCAGTTGGCGCCGCCGATCATCTTCCAGTTGCGCGGGTTCCTGCTCCGGTGGGTGCTGTTCACGTCGACGATCTTCACCAGGAAGATGCGGGCCTGTTGCGGCACCACCATCCGGCACATCAGCCGGGCATAACTGTTCCAGTCCACTTGGGGATTGGCCACCACGCTGACCCACAGATTGCCGGCACCGTCCGGCACCGCGCCCAGCACCCCGGGCTGGGAACGCACCAGGGCCACGGCGGTCTCCAGGTCGGCGGCGGCCGGCACGGCGGCCAGCAGTCCGGCGAGGACGAGGGCGGAACCAAGCTTTCTCATGACCAAGCCTCCGGCGGCGGGCGGCCGGGTCCCCCTGCCGATGAGCCCTGCCATTCGAGGGATGACATCAGGCCTTTCGGGCGAAATCAAGGCTCAATGGGGTGGTACCGCCCGCCCCCGGCCGGCGCCGGCCCGCCGGTGGTTTCGGGATAGGTGAGCGACAGGCGGCGGAGCGAGCGCACCGCCAGATAGGCGAAGGCCTGGGCCTCCAGCGCGTCGCCGTCCCATCCCACCGCCTCGACCGGATCGACCGGCACGTTGAATTCGGCAGCCAGCGCCGCCATGATCGCCGGATTGTGGCGGCCGCCGCCGCAGACCAGCCAGCGGGCCGCCGGCTTGGGAAAGTGCCGCCGCGCCAGCCCCGCCGCCCGCGCGGTGAAGGCGGTCAGGGTGGCGGCGCCGTCGGCGGCGCCCTTGCCGGCCACCAGCCCGGCGGCGAAGGCGCGGAAATCGTCGCGGTCCAGGGATTTGGGCGGCACCTGGGCGAAATAGGGGTGCCCGGCGAAGTCGGCCACCGCCGCGGCGTCCACCCGCCCCAGGCGGGCCAGCTTGCCGCCGACATCCACCGGCTTGCCGGTATGGGCCTGCGCCCAATCGTCGATCAGGGCGTTGCCCGGCCCGGTGTCGAAGGCCAGCAGGCCGTCGTCTTCGCCGATCCAGGTGACGTTGCCGACCCCGCCCAGGTTGAGGACCGCCACCGGCCGGGCGATGCCGGCGGCCAGGGCACGGTGGAACACCGGCACCAGCGGCGCGCCCTGGCCGCCGGCCAGCACGTCCGCGGTGCGGAAGTCGTTGACCACCGGAATGCCGGTGGTCCGCGCCAGCAGCGCCCCGTCGCCGATCTGCCAGGTGCGGCGTTCCGCCGGCCGGTGCAGGATGGTGTGGCCGTGAAAGCCGATGACGTCGATCTCGGCCGCCGACAGCCCGTGGTCGGCCAGCAGGCGGGCCACCACCTCGGCATGGAACAGGGTGATGTCGCGCTCGACCCCGGCCACGTCGCCCACTCCGCCCAGCACGCCGCGCAACGCCGCGCGCCGTGGCGGATCGTAGGGCACGGTCAGGGCGGGCCCCAGCCGCTCCACCGCGATGCCGTCGGTCACCACCACCGCGGCGTCCACCCCGTCGAGCGAGGTGCCGCTCATCAATCCCACCGCCAACATGGTCATGCCAGATGTGTCCCTCCCGCGCCGGGGTGCCCGCCGGTTGGCAGGCGACGGCGATTGTGCTAAATGCTGCCGCCTTCCCGCAAGCAGGCTGACCGAACATGACCTCCCCCCGCTCCGAGTTCCTGCGCGTCGTCGCCGAGCGCGGCTTCATGCATCAGTGCACCGACCTGGAAGCGCTGGACAAGCGCCTGACCGACGGGCCCCAGCTTTGCTACATCGGCTTCGACTGCACCGCCGATTCGCTGCATGTCGGTTCGTTGCTGCCGATCATGCTGCTGCGCTGGTGGCAGAAGACCGGCAACCGGCCGATCGTGCTGATGGGCGGCGGCACCACCCGCATCGGCGATCCCTCGGGCAAGGACGAATCGCGCAAGCTGCTGTCGGATGCCGACATCGCCCGCAACATGGCAGGCATCAAGGGAGTGTTCGGCAAGTACCTCAGCTTCGACGACGCGGCGACCGGCGCGGTGATGGTCAACAACGCCGATTGGTTGGACGGGCTGAATTACATCGAATTCCTGCGGGATTACGGGCGGCATTTCACCGTCAACCGCATGATGACCTTCGAATCCGTCAAGCTGCGCCTGGAGCGCGAGCAGCCGCTGACCTTCCTGGAATTCAACTACATGATCCTCCAGGCCTACGATTTCCTGGAGCTGTGGCGCCGCCACAAATGCGTGTTGCAGATGGGCGGCTCGGACCAGTGGGGCAACATCGTCAACGGCGTCGAACTGGCCCGCCGGGTGGACGGCGCCG
>JAKAFA010000080.1 GCA_021818185.1 Pseudomonadota bacterium | reverse complement strand
TCAGTTCCCCCCGCCATTGGGCGATCGGCCGGCAGCCGGCGTCCAGTTCGGCCAGCCGGGCGAAATGGGGGGCGGTCACCGCCAGGGCGTAGCGGCCGGCCTCGGTCCGTTCAAGGAAGCGGCGGAAATCGGGAGCCGAGATCAGGTAGGTTGGGCGGCCGAGCGCCGCCTGGACGGTGGCCCGTACCGGTTCGTAGGTCGCCACCAGCAAACGCGGGCTGAGAAACGGGATGACGGCGATCTCGAAGGGGGCCGGGCGACCGGCCCGCCGAGGGTCCTGGCCGCAGGCATCGCCCGGCGTCAGCCAGCCCGTCAGCGCGGCGGCAACAAGCGTACGCCGGGCAAGGGGGCGTGACCACATGGCTTTCCATTCCGCGCAGAAAAGGCGCTGTGTGTGACTGTACCATGAATACATTCGGGTGCCACAGCTCTTCGCGGCCCCGTTCAATCCGCAGTAGCGGCCGTCCGGGATGGCGCGGTTTGCTGCACCGGTTGAGCAGACGGGACATTTCGACTACGCTGCATTGCGGAAGGGGGCGACGGGCGGCCGCTCGCGACCGGCGCCTTGTGGGTGTCGGCTTCGCGTCGGAGGCCCGCGCGCCGTTGGGAAGGGGAGCGGACTTTACCATGCAAAAGACGGATGTCGGGACGGTGATCGCCCGAACGCTGGAGCTTTTTCGCCGGCAGGGATACCACAAGACCACTATGGCCGACGTGGCGGCGGCCTGCGGCCTGCTCAAAGGGAGCCTCTACCATTATTTCCCCAGCAAGGAAGCGCTGGCCCAGGCGGTGATGGACGAGGTCCACGCCCGGTTCGCCCGCACGGTGTTGGTCTGTGCCGACGAACCCGGCCTTGGCGCCGAAGCCCGCCTGGAACGGATGATGGCGGCGACCGAGGCGTATTTCCTCGCCGGAACCGGCGGCTGCGTCATCGGCAATCTCGCCCTGGAGGCGATCGACATGATTCCCGACTTCGCCCCGGCCATCCGCGCCTATTTCCGGGAATGGACGGCTGCCCTGACGCGGATCATGGCGTGCCGGTACCCCGCCGACCAGGCCGGGCGCAAGGCCGAGCGGGCGGTTGCCGAGATTCAGGGCGCCATCATGATGATGCGCATTTCCGGCGACGGCGGAAAATTGCGGCAGACCACCCGCGGCCTTGTCGCCGAGTTCTACGGCTGAGGCCGGCGCAGGGCGGGCCGGCGGCAAAAAAAACGGCCGGCGGATCGGAATCCGCCGGCCAGGTGTGGGTCCTTCGTCAGCCCAGCAAAGACCGTCGGTCCTCCATGATCCGACGAAGGATCGGGGTTAGAATCAATTCCATGGCCAGGCCCATCTTTCCGCCCGGAACCACGATGGTGTTGCGCCGGCTCATCCACGAATCCTTGATCATTTGCAGCAGGAACGGGAAGTCCACCCGGAAGCGGTCGGGCTTGCGGAAGCGGATCACCACCAGGCTTTCGTCGGCCGTGGGGATGTCGCGGGCGATGATCGGGTCCGAGGTGTCGACGATGGGCACCCGCTGGAAGTTGATATCGGTCAGCTTGAACTGCGGCACGATGTAATGCACGTAATCGTGCATGCGCCGCAGGATGGTGTCCATCACCGCCTCCTCGGAATAGCCGCGCTGCCTGGTGTCGCGGTGGATCTTCTGGATCCATTCCAGGTTGATCACCGGGACCACGCCGATCCGCAGGTCGGCGTGTTGGGCGGCATTGGCCTCGGGGGTGGCGACGGCGCCGTGCAGGCCCTCGTAGAACAGCAGGTCGGTTCCCTCGGGCAGATCCTCCCAGGGGGTGAATTCCCCTGGCTTGGTGCCATAGCGGACAAACCGCTGGGCCTCATCCTCATTGTGGATATAGAAGCGCCGGCGGCCCTTGCCCGTTTCGCCATAGCGCTGGAACAGCTCCTCCAACTCCTTGAACAGGTTGGCATCCGCGCCGAAGTGGCTGAAGTGGCGATTGCCGGTCTTTTCGGCTTCGGCCATCGCCTTCTTCATCTCCGCCCGGTTGAAGCGGTGGAAGCTGTCGCCTTCGATGATGGCCGGCGTGATGCCTTCACGCCGGAACATGTGTTCGAACGCTTCCTTGACAGTGCTGGTTCCCGCGCCGGAAGACCCGGTGACCGCAATGATCGGATGTTTTCTCGACACCTTCCCCCCCTCTGCTCTTTTGTTTTAGGCGTTCAGGCGGCTACTTTGAGCTTCTCGCGCCAGCCGGGATACAGGTGGTCGGCATCGTGCGGGAAGGATTCGAAGGCGCCGCGCAGTTCGGCGTGGTCCATGGCAAAGGTCACCAGATCGATGCCCCGGGTCCATGCTTCGTGGGCCTGGCGCAGCGACCGGGCGCCCGCGATGGCGCCGGCCTTGTGGCCGAAGGCTCCGCCGCCCGAGGTCTGGATGACGTTGGAATGCCCCAGATTGTCGAAGAACCCAGGCAGGCGCAACGCATTCATGCCGCCCGAGATGATGGGCGTGGTCGGCTTCATGCCGTGCCAGTCCTGGCGATAATACAGGCCGTCGGCGACGTCGCGCTCCAGCATGTAGGCGACCATCTTCTCTTCCTTATGGCCTTCCATCTTGCCGAAGCCCATGGTGCCGGTATGGATGCCCGACGCCCCTTGCAGGCGGGCCATCTTCATGTGGGTCAGCACGTTGTAGCCGCGCTTGGACTGGCGGCTGGTCACCGCGCCGTGGCCGGCGCGATGATAGTGCAGGAACTGGCCGGGGAAATAGCGGCGGCACAAGGTGATGGCCGAGGGGCCGCCGACATAGCCGTCGACCAGGAAGGCGACATGGCTGGCGTTCTCGGCGAAGGTTTCCAGGATCAATTCGCCGCGCCGGATCATCTCGAAGGGGTCGTCGGCGGTGATGTTGGCCGAGAACAGCTTGGCCTCGCCGGTGGCGTCCTGGGCGCGGCGCATGGAATCGGCCACCAGGGCGATGGTCTCCTTCATCGGCGCGAACACCTGGTTGCCCTGGGGCTCGTCGTTCTTGATGAAGTCGCCACCCAGCCAGAACTGGTAGCAGGCATCGGCGAAGGGCTTGGGCCGCAAGCCCAGCTTGGGCTTGATGATGGTGCCGACCACCATGCCGCCGTTGACCTGCGCGCGCCCCAGGACGCGCCACATGTCGGCGATGTTCATGGCCGGGCCGTCGAACAGCATCAGCATTTCGCGCGGCACGTAGAAATCGACCATCTTGGCGTATTCGACGTCGCTCATGCCCTGGTTGTTGCCAATGGTCAGGGTCAGGAACGACACGATCATCGCCCGCCCGTCCGACACGTTGCGATCAAACAACGCGTTGGGGTAGGCGATCTTCATCACGTAATCGCCGTCTTCAAGGGCGGTCACTTCGTAGACCAAGGCATCCACACCGCGGGTGAAATCGTCGGTCGTGCAGACTTCGACGTTGGTCCCCGTCGAAGATTCGGCAGCGAAATGGGCGGCAGTCGGGATCGGTTCGTACCCGGCCTTCGGCTTCATGATGTACGCGCACAAAATGTGACGGCCGTCGGCGATCAGGTCCGCTTCTTTCAAGTTCAGGTTACAGTAGCGCTTGGACTGATCCATCTTGTCATTTCCTTCCCTTGCATTCCGCTAGCTTGGGTACTTTGCCTCAATGACCCCATGGCGCGGAACACCCGGGTGGGGGAGGGGGCGAAATTTGATGGGTGGTGCCTTTACCCTGCGGCCGGGTGGGCATCGGGTGGTGCGAGGCCCGAGGCGATAGGCGGCGGCCCGGCGGAATGCTAGCATCGGGCATGCTCCGGGTCCGCTCCGTTCTCATCCTCTGCGCCGCCCTGGCCGTTCTCGGCGGCCGGCCGGCGGCGGCGCACGACCAGTTGGCGATCGGCATCACCCAGTTTCCGGACAATTTCCATCCGGCCTTCGATTCCATGCTGGCCAAGAGCTACATCCTGGGCCTGGCATTGCGGCCGCTGACCGCCTACGACGCCCATTGGCAGCTGGTCTGCATGCTGTGCGAGAGGCTGCCGACTCTGGAAAACGGGCTGGCGCGGCCCGAGACCTTGCCGGGCGGCCGCACCGGCGTGGCCGTCACCTTCACCCTGCGGGCCGATGCCGCCTGGGCCGACGGCGTGCCGGTGACCACCGACGACGTGGTGTTCGGCTGGCAGGTGGGCCGCGACCCGCGCAGCGGCGTGGCCGATGCCGAAATCTACCGCCGCATCCGCTCGGTCGAGGTCAAGGATCGCCGGACCTTCATCCTGCACTTCGACCGGCTGACCTACGATTACAACGCGGTCGGCGATTTCCAGGTGCTGCCCGCCCATATCGAGCGGGCCCGCTTCGTCGCCGATCCGCGGGCCTATCGCAACCGTACCGCCTACGACCTCGACACCACCCTGCCGGGGCTGTGGGACGGCCCCTACCGCATCACCCGGGTGGTGCAGGGCAGCACGGTGGTGCTGGAGCGCAACCCCTATTGGCGCGGGCGGCAGCCGCAATTCCGGCGGATCGTGGTCCAGACCGTCGAGAACGGCGCGGCGCTGGAGGCCACCCTGCTGGCCGGCGGCATCGACATGATCGCCGGCGAACTGGGCCTGCCGCTGGAGCAGGCCATCGCCTTCGCCCAACGCCACGGCGACCGCTTCACCACGGTGTTCAAGCCGGGCCTGGTCTACGAGAACCTGGAGCCCAACCTGGACAATCCCATCCTGGCCGACCTGCGGGTGCGCCGCGCCCTGCTGCTGGCCGTCGACCGCGCCACCCTGTGCCGCCAGCTGTTCGCCGGCCGCCAGCCGGTGGCCGACGATTCGGTGCCGCCCCTCGATTGGGTCCATACCGACGACGTGGTCCATTATCCCTACGACCCGGCGCGGGCCGGCGCGCTGCTGGACGCTGCCGGCTGGCGGATGGGCGGGGACGGCTGGCGCCACGACGCGGCCGGGCGGCGCCTTACGCTGGAGCTGGTGACCACCTCGGGCAACCGGTCGCGCGAGCTGGTGGCCGAGGTGTTGCAGGCCTATTGGAAGCGGGTGGGGATCGACCTGCGCCTGAAATACCAGCCTCCCCGGGTGCTGTTCGGCGACACGGTGACCCGGCGCCGCTTTCCCGGCCTGGCGATGTTTGCCTGGACCTCGGCGCCGGAAAGCGTGCCGCGCCAGATGCTCTACTCCACCCAGATCCCTTCGGCGGCCAACAACTGGGCGGGCGAGAACTACGGCGGTTTCGTCGATCCCCGCATGGATTCCCTGATCGACGCCATCGAGGTGGAACTGAACCGGACGCGCCGCAAGGATCTATGGCGGCAGTTGCAACAGCTCTATGCCGAGGAACTGCCCGCGCTGCCGCTCTACTTCCGTGCCGACGCCCATATCTGGCCCAAGGGGATGACCGGCATCGTCCCCACCGGCCATCAGGACCCCAGCACCCTGTGGGTCGAAGACTGGCGGTGGCCATGACGCGGCGCATCCTCGTCCGCCTGCTGCAATCCGTGGCGGTGCTGCTGGCGATGTCCTTCGTGGTCTACGCCCTGATGGGGCTGATGCCGGGCGATCCCATCGACCTGATGATCGCCGGCAACCCGCATCTGGGCCCGGCCGACGCGGCCCGGCTGAAGGCGCTGTACGGGCTGGACCGCCCGTGGGCGGAACGCTGGCTGCTCTGGCTGGTCCAGGTGGCCCAGGGCCATCTCGGCTATTCGCGGCTCTATGCCAAGCCGGTGGCGGCGGTCCTGGGGCCGGCGGTGCTCGCCACGCTGGAACTGATGGGTACGGCGCTGGCCGGGGCGCTGCTGCTGGGTCTGCCGCTGGGCCTCCGGGCGGCGGCGCGGCCCGGGTCGCTGTTCGACCGGGCGGCCAACCTGCTGGCCTTCGCCTCGGTGTCGCTGCCCACCTTCTGGCTGGGCCTGATGCTGATCCTGCTGTTCGCCGTGCGCCTGGGCTGGCTGCCGGCCGGCGGCATGGCGCAGGTGGGCGGCGGCGGCGCCTTCGACCGGCTGGCCCATCTGGCCCTGCCCGCCGCCACCCTGACCGTGGCCAGCCTGGGCCAGTATATCCGCCACATGCGCGCCGCCATGCTGGCCGAGGCGCGGCAGGATTACGTGCGGACCGCCCGCGCCAAAGGATGCTCGCCGCGGCGCATCGCGCTCGGCCATCAATTGCCCAACGCCCTGCTTCCGGTGGTCACCCTGGTCGCCCTCGACCTCGGCGGCCTGGTCTCGGGAGCGCTGATCACCGAAACGGTGTTCGCCTGGCCGGGCATGGGCCGGCTGATCGCCGACGCGGTGATGGGCAACGACTTCAACCTGGCCCTGACCGGCCTGCTGCTGGCCACCGGCATGACCCTGGCCGGCTCGATCCTCGCCGATTTGGCCTATGCCGGGCTCGACCCGCGGGTGCGGGGGGAATGAGCGGGATGTCGGGGAGGCGGAAACGTCCTGCTGGCGCTTGTGTCGCGGATTGCGGCCGTCTCTCGATTTGTTGCCAGTACCGCCAAACGGTTCATTTCGCACCACAAGCGGGGATTTTTCGCTTGCGCGGGGGGCCTGGATAAGGCTGTGCTGGCCGGGCCATGGCCTCCGGTCCTTCCCTTCCCCCCCGTTCTCCTGCCGCCCTGGGCGGCGGCCTGCTGCTGGCGGCGTTGGCCCTGGCGGTGGCTCTGGGGCCGCTGCTGGCGCCCGATCCGGCCGCCATCGACCTGATGGCGCGGCTGTTGCCGCCCTCGGCGGCCCATCCGCTGGGGACCGACGAATTGGGCCGCGACGTGCTGGCGCGGGTGCTGGCCGGCGGGCGGGTGTCGCTGACCGTGGCGGCGGCGACCGCCGTGCTGGCGGCGGCGCTGGGCTCGGCCATCGGCCTGGCCGCCGGCTATTTCGGCGGTGGGCTGGACGCGGTGCTGATGCGGGTCACCGACGGGGTGATGGCGCTGCCGCTGCTGCCGCTGCTGATCGTGCTGGCGGCGGTCGACCCGGCCAAGCTCGGCCTGTCGCCGGCGGTCACCGGCGGCGAGGCCTTCGCCATCGGCCGGGTGGTGGTGATCATCGCCCTGGTGGGGTGGACCACGGTGGCCCGCCTGGTCCGTGCCGCCACCCTGTCGGTGCGGACCCGCGACTATGTGCGGGCGGCGGTGGCGGTGGGCGCCGGGCCGGGCCGCATCGTGCTGCGCCATATCCTGCCCAATGTCGCCTCGCCGCTGGTGGTGGCGGCCACGTTGTCGGTGGGCAACATCATCCTGGTGGAAAGCGCCCTGTCCTTCCTCGGCCTGGGGGTCCAGCCGCCCATGGCGTCCTGGGGCAACATGCTGACCGGCGCCATGGATCAGGCGGCCAGCGCGCCGCTGCTGGCGCTGTGGCCCGGCCTGGCCATTTTCCTGACGGTCCTGGGCTTCAATCTAGTAGGCGAGGCGTTGCAGGCGTGGCTCAATCCCCGGCTGGCGCGTGACCTATAAAGGCTACAAAGCTGTAATTTTACAACGGTGGTGGGAGGGGCGTATCCTCACTACAAGATGTGGGGCGCAGGCCGCCCCATGGGTGAAAGGGGAGACGATGGACGAAATCGATTTTGCCGCCGAACGGACGGACGCCTTCACCGCCACCGCTCTGGCTTCGGTGCTCAGCCGGCGCGACGCTGCGCCGTCCACCGGCATCTGCCGGGCTTGCAATGCCTTGATCGAACAGGAACGCCTGACCGCCAATCCGCACGCCCATCTGTGCTGCGACTGCGCTGCCGACGAGGAGGAGCGCCGCCAGCGCGCCAAACGCTGCGGTCCGCGCTGACCGCTCCCCCGATTCACGACGACGGGGCCGGCGGCACGTTTCGCCGGCCCTTGTAACCAGCCGCCGCCACCTCCTTATCTAATCCGATCCCCCTGCGGCTTCGCCGTTCGGGGGAGGGTGGAACAACCCTATGGTGGTGGCCCTGCATGTTCGGCATCGTGCGTGCCCCTCGCCTCGGCCGCGCCGGCCTCAGCTGGTTCAACGTCGAGCGTCCCCTGGATCTCCCCGACCTGGCCGGGCGGCTGGTGATCCTCGATTTCTGGACCTTCTGCTGCATCAACTGCGTCCACGCGCAGCCGACTCTGCGGCGCATCGAAGAGGCCTTCCCCACCCAGGTGGCGGTGATCGGCGTCCATTCGCCGAAATACGCCTACGAACGCGATCCGGCGGCGGTGGCCCAGGCCATCCGCCGTTACGGCATCCGTCATCCGGTGGTCCACGACCCCAAGCTGGAGTTGTGGCGTGAATACCGTATCCGCGCCTGGCCGACCCTGGTCTTCGTGGCTCCCGACGGGTATGTGATCGGCCAGTTGCCGGGCGAACCCGATCCCGAGTTGATCGTCCAGGGCATCGGCGACATGGTGGCGCAGTTCTGGCGCCGGGGGGAACTGTCGCCTGCCGCCCTGCCGCTGGTGCCGCCGGCCGAGGCGGGGGGGCGCCTGCGCTTTCCCGGCAAGATCAAGCCGTGCCCGGCGCCGGACGGCGGCCGATGGTGGGCGGTGGCCGATGCCGGCCACCATCAGGTGCTGCTGGTGGCCGACGACGGAACGGAACTGGCCCGCTACGGCAGCGGGTGCGCCGGCTTCGCCGATGGCGACGAGCCCGCCTTCAACGGTCCCGAGGGGTTGGCCTGCGACGCCCGGTCCATCTGGGTGGCCGATACCCGCAACCATGCCATCCGCCGGATCGACCGCGCCAGCGGGCGGGTGGCGACGGTGGCCGGCACCGGCTGCCGCGGCGAGGCCCTGCGTCATCCGCAGCCGGCCGCAGGCGCCAGCCTGGCCTCACCCTGGGACCTGGAACGGGCCGACGGGGTGGTCTACTTCGCCAATGCCGGCAGCCACCAGATCGGCACCCTCGACCTGGAGCACGCCACGGTCCGGCCGCTGGCCGGGACCGGGGCCGAGGACATCCGCGACGGGGCGGCGGATGCGGCGCACCTGGCCCAGCCCAGCGGCCTGGCGCTGAGCCCGGCGGGCGACCGGCTGTATTTCGCCGACAGCGAGACTTCGGCGGTGCGCCGGGTGGATCTGGGGCCGGCGCCGGCGGTCGCCACGCTGGCCGGGTCGGGGCTGTTCGAATATGGCTACGCCAACGGCCCGCTCGGCCAGGCGCGCCTCCAGCACCCGCTGGGGCTGGCGGCGACGGCCGGACGACTGTATGTCGCCGACAGCTACAATTGCTGCATCCGGGTGGTGGATCTGGCCGGCGGGACCATCGCCGACCTGGAGCCCCTGTCTCCGGCCTCGCCGGATTGTCCCGATGCGGCCTGTCAGCCGGCCGGTGAGCCGGCGGGGGTGGCCGCCGACGGTCCCGACCGCCTGCTGGTCAGCGACACCAACAACCACCGCATCCTGGAAATCCGCCTCGACCGCGGAACCTGCCGCGTCTGGCTGGCCTGACCGTCAGAAGAAGTGATAGGACAACCCGACCTGGAGGGTGGTTTCCCGGGTTATGCTGTCCGGTTCCATGGCGGTGCCGAGCGGGGTGTTGACACCCGGGCTGAGGCCGTAGCCGAGCTGGGTGTAGCGGACCAGGCCGATGGCCTCCCACTGCCGGCTGAAGGTGTAGCCGACTTGCCCGCCGACATGCCAGGTCGGCTCGCCGCCCAGGGTGTAGTTGGCGTTGTAGGGTTCCTGGGCGTGCATGCGCGCCTGGAAGGTGTAGCCGAAGGCGCCGTCGCCGGTCAGCATCCACCGGCGCATCGGCGAGTACTGGACCATCAGGCCGCCGGCGTAGGAAAGGTTGTGGTAGGTCTCGTCGTAGCCGCCGCTGCCGGTGATGTTGCGGTCCCAATAGCGATAGCCCAGCTCGGCATAGGGAATCAGGGCGACCGGCAGGAGCATGAAGGCGCGGCCGACCCGCGCCGACCCGGTGATGACCGTTTCATCGGTGGTGGTGGTGGTGGCCGTGCCGTTCTGGTACTGCCCGCGGTAATCGGCCGCCCCGGCGCTGTAGCTGCCTTCAAGGCGGGCATAGAAATTGCGCAGAGGCGCGCGGCCGTCATCGACGGTCAGGATGCTGGCGCCCACGCTGCCGCCCGGCAGCCAGCCGCTCTCGGAATCGGGGGTCTGGCCTTGCCAGGTTTCGGCATAGTTCAGGTGCTGTCCACCGATCGTGGCCCAGACCGCGTTGTCGTTGGCGCGGAAGGGAAAGTCGTCTGCCGCCTGGGCCGGCGTCGCCGCCGCCGCCAGTCCCAACGCCGCCGCGGTGAAGAGTTCTGCCTTCATGATGCGCATGTCCTGGATCGTCCCCCTGACGAGTCTTGCGAGTTTCAAGGGTATACGATTAACGCTTGGTAAAAGCCAAGGAGGAAGTGAAAAATATACTCGGGAATCGGCCTGATTGTGCCGGGGCGCAAGAATTGTCTATCATCGGAGCCGCAACGGAGCAGACGGGGCGGAGATCGGCGGATGGCGAAGTCACGATCCGATATCATCGGGGAAATCGAGGATTATATCGCCGGTAGCGGCGGCAACTTCGCGGAGTGGTTCGTCGGGGTCACCGGGGCGCCGAAAGCGACGCTGTTCACGCGCCACAAGGTGAGGCAGAAGGGCGATGCCTGGATTGCCCGCGTGGCCAAGGATGAGTACGAGGCGCGCGATATCGCCGAATACTTCATCTCGACCCGCCGGACCAAGGGAGACCCGGGCGAGCGTCGCGAAACCGATCTGTACGTCTACGCCTATAAGCGCAAATCCCACACCATGCCCTGATGCCGGGCCCTGATGCCGGCGGCCCGGCTTCAGGCCGGGGCCGGAAGATCGTCCGGCGGCGGGAACAACGGCCGGGCATGCCGCAGGATATCCTCGGCCGCGGCGGTGTAATTGCCGGCCGCGTCGTGCAGCACCAGGCCGGGGAGCAGGTCCAGCGGCGTCTTCCGGTCCTTGCGCGCCGTCACCACCACGCGGATGGCCGGGCGGCCCGGCCTGGGCCACAGGGGAAACACGGTGATCGCCCCCAGCGGCAACCCGGCCATGGCGGCCAGCAGCTCTCCCAGGCGGTCGGCGCGATGGATCACCGCCAGCGTGCCGCGGCGCTTGAGGAAGCGGGTCGCCGCCGTCAGCCACAGACCCAGATCGGCCTCGCCCTCCAGGTGGCCGACCGATTTGCTGGCGGTGGCCGGGCGGCGCGATCGCGATTCCGGCAGCCAGGGCGGGTTGGTGATGACATGGTCGAAGGCGCCCGCCCGCAGGGGAGGGGGCGGGGCCAGCAGGCTGCCTTCCACCACCTGGAACCGGTCGGCAAGGCCGTTGGCTTGGGCGTTGTCCCGCGCCAGCCCGGCCAGTTCGGGCTGCAATTCCAGCGCCACCACCCGCAGTTCCGGCAGGCGGGCCAGCAGGCAGAGGCCGGCGGTGCCGACGCCGCAGCCCAGGTCCAGCACGCATTCGCCGGGGGCGGCGGTGACCGCGGCGGCCAGAAGCATGGGATCGCCGCCCGCGCGATAGCCCTTGGCGGGCTGGCGGATCTGCACCCGCCCCCCGAGAAACCCATCCCTGGTGGTGGGCCGGGTGTCACCCATGGGCATAGGCCTTTCTTGTTTGGTTCCAATGTTGGCGCATGTAAGCTTGACCGGCTTTCACAGGCAACACTATGTTCGTCCGCGCGGCCGGGGGTGGACCGCACGGAGGATTCGACAGTTGGCGATGGTGGTCAGTCTCGAAGACGGGCGGAGCCGGAAGGCGAAGGACTTCGACTCCCTGGTGGCCTTGGTGGAAGAGGACCTGGAAAAGGTCAACCACACCATCGTCGAACGCATGCACTCTCCGGTGGAGCTGATCCCCCAGCTCGCCGGGCATATCGTCGCGGCGGGCGGCAAACGGCTGCGGCCGGTTCTGACGCTGGCCTCGGCCAAGCTGGCCGGCCATCGCGGCGACCGTCACGTCAAGCTGGCGGCCTGCGTCGAGTTCATCCACACCGCCACCCTGCTCCACGACGACGTTGTCGACGAGAGCGAACTGCGCCGCGGCCAGGCTTCGGCCAACGCCCTGTTCGGCAACAAGCCCAGCGTGCTGGTGGGCGACTTCCTGTTCTCGCGCGCCTTCGAGCTGATGGTGGAGGACGGCTCGCTGGCGGTGCTCGCCATCCTGTCGCGCGCCTCGTCGGTGATCGCCGAGGGCGAGGTGCTGCAACTGATCACCGCCAACGACACCGAAACCAGCGAAGACGCCTATCTCGAAGTCATCCGCTCCAAGACCGCGGCCCTGTTCGCTGCCGCCTGCCGCATCGGCGCGGTGGTGGCCGACCGCCCCAAGGTCGAGGAGGAGGCGCTGGAATCCTACGGCCTCAATCTCGGCATCGCCTTCCAACTGGTGGACGATGTCCTCGATTTTTCCGCCAAGCAGGCGGTGCTGGGCAAGACGGTGGGCGACGATTTCCGCGAGGGCAAGATTACCCTGCCGGTCATCCTGGCCTTCCGCCGCGGCGACGAGGCCGAGCGCGAATTCTGGCGCCGCACCGTGGAGCGGCTGGACCAGACCGAGGACGACCTGACCACCGCCATCCAGCTGATGGAACGGCATGGCAGCCTGGCCGACACGGTGGCCCGCGCCCGCCATTACGGGGCGATCGCCCGCGACGCCCTGGGCATCTTCCCCGATTCGCCGATCAAGCAGGCGATGATCGACGTCATCGATTTCTGCATCGACCGCGCGTTCTGAAACGATCAGGCGGCCTGACCGACAAGGGGCGGCCGGGCCGCGCGCAACCCGGCCTTGGCGCCTCACGCCATCATGGCGTGCAGAAACAGAACCGGCAGCCCGAAGATCGCCATACCCAGCAGGGCGGCACACACATCCAGGGCCAGATCCTTGGCGATTTCGCGGTCCATGGCGGTCTTCATCGGCGGGACTCCTTGGGGTTACGGCTTCTGCTCCCAGGAATAGCGCACCGTCCCGCCGGGCGGGAGTGTCAAGGAGATGGCGGAAGGATGGCGGGGATCAGGCGGTCTCGCAGAGCCGCCGGCGGATGACGCCGATCAGTGTTCCGGCGGCGGCGGCGCAATCGGCCCGCCGATCGCAGCCCGCGTGCCGGGAGCAGGTCATCAATCCTTCCGCCACCGCGTGGCCGCTGGCCCACGCGCCGCTTTCGACCATGCTTTCGGCCGCCACCAGGCGGCTTGAAAAGCAGGACTTGCGGTCGGTTTCCAACATGGCGGCGCCAAGTGACAGGTTGCGGAACGATGCTCAGATTAACGTCGGCCAGGGGCGGTCGCATCCGTCGAATTGTGACGGGCTTTGACGGGGGGGCGCGCGGCCATGCTGCATCGGAACCGGGCAGGACGAGGCTTGGCCTTCCAGGATTTCCAGGATGGCGAGCAAATCGGAAAGGCTCAGCCGCCGTTCGGTGGTCAGCCGGGCCAGCCGGTCCTGCCGGTCGGCGCCCGAACCGGCCGCCCAGATCCAGGTGATTTCGGCCGCGACGGCGCCTAACGCCTTGCGCTTCATGACTCCACTCCCATCAGCCCGCCGCCGAAAACCGCAGGTTGGATCCATGGGCATTGTGGGAGCGCCGGCCCGCCGCGGGAAGTCGGCGGAAGTCGTGACGTCGCCGCCGGTTCGGCTTGGTACCACCACGACGGGGCACCTTACCACGATATCCGGTATTTGACTCCGGCCTCCACCCCTGGGCCGGCTCCGGCGACTTGGCCGGGGGCGAGCATCAGACCGGCACCCAGGGTCAGTTCCCCGGGCCCTGGGCGAGTGGTCCAGCCCAGTTCCCAATCGGTCTCGGTCCCCGACGGCGTCAGGCCGATCCGGCAGGTGTCGGCCAGGACGGTGCCGTCCATGGTGCGGCCGGTCGGAACGGTCAGCGCGGCGCTGCCGGCGGTTACCCGCAACGGCTGGCTTAGGGTGAAGGTCAACCGGTCTTCGGCGATCAGGGCATCGCGCGTGCTGGCCCCCAGGGCGTAGGACTGGGTCCGGATAGCCGAATCGGCCTGGAGGAGCCCGTCGCCGAATGACGAAGCGCCGGTGCTGCCCCAGCCCCAGCGGCCGAACAGGGTGGTCCGCGCGCTCCAGGGATAGGACCCGAACAGTCCAAGGAACAGGGTATCGGCGCCGCGGCCGAAGGTGAAGGCGCCGCTGCCCGCCGAGGCCAGCGGCCCGCCCTGTTCCGACAGCCGTCCGACCTGCATCCCCAGGACGCTGCCGTCCTGCCCGCGCCGGGTGGTCTCGGCCAGCATGGCGCCCCGATGGGGCTGCGGCACTTGGCCGGGGTCGGCGGGCACGGACAGCGGGCCGCCATCCTGGCTCAATCCCAGGGTAATATGCAGCCCGGCGCCCAGGTCGCGCCCGGTGGCCAAGGCCATGCCGCCCCCCGCCAGGTCCAGATAGGGCGAGCCGATGGCGTCGCCGGTGATGCCGGGGCCGGCCGCCTCCGGGGTGGAGGCCGCCAGTCCGGTCAGGAGCCCGAGCCCCAGGCCGCGTGTCACCGCCACCCGGGTGCCGCCGCCCAGGTCGGTGGCGAGGGCGAAGGACGGCTGACCGGCGGCCGGTTGGCCGGGGACGGAGTGGATGGCGTCGGGCGGCGGGGGCGGCGGGCTGGTCAGGGTCAGGCTGGCCGGCCCGATCCGGGTGGTGGTGGTCGCGCCGGAAACGTGCAGCCAGTCCGACGCGGCGCGCAAGGGCAGGGGGGTGCCTTGCACATGGCCCGACAGGTCGGTCAGGAACGGCCGCCCATAGGCGTCGAAGGTCACCGCATGGGCCAGCTTGGGGGCGGCGCGCAGCGCCAGCGCGTCGCCGAAGGCGGCGCCGGCCGTCAGTTGGGTCCCCTGGAGCGGGGCGCCCCCCTGGTTCACCGTGCCGCCGGTCTGCACGCTCAGGCCGCCCACCGGCTGCAAGGCGCCGGGCAGGTTGACCAGCCCCCGGCCGTAGACGCTGGAACTGCCCAGGCTGGTGGCGGTGGACAGCAACAGGTCGACCACCTGCTGGGCGGTCAGGAAGGGGGAGGCGCCCCACACCGCCGCCGCCGCGCCCGAGACCATCGGCGCCGCGAAGGAGGTGCCGCTGCCGGTGACCACTCCGCCGCCCAGGGCGTCCGAGGTGATGTTGACGCCGGGCGCCACCAGGAAATGGCTGGCCGTCGCGCCGGCCTGATTGCTGAACCAGGCGATCTGGTTGTTCTGGTCGACGGCGCCGACCGCCAGGCCGATGCCGTTGCCCGTCGCTCCGGCCAGCGACAGGGCGGGGTTGATGGGCTGGGTGCCGCCGGTGTTGCCGGCCGCCGCCACCACGATCACGCCATGGCCGGTGGCGTTGGCCAGCGCCGTCTGGAAATCGGACGAGATGGAGGCGCCGCCCAGGCTGAGATTGATGATCTTCGCGCCGTGGGCGACGGCGTAGTTCACCGCGCTCGCCAGATTGGAATCGTCGAACGAGCAGGCCGCAGGGCAGGACCCGGGGGTGTCGGAGCGGATCGCCAGCAGGGTGGACTGGGGCGCCACGCCCACTACGTCGTAGCCGTCCTTGCGGGCGCCGATGATGCCGGCCACCATGGTCCCGTGGGTGCCGATTCCCTGGGTATCGGCATAGCTCCCGGTCAGGATGTTGGTGCTGGACGACGAGATCGCCCCGGCGAAGTCGGGATGGCTGAGGTCGATGCCGGTATCGATGACGCCCACCGTGATCCCGGCGCCGTTTTTGTTGGCTGCCTGCGCCGTGGTGGCGCCGATGGCGGCCAGGCCGTAGTCGCGGGCGGCTTCCGCGGCATAATCGGGCGGGCCGGTCCGCAGATAGGTGGCCGGGACGGGCGTCGCCGCCGTTCCCCCGCTGCCGCCCGACGCGCTCCCCCCACCGCCGCCGCCGCCGCAGCCGGCCAGCGCTCCGGCAACCGCCAGGATGGCCCACGACGACCACACGCACCGCATGCCCGCCTCCGGACTTCTTAGGAAAAGGTTCCGACGGGCGAGGATGGTGGGGCCATCTTAAGGGGGGGTGAAACCGCGCGGACGGCGCAAAAATGCCATAGGGAGTGCGGCGCCTGCGGCATACCAGATCCTCCGGCCGAAGGGCTTGAAAGCCGCAGAGGGTGCCTACAAAAGACCCGCACC
>JAKAFA010000324.1 GCA_021818185.1 Pseudomonadota bacterium | reverse complement strand
CCGCCAGGCTGGCCCGGTCGGGCAGCCGCGCATTCTCCTCGATCTGGCGGAACAGCAGGGCGGGGGGCAACCGCCGGGCGCGGGCCAGCGGCCACAGGGCGAACACCAGCGCGGTCAGCGCGCCGCCGCCGGCGGCGATCAGCAGGGGGACGGGATACAGGCCGGCGCGGACGGCCACCGGCAGCCGGTCTCCGGCCAGCGCCACCGCCGCGAGGGGAAGGCTGCCGCCTACCGCCAGCCCGGCCAGGATGCCGCCCAGGGCCATGACCCCGATCACCAGCCCATAGGTGGCAAAGACCACCCGCGACGGGGCACCCACCGCCTTCAGCACGGCGATGGTGCCGGTGCGGCCGTCGAGATAGGCTTTGACCGCGTTGGCGACCCCGATCCCGCCGACCAGCAGCGCGGTCAGGCCCACCAGGGTCAGGAAGGCGGCGATGTTGTCCAGCACCCGCTCGACCGCCGGGGCGGCCTGGGACACGTCGCGCACCTGCCACGCGGACTCGGGGAAGCGGAGCGCCAGGTCGGACCTGGCCTCGGCGGCGGTGTGGCCGGGGGACAGCGCCAGGCGGGCAAGGTAGCGCACTACGCTGCCCGGCTGGACCAGCCCGGTCTCCGCCACTGCCGCCGCGGCGACCATCAGCCGCGGGCCGAAGGCCAGAACGGTGGCGATGCGATCGGGCTCCTTGACGATCACCGCGCGCAGCTCGAAGGCGGCCGCGCCGACGGTGACGCGGTCGCCCAGTTTCAGATTCAGGCGGGCCAGCAGGTCGGGATCGGCCACCGCGCCCCATGCGCCGTTCCGCCGGCCCAGCGCGGCGGCGGGCGACAGGGCCGGCGCCAGCACCAGCCGGCCGGCCAGGGGATAGGCGGCGTCCACGCCCTTCAATTCCACTAGCCGCCGGGCCTCGCCGGCCCGCGCCATGGCGCGCATTTCCACCACCTGCGATACCCGGCCGAACCGGGCAAGCTCGGCGCGCTGGCCAGGGGTCGGCGGCCGATAGGGTTGGCGCAATTCCAGGTTGCCGCCCAGCAGGGCACGGGCGTCGGCCTCCAGGCCGCGGTGCACGGCGGCCCGCAGCGAGCCGGCCGCCGCGATGGCCGCCACGCCCAGGGCCAGGCAGCCCGCCAGAATGCGGAAGCCGCGCCAGCCGCCGCGTAATTCCCGCCGCGCGAAGCGGACGGCGATCGGCAGGGTGGTGGCATCGGCGGCGGTCACGGCGCGGCGATCCGGCCGTCCTCGATCCGCACCACCCGGCCGCAGCAGGCGGCCAGCGCCGGGTCGTGGGTGACCAGGACCAGGGTCGTCCGGTGGCGGCGGTGGAGGTCGAACAGCAGGTCGATGACCGCCCGGCCGGTGGCCCCGTCCAGGTTGCCGGTGGGCTCGTCGGCCAGCAGCAGCCGGGGCCGGGCGACGAAGGCGCGGGCCAGTGCCACCCGCTGCTGTTCGCCGCCCGACAGCTGGCCGGGATAATGGTCAAGCCGGTGGGCCAGTCCGACCGCCGCCAGCTCGTCCGCCGCCCGCCCCAGCGGATTGGCGGCGCCGGCCAGTTCCAGCGGGATGGCGACGTTCTCGCGCGCGGTCATGGTGGGGACCAGATGGAAGGCCTGGAACACGACGCCGATCCGTCCGCGCCGGAAGCGGGCCAGCCCATCCTCGTCCAGCGCCCCCAGATCCTGGCCGTCCACCCGCACCGTCCCGCCGCTTACCCGCTCCAGGCCGGCCATGACCATCAGCAGGGTGGACTTGCCCGATCCCGAGGGGCCGACCACCCCCAGGGTCTCGCCCGCCTGGACCTCCAGGCCGACGCCGCGCAGGACGTTGACCTCGCCGGCCAAGCTCGCCAAGTTGAGGTGGACGCCCTCCAACTGGATCAGGGGCTCGCCGGACGCGGCGTGTGGAGGCATGGGATTGGGGTCTTTCGTGGGGGAAGCCAGGGGTGGCGGCTGGCGCCGATGGGTTCGATATGGCGCCCTGGCGGTGCTTGTCAACGCGTGCCTGGGAGGGGCGATGGCGGCCGAGCGGCCCTTGCGCGTCCTCGCCCTGGGCGATTCGCTGACCGCCGGGTGGGGTTTGCCGGCTGGTGCGGCGTTTCCGGTGCAGTTGCAGCGGGCGCTGGTCGCCGAGGGCAGGGCGGTGACGGTGCTCGACGGCGGCGTGTCGGGCGATACCAGCGCCGGCGGGCGGGCTCGCCTGGATTGGGCGCTGGGCGGCCACCCCGACGTGGTCATCGTCGAACTGGGGGCCAACGACGGCCTGCGCGGCGCCGACCCGGCCGAGCTTTACGCCAATCTCGACGCCATCCTCACCCGGCTGGACCGGGCCGGCCTGCCGGTGCTGCTGGCCGGGATGCGGGCGCCGCCCAATTACGGCAAGGATTATGCCGAGCGCTTTGCCGCCGTCTATTCCCGGCTGGCCCGCGTCCACAAGGTGGTGTTCTACCCCTTTTTCCTCGATGGGGTGGCCGGTCGGCCGGGCCTCAACCAGGGCGACGGCATGCATCCCACCGCACAGGGGGTGGCGGAGATCGTCCGGCGCATCCTGCCGGCTGTGACGCAAATTCTCGACCGGGCCGAGGCAAGGGGGGCGGCGCCATGAGTCCCGCCGGCCCCTTCTCTGTCGCCCTGGGTACCGGCACCCACTGGGGCAATGCCGCCAAGGCCTGCCTGGACGGCATCGCCGCCGCAGCACCGTCGGCCAATCTCGGCCTGCTCTACGCCACCGAGGACTTCGCCGAACACCTGCCCAGCATCCTGACCTTTCTGCGCGAAACCACCCGTATCGCCCATTGGGTTGGCGCCGCGGTTCCCGGCATCTCTGCCGGGGGGCAGGAATGGCGGTCGGCGGGTGGCCTGGCGGTGATGGTCGGCGCCCTGCCGACGGATTCCTTCGTCCCCTTCGCCGGCGGCGCGGCGCTGGATTCCGACCAGGTGGCCGGCTGCACCGCCCTGATCCATGGCGACCCGCAGAATCCGGCGATGCCGATGGTTTTCGCCGCCCTGTCCGGCCAGGCGGGGCGGACCGTGGGCGGGCTGGTGGCGGCGGCGGCCCCGCCCAGCCAGATCGCCGACAGCGTCACCGCCGCGCCGCTGTCGGGGCTGCTGCTCGATCCGGCGGTGCCGGTGGTCACCGGCCTGACCCAGGGCTGTTCGCCCATCGGGCCCGAGCATGTGGTCACCGAGTCCTGGCATGGAGTGGTGATGCATCTCGACGGGCGGCCGGCCCTCGACGTGCTGAAGGAAGAGGCCGGCGAGCTGTTCGCCCGCGACATCCGCCGGGCGGCCGGCTACATCCATATCGCTTTGCCGGCCCCGGACGGCGACGGCCACTCCTATCAAGTGCGCAGTCTGGTGGATATCGACCGGCGCCAGGGCTGGCT
>JAKAFA010000323.1 GCA_021818185.1 Pseudomonadota bacterium | reverse complement strand
CCGGGCCTGGTGCCGGTACTCGATGGCCAGCCGGGCCTGGCCGGCGTCATCCGCCGCTTCGGCCAGATGCAGGGCCAACGCGGCCGGCCCGCCGGAAACGGCGTAGGCCTGTTCCAGCAGCGCCAGCCGGGTGCTGGGCGCCTCGTCGCCGATCAGGTCGAGCAGCCGGGTAAGAGCCGGACGGTTGCGGGGGGCGAGGGCGAGCACCCGGGCGTAGGCCAGATAGGCCTGGCGCATCGGCAGCAGGGCCAGGCGGCCCATCCGTTCGGTAGCCAGCGCCAGACCGAAGGCGGCCGCGGCATCGCCGGGGTCCGCCGCCACCCCCTCGCGGTAATGGCGGAAGGCGGCCGACGGCGACAGGTGCCGCATTGCCGGATCGGGGTAGTCGGGAATGGGGGTGGTGCGGAAGACCGGGATGTGGCCCCGGCCGGGGCGTAGGCGGACCATGCCCCGCCCCAGGTCGCGCCACATGGCCACCACGCGGTCGCGGTATTCGTCGCGCAGGTCCGGGGTGCGGGAATGGTAGTCCCCCACCGCCGTCAGGGTGTCGCGGCTCTCGGCCTCCAGCCGGCGCAGGAAGGCGGCGCCGGCGCGGACATTGGCGGCCGGGTCGAAGGCCTCGTCCAGCGAGCGGAAGGCACCAGGATGGCTGGTCAGGCTGATCTGCATGCAGCCGACGTCGATGTCGCGCGCCCCGTCGCGGCGCAGCCGCGCGGCGGTGGCGATCGCCTCCGCCTTGCTGGCCAGGAAATACGGCTTTCCGTCGGCATTGATCGTCCAGGGCCAGGGGACAAGTATGTCGGCCCGACCGGCCGGCCGCCCCGATTCGACGGTGGCCATGGCCTGGAGGATGCCGTCCGGCAGCCCGCCGGCATGTTCGACCGCAATGGTCTGGCGCACGCAGGCAAAGGGGTCCTCGGCGGCTGCGGCCGGAGTGGCCGCGGCCAGCAGCAGGGCGAGGACGCACCCCGTCCTCATGTGGCGGGCGGCCTGCCGGTGGTCAGGGTCAGGGGCGGCTGCGACGGGACCAGGGTCTGGATCGACTTCCAGACATAGCCGGTCCGCGGGTCCTGCCAGAATTGATTGTCGAAGCTCCAGCCGATCAGCGGCGCCTTGCAATGCTCCCGCAGCCGCTCGGTTTGATGGTGGGCGCCGGGCGTTTCGATGTCTTGCGACCCTTCCGGGGTGATGGTGCAGGTGAGTACGATGCCGAACAGGTCGCCGGGTTCGATGTCGACCTGCCGGCGGGCGGTGACCGGCTCGCGAACCGGCCCGGCGGCCAACGGATCGTCGTCCAGGAAACGGGTGTTCTTGACGTTCTGGACGAAGCCGGCTGATTGGACGACCCGCCCGTGCCGGGTCACCAGAATCCCCCTGTCCCGCGAGAACCACGACAGGGCGCTGCCATCGGTGTTCCCCAGAACCAATACCCCCTGCTGCTTCCCCCCAGTCGTTGCGATCAGCGTGGCATATGGTATACGGTCTATAACGGATGGATCGACGGCGCGCGCCGCAGGGGGAGAGATGGTGTCCTTTAAATTGCCGATGATGCTTGCCAATTGGCTATTGCCACATCCCTCCAAGACGCTGCCGCATCCTGCAACAATCGCCCAACACACCGCCAAACGGGTTGCGGGTACCAACTTCTTCCAGATCATCGGCTTCCGTACCTGCCTGTTGATTATGGCTTTTCTTACCATGGCCCTGGCCGGTTTGGCTATGCCGGCCTCGGCGCAGACGGTGGATGACCTGGCCAATGCCGTGCGCCAGGCCCGCCAGGCCGCCGGGATGAGTGGCGATCTGGCCGGCGGAGGTGTGGGTGCCAACGACAGCGCCGCGCCGTCGGCGGGTGGCGGGGTGGATAGCCGTCCCCGCCAGGCGGTGGTGGCGCCGGCTCAGCCGCCGTCGCGCCTCGAGCGGGATTTCGACCGGCGCCTGCGCTCGGCGGGTCCCGACGCCGTCGGCGCGACTCTTCAGATGCAGCCGCTCCAGTTCGGCTACGATTCGGTATCCGGCCACGAGGGCGGGGTCCCCGGTCCCGTTGCCGGCGCGATCGACGACAATTACATCATGGGCGTCGGCGACGAAGTCGTGGTGACCCTGCGGGGGCAGCGCAACGCCACGATGCGGGCGCGGGTGAATCGCGACGGCCAGGTGGTTATCCCCGAATTGCGGCCGATCACCGCCGCGGGCCGCAGCTTCGGCGATTTCCGCGCCGACCTGGAGCGGGCTGCCGGGGCGGCGTTCCTGCAGACCGACGTGTTCGTGTCCATCGGCGCCATCCGCAGCATCGGTGTCTATGTGATGGGTGAGGTCGAACGGCCCGGAATCGTCCGCCTGACCGGCCTGTCCACCGTCCTCGACGCCCTGATCTCGGCGGGCGGGGTGCGCAAGACCGGGTCGTTGCGCCGGATCGAGGTGGTCCGCCACGGTCATTCGACCACGGTGGACCTCTACGGCCTGCTGCTCACCGGCAAGCTGGACCACGACATGGCGCTCGGCGACGGCGACAAGGTGGTGGTGCCGAGCGTCGGCCCGGTGGTTGCGGTGGTCGGCGCCGTGCGCCGCCCCGGCATCTACGAACTGCCTCCCGGCGCTGCCGCCCTGCCGGTCGCCGAGGCGTTGTCCATGGCGGGCGGCCCGTTGCGCCCCGACGGCTACCGCGTCCTGCGCATCGCCCCCGACGCCCAGGGCCGGGACCAGGCCAGCGAACCCCAGGGCCGCGGCGCGAGCCTGCGCAACGGCAACATCCTGTTGCTGACCAACGGCGACAACAGCGAGATCGGCGGTTTCCTGCTGGACGGGCAGGTGGCGGCGCCGGGGGTGCGGTCGCTCCAGGCCAGCCCGACCATTCGCGGCGTGTTGTCCGATCCGGCGGTGTTCAAGGACAATCCCTATCTGCTGTTCGCCGCCTTGCAGACCACCGACGACCGAACGCAGGCGCGCTACTATGTGCCGGTCGATCTCAGCCGGGTGATGGCCGGCGCCCAGGACGTGCGCCTCAAGCGCAACGACAAGCTGATCGTTTTCGGCATCAACGACATCCGTTTCCTCACCTCGCCGGATGTCGAGGCGGTGCTGAGCCACAACCTGCCCCCGACCCTGCTGGCCTACAAGGAGGAGGATACCGAGCAGATGGCGGCGGTCAGCGCCGCGCATGGCGTGGCCATGCCGCCGAAGGCGCCGGAAGGTTCCGCGTCATCGGCCAAGAACTCCAACGACACAGGCCTGCTTCCCTATCTGCTGCCCGGCTCCAACGGCAGGGACTCCACCGACAGGGACGCTACCGGCAGGTATACCGCCGACGGGCTGAGCGGCAGCGCGGGGCCGGTTCCCGGCCAATCGGAAGCCGGCGGGCAAGGGGGACGCAACCAGGGCGCGATACCGCCGAGGCACCGCGTCTGCGAATCGT
>JAKAFA010000079.1 GCA_021818185.1 Pseudomonadota bacterium | reverse complement strand
CAGATGAAGGCGTCGCGCACATCCTCGCGCGGCAGCATGCAGGGCAGCACGATGCCGTCGGGCAGCACGGTCGGCACGTCCTTCATGGAATGGACGGCAAGGTCGATGCGGCCGTCCAGCATCTGCTCGTCCAGTTCCTTGGTGAACAGGCCCTTGCCGCCGATCTCGGCCAGCGGGCGGTCCTGCACCAGGTCGCCGGTGGTCTTGATGACCTCGATGCGGATGGCGTCGGGGGCGGCCAGGTCCGGCCAGGCGGCGGCCAGGCGGTCGCGGACTTCGTGGGTCTGGGCCAGCGCCAGCGGCGAGCCGCGCGTGCCGATGGTCAGGAGGGGTGTGGCTGTCATGGCCCGGCTGTTGTAGGAAATGTCGAGGCCGGTTGAAAGAGGTTTTCCACGGTGCGAATCCTGGGTATCGAAACAAGCTGCGACGAAACCGCCGCCGCGGTGGTGACCGGCGAGGGGGAAATCCTGGCCGACGTGGTGCTGTCGCAACTGGCCGAGCATCGGCCGTTCGGCGGCGTGGTGCCGGAAATCGCGGCCCGCGCCCACCTGGAGCATGTGGACCGGCTGGTGGCGGAAGCCATGAGCCGCGCCGGCCTGGGCTACGCCCAACTGGATGCGGTGGCCGCCACCGGCGGGCCGGGGCTGATCGGCGGGGTGATGGTGGGGGTGGCCACCGGCAAGGCCATCGCACTGGCGGCGGGCAAGCCGTTCCTGGCCATCAACCACCTGGAGGGCCACGCCCTGACCGCGCGGCTGACCCACAAACTGGCCTTTCCCTACCTGCTGCTGCTGGCCTCGGGCGGGCATTGCCAGCTGCTGGCGGTGCTGGGGGTGGGCGAATACCGCCGGCTGGGCAGCACCATCGACGACGCGGCCGGCGAGGCCTTCGACAAGGTCGCCAAGATGCTGGACCTGGGCTATCCCGGCGGGCCGGCGGTGGAGAAGGCGGCGACGTCCGGCGATCCCGCCCGTTTCGCCCTGCCCCGGCCGATGAAGGGCAAGCCCAATTGCGATTTTTCCTTTTCCGGCCTGAAGAACGCGGTGCGCTTGCTGATCGCCGCCCTGCCGCAACCAGTAACCCGGCAGGACGCCGCCGACGTCGCCGCCGGGTTCCAGGCGGCGGTGGCCGAATCCGTCGCCGACCGCACCCGGCGCGCCCTGGCCGAATTCCGTACCCGCTGGCCCGACGGCACGGGCCTGGTGGTGGCGGGCGGCGTCGCCGCCAATGGCGCCCTGCGCCAGGCGCTGATCGCCGAGGCCACAGCCGCCGGCCTGCCCTTCATCGCGCCCCCCTTGAAGCTGTGCACCGACAACGCGGCGATGATCGCCTGGGCGGGGGTGGAACGCTTCCGCCTGGGCCTGACCGACGGCCTGGATTTCGCCCCCCGCCCGCGCTGGCCGCTCGACCCCAAGGCGGCACCGCTGAAAGGGGCGGGCGTGAAGGCGTAGGGGGTAACGCCGAATCGCCGGCAATCTCCCCCTTCGCGCCGATGGTGGCGGCGCGTCAGGAGGCTAGGATGCGGCATCTTTTCCGCAAAGGAGCCGCGCGATGAAAAATGCCCTGGTGGCCGCGATCCTGGTGATTGCCACAGCGTCGACCGGCGCCCCGGCCTTCGCCCAAAACTATGGCGGCGGAACCGGCGCGCCGCAGGGCGGCGGCCGGGCCGCGATGGGGGCGCAGGGCCGGATTCCCGATCCCGCCACGCTGCCGGCGATGAAGAAGAGGCTGGACATCCGCACCGAACAAGAAACCGTCTGGAAACAATATGTCGCGGCGGTCAACGACGCCTGGCGCGCGCAGCAACAGGGACGGCCGGTGCCCCACAGCTATCCGGTGGCGCGGCAGAATCTGTTGTCCGTGCTGATGCCCGACCAGCGCCGGGGATACGAGCAGGAGATGGCCGCCCTGCCGCCCGCCGGCAGCACCGTCCCCTGACCTGCCGCCCAGGGGTGGAGCCAAGCTGCATAAATTTCTTGCATGTTGGTAATCGAAAATGCAAATTTGTCCATATGTGAGGGAGGGACGGCGAAATGCCGCCTTTCGCGCTGGCCCGCCCCGCGGCGCCGCCCGATGCGGTGGCAGGCAGGCGCTTCGGGCGGGCCGTTCGCCGCCAGCCCTCCCGTAATACCGGGGCCTTTGCTGCCCAGGACTCGGCCCGACCGCGGAAAAGGGACTCCCCTCGTTTCTCACGGACGGCTTGAACCCTGCGGCAGGCGGGTCTGGCTTCCGGGGTCGCCGTCGCCCGGTTTTCCGGGATGCGATGCGCCCCGGAAGCCGCCCGTTCACCCGGCGAAGGGCGAGCGGAACACCGCGGCGCGGCCCAGGTCGGCTTCGATCTCCAGCAAGCGGTTGTACTTGGCGATGCGCTCGGAACGGCAGGCCGAGCCGGTCTTGATCTGGCCGCCGCCCATGGCGACGGTGAAGTCGGCCATGAAGGTGTCCTCGGTCTCCCCCGAACGGTGGGAGATGACATAGTTCCAGCCCGCCTCGCGGCACAGCTCGATGGCCTGGATGGTTTCGGTGACGGTGCCGATCTGGTTGAGCTTGATCAGCACGGCATTGGCGGTGTTCTCGGCGATGCCGCGGCGGATGAAGGTGGTGTTGGTGACGAAGATATCGTCGCCGACGATCTGGATGCGCTGGCCTTGCGCCGCGTTCTGCTTGGCGAAGCCCGCCCAGTCGTTCTCGTCGAAGCCGTCTTCGATGGAGACGATGGGATAGGCGTCGAGCCAGCGCCCGTAAAGGGCGACCATGTCCTCGCCGGCCTTCTTTCCCTGCCCGGATTTGGCGAGGTTGTAGGCGCCGTCCTCGTAGAACGAGCTGGCCGCCGGGTCAAGGGCGATGGCGACGTCCTGGCCGGGCCTGAAGCCGGCCGCCCGGATGGCCTCGACGATCAGTTCGCAGGCTTCCTCGTTGCTCTTGATGTTGGGGGCGAAGCCGCCTTCGTCGCCCACCGACGTGGCGTAGCCCTTCTTGGCCAGGATCTTCTTCAGGGCGTGGAAGGTCTCGGAGCCGTAGCGCAGCGCCTCGGCGAAGCTGGGCGCCCCGATGGGCATCGCCATGAACTCCTGGAAATCCACCGAGTTGTCGGCATGCTTGCCGCCGTTGAGGATGTTCATCATCGGCACCGGCAGACGGGTGGCACCGGGGCCGCCGAGATAGGCATAGAGCGGCAGACGGGCGGCTTGCGCCGCGGCGCGCGCGGCGGCCATCGACACCCCGAGAATGGCGTTGGCACCCAGCCGGGCCTTGTTGGGAGTGCCGTCGAGGGCGAGCATCAGGCCGTCGATTTCGGCCTGGCGGTGCGGCTCCAGCCCGATCAGCCTGGGCGCGATGATTTCATTGACGTTGGCCACCGCCTTGAGCACGCCCTTGCCGCCGTAGCGGGCGGCATCGCCATCGCGGAGTTCCACCGCCTCGTTCTCGCCGGTCGAGGCGCCCGACGGCACTGACGCCGACACCCGGGTGCCGTCGTCGAGCGCCAGATGCACGCGCACCGTGGGATTGCCGCGGGAATCGAGAATTTCCTGGGCGGACAGGGAGGCGATCCGGCTCATGATTCTCTCCTTGGAAAGGGGCGGCCTTGGCGTGGTCCAGACTCCGCCGGTGGAACTGGTGGTAAAACGTGCATACGCCGACGGGGATGCCGAACAGCGTATCGCCGACAGGGCGGGCCGTCGTTATCGGCCGTGTGACAATCGGAGCGACAGCATCATCAGGCGGGGTCTCCGTTCCGCTGTCGCCCGTAGCGCAGAACCTGGACTTTCTCCAGGGTGACCAAGCCGCTGCCCATCATGCCGTCCAGCACCGGCAGAAAGGCGTCGATCTTGTCCTGGGTGTCGACGATTTCGATGACGATGGGCAGGTCTTCCGACAGCCGGAGGATCTTGGCGGTGTGAACCCGGCTGGAATGGCCGTAGCCCATAGGGCCGCGCAGCACGGTGGCGCCGGCCATGTGCATCTCGCGCGCCTTCATCACCACCGCCTCGTAAAGCGGCGAATGGCCACATTTGTCCTGCTCTCCGATGAAGACGCGGAGCAGCATGGCGTCCTTGGGCAATTGCATTTCTGTCCTCCCTATTCGTTGAGGGCAACCGCCCCGGCATGGCCGAGCCAGACACCCAACAGGCACAGCGCCACCGACAGGATGACGTTGGCGGCGGCCCAGAGCGCCTCGCCGTCCTGGGCCAAGTTGAGGGTCTGGAGGCTGAAGGACGAGAACGTGGTGTAGCCGCCGCACACGCCGATGATGAAGAACTGGCGCCACTCGCCGGGAACGAAAATGCGGCCGTCCGGCCCGGTCAGGGTGGCGAACAGGCCGATGACGAAGGACCCGGTCACGTTGATGACCAGCGTGCCCCACGGAAAGGTCTGGCCGACCCAGTTGGCGATCAGGCCGCCCAGCCAGTAGCGGAGCGTACTGCCGATGGCGCCGCCGACCGCAACCAGAATATAGGTGAACATCCGTTCCCTCCTTAGACCCGAGCCCTGGCTCCGGCACAAAAAAACCCGCCCCTGTCGGCCAGGCGGCGGGTCGGCATGCCGCCCCCACCGCGGCCGAGGCCACGCGGTAGGAGTCATCAGCCTTGCGGCGGTTTCGGGGGAACCCCATCCCCTTCGAATGTCGGCCAACTATGGGATAGGCCCGGCGGGATGGTCAACCCTTTGCGTGCCATCGGCCGATCCCGGAAACGCCCGGCACGGCACCGGCCGCCGGTGACACCGATCGGCCAACCTTCGCGCCCTGCGCGGCGAGCTAGCCGATAAGGGCGTCGATGATGCGGCATTCGGCGACCGAGTGCCCGCGGCAGGTCACCATCTGCCGCAACCCGTCTCGAAGCCGCACCAGATCCGCGATACGCTCCTCGACCTCGGCAAGGTGTTGCGCCGCCATATGGTCGGCATCGGCGCAGGGTTGGTCCGGGTGCTCGGCCAACTGCAAAAGCGCGCGGACCGCCTCGACGCTGAATCCGAGGTCGCGGCCCCGGCGGATGAAGCGGAGCCGCCGGACATGCGCCTCGCCGTACTGCCGATAGCCCGCCGCCGTCCGATGAGGTTCGGGCAGCAGGCCAACCTTCTCATAGTACCGCACCGTTTCGACGTTGACGCCGGTGCGCTTCCCCAACTCGCCGATGGTGATGCCGGTCCGCGCCATGGCCCCTTGACCCCGTAGCGACTACAGGGTTCATCCTGCCACAGATTTTGACATCAAGCGCAGGAAAAGCGGCGATGGCGGGCTGTTGCAGCGGCGGGTGCGAAGGTGAACGGGGCGATGCGCGGTACCGCCGCATCCTCGCGGTGGCGTTCGCCGTCAACGCGACCATGTTCCTGGTCGAGGCGGGCACCGGGCTTTTCGCCCGCTCGGCCGCCTTGCAGGCGGACGCCCTCGACTTCCTCGCCGACGCCGCCAATTTCGGCATCGGCCTGTTCGTCCTCGGCATGTCCCTGCGCCGGCGGGCCGCCGCCGCCCTGGTCAAAGGAGCGTGCATGGCGGGGTTCGGCCTGTGGGTGTTGGGCAGTACGGCCTGGCACGCCTGGTTCCGCACTCTGCCGAAGGCCGAGGTCATGGGGGCCGTCGCCTTCCTGGCGCTTGCCGCCAACGGCACCGTCGCCGGGTTGCTGTATGCCGACCGGCGGGGCGACGCCAACCGGCGATCGGTATGGCTCTGCGCCCGCAACGATGCCATCGGCAACGTGGCGGTGATGCTGGCCGCGACAGGGGTGCTGGCCACCGGCACCAACTGGCCGGACATCGCAGTCGCCGCCCTCATCGGGTCCCTCAACCTGTCCGGTGCGGTCGGCGTCGTCCGCCACGCGCTTCGGGACCGAGGCCGCGCCTTTCCGGCACTCTGACAAGGGAGTCAACCAGTGACCGCAAAAAATGGCCGCTATGGGCACCAGGGGCACCAGGAGGGCAACCCCGACGGCCATGGGAGCCACGGCCATCGGCACGAGGCCCACCGACATCACCACCAACCCGGGCACGAGCACGGCGGATGTTCCCATGGACACCACCACGGCCCGGCGAACTACGACCGCGCCTTCGCCGTTGGCGTCGCGCTGAACCTGGCTTTCGTCGGGGCCGAGGCGTTCTATGGCATCGTGGCCGGATCCCTGGCCCTGCTGGCCGATTCCGGCCACAACCTCAGCGACGTCGCCGGGCTGCTGATGGCGTGGGCGGCCGCGTGGCTGAGCAAGAAACACGCGTCGAGGCGGCGTACCTACGGCTTCGGGCGCACCACCATCATGGCCTCGCTGGTCAACGCCGTCGTCCTGCTCCTCGGCGTCGGCGGCATCGCCTGGGAAGCCATCCTTCGCCTGGCCCATCCCCAGCCAGTGGCCGGAGAAACCGTCATGTGGGTGGCCGCGGCGGGAATCGTGATCAACGGCGCGACCGCCGCCATGTTCATGGCCGGCCGCAAGGGCGACCTGAACATCCGGGGGGCGTTCGTTCACATGGCCGCCGATGCCGCGGTGTCGTTCGGCGTCGTCGTCGCCGCATTCGTCATGAGCCGCACCGGCTGGCTGTGGCTGGACCCCGCCGTCAGCCTGGCCATCGTGGTGGTGATCGCCGTCGGCACCTGGGGCCTGTTCCAGGAATCCCTCAATCTCGCGCTCGATGCCGTTCCGGCCCATATCGACCGGGAAGCGGTGGAAGGCTTCCTGTCCGGCCTGCCCGGCGTGACCGCCATTCACGACTTGCATATTTGGCCGCTCAGCACGACCTCGGTGGCCCTGACGGCCCATCTGGTGAGGCCGGAGGCAGGGGAGGACGACGCCCTCCTTCATCGCGTCGCTGGCGAATTGCACGAGAAATTCGGCATCGATCACTCGACGATCCAGCTTGAGAAAAGCAGCGACGGCGCGGATTGCCGCCTGGTCAACGCCCATTAGCGGCGGCGGCCGGGGGCGATTGAATAAATCCGTTGGCCGCATACGGCGTGCTGGGGCCGGCCTGACAGCGGCCCTTGCAGCAATATTGATTTATCCTCTCCAGGGGGATAGGATTTAGGGATGAGCGAGGCAACGACACACACCACCCACCCCGAAATCGTCAAGCGCCTGCGGCGCGCCGAGGGGCATCTGAAGAAGATCATCGCGATGATCGAGGACAGCAGGTCCTGCCTGGACATCGCCCAGCAGCTCCAGGCGGTCGAGAGCGCCATCTGCGCCGCCAAGAAGACGCTGATCCACGACCACATCGACCACTGTCTGGAGCAGGCGGTCGGGCCGGTGCCGCGCGAAGGGCGCTCGGTGGTCGATGAGTTCAAGGAAATCACCAAGTACCTGTAGGAGCCGTCATGACGTCCCTTGCCGACCTTCTCCAGCAAGGCGCCGGCCGCGCTTGGCTGTTCATCCCCTCGGCCATCATGCTCGGCGCCCTGCATGGGCTGGAGCCCGGCCATTCCAAGACCATGATGGCCGCGTTCATCATCGCGATCCGGGGCAGTGTGAAGCAGGCGGTTCTGCTGGGCCTGGCCGCCACCGTCTCCCACACCGCGGTGGTCTGGGCCGTTGCCCTGGCCGGGCTGCACTTCGGCGCCAACTGGGGCACGGAGCAGACCGAGCCCTATTTCCAGATGGGCTCCGCCCTCCTGATCATCGGCGTGGCGGTCTGGATGTTCGTCCGCACCTGGCACGACCATCAGGTCGAGAAGCGGCACGGTCATGACCACGGGCACGGGCACGGCCATGGGCAGGACGAGGTCAAGCGCATCGACCTCGACCACTGGACCGTGGCGATGGAGGTGTTCGAGGACGGCGTGCCGCCCCGCTTCCGCCTGCGGTTCCAGCGGGACGGCAAGGCCCTGCCGCCGCCGGGCGACGTGGTGACGACCGTCGAGACCGAGCGGGCCGATGACCGCCGCCAGAAATTTTCTTTCGTCAGCCGGGGCGACTTTCTGGAATCGGTCGACGAGATTCCCGAACCCCATGAGTTCATGGCCCGGCTGAAGGTCGCCCACGACGGCCACAGCCACGACTACGATGTCGAGTTCGTCGAACACGACCACGGCCACCACGTGCATCCCGAATATGCGGGGCTGGACCTGACCGCCCCCGGCTATCAGGACGCCCATGAATTGGCGCACGCCAACGACATCCGCCGCCGCTTCGCCGGGCGTGAGGTCACCACCGGCCAGATCGTCCTGTTCGGCCTCACCGGCGGCCTGATCCCCTGTCCCGCCTCCATCACCGTGCTGCTGCTCTGCCTGCAACTGAAGCAGCTTACCCTGGGTGTGACCCTGGTGCTGTGCTTCAGCATCGGCCTCGCCGCCACCATGGTCGCCTCCGGCACGCTGGCCGCGCTCAGCGTCGGCCACGTCTCCAGACGGTGGTCGGGATTCGGCGCGCTGGCCCGCCGGGCCCCCTATTTCTCCAGCATCCTCGTCACGTTGGTCGGCCTTTACACCGGCTATCAGGGCTGGCAGGCCCTCGCCCGTTTCTGAGGCCGACGGCCGGTGTCGACGGCGGTGTGGCAAGAGCGGCAACCGATCCCCATTTCGCCAACATGGTGCTCATGGCTGAAGGGAACCGGCTGATGGGGAGGAAACCCCGCCTGGGTCTGGCCGTCCGACCGCACCGGCGCCCGGGACCGGGGACCCGCGCCGGGGAGGAAACGCTGCGCCATGCCCCCCGGCCGGTTGCGCCGCCCGCCCCCATGGAGAAGGCGGCCGACCGCGCCGACTGGCTGTTCGCCGGCGGAGCGGTCGCGGCAGGCGCCGTCGTCGAGTGGCTGTCCCACCACCTCCCCGCCCACCTTCCATTCTTCCTGCCGTGGGAATTTTCCTGGCTCGCCTTCCTCGGCACCGCCCTCCCCCTGTGGTGGTTCTTCCGCGGGTTCGCCCGCCTGCCCCGCGCCCAGCGCCCCGGGGGATGGCGCATCGCCGCGTTTCTCGCCGGAATGGCGCTGATCTACGGCGTGCTACAGACCCGTTTTCTCTACCTGGCCGAACACATGTTCTTCATCAACCGGCTCCAGCATCTGGCGATGCATCATCTGGGGCCGTTCCTGATCGCCCTTGGCGCACCCGGAACCGCCATTCTTCGCGGAATGCCCAAGGAAATAGCGGCCCTGACCCGATTGCGCCCGGTGACGCAGGTGATCGGCGCCCTTCAGCACCCGGTGGTGGCGCCCATCCTCTTTGTTGGCCTGTTTGCCCTGTGGCTGGTCCCGCCGCTTCACTTCGTGGCCATGCTGGACCCGCGCCTGTTCTGGGTCATGAACTGGAGCATGGTGCTGGACGGCATCCTGTTCTGGTGGCTGGTGCTGGACCCGAGGCCCCGTCCGCCGGCGCGGACCTCTTACGGCGTGCGCGTTCTGCTTGCACTCTCCGTCATTGTGCCGCAGATCGCTCTTGGCGCGTTCATCTATTTCACGAGCCGCGACCTGTATCCCTACTATTCGTTCTGCGGCCGGGCCTTCACCGATATGGGCGCCGGCACGGACCAGCGGATCGGCGGCATCGTGACCTGGATCCCCACGGCGATGATGAGCGCGATTGGCGTTCTCCTGGTTCTCAACGGAATGCGCCTTCACGAAGAGGGCGCGAAAGAGCGTGACGAAGGGGCCGAGGATGGGATTGCGGCACAAACGCGGCCGTAGAGAGGCCGGCAAGACGGGGGCGGCGGCGCGGGTCCTGACCCTGTTGGCAGCCGTCCTGGCCGTCGGCGCCGCCGGCGCGGGGCAACCGGGGGTGCGTGTCGAGGACGCCTTCCTACGGCTTACGCTGCCGACGCTGCCCGCCGCCGGCTATATGCGCCTCCGCAATACCACCGGAGAGACGGTGGTGCTGATGGGGGCTTCCTCGCCCGCCTGCGGCCGGATCATGATGCATGAAACGGTGGCGGGGGCGATGCGGAGGATCGATCGCGTGCGCGTGCCGGCCCACGGCGAGGTGCGGTTCGCGCCCGGCGGCATCCATCTGATGTGCATGTCGCCCGCAACCGCCCTTACGGCGGAGGCCCGCGTGCCGGTCACCCTCTCCTTTGAGACCGGCGCCCCCGTCACTGCCTTTTTCGCCGTGCAGGCCATCGGCAAATAAGGGCGGCAGGCGCCAATCGTCACAGCAGACCCCGAAGCCGGTCGGCGAGGCCCGCCGCCGTCGGGGGGCCGGTCTCCTGGGCGATGATGCGGTTAAGATCTTCGGCGATCCCATCGATATCGTGCGACGCGACCAGCCCCGGCACGAGGAGACGGGCCGCCCCGGACCCGTCGAAAACGTAGACCGAGCCGGAGTGGGACACCTCGTAGGGATGCCCGTTCGTCGCCTTCGTCACCGAATAGGCGATGCGGTAGCGCCGGGCCAGATCCGCCACCTCGTCTTCGCTGCCGCGCAACGCGTCCACCTGCGGCGCGAACAGCGCCGCATACCGTTTGAGAACGGCCAAGGTGTCGCGAGTCGGATCCACCGTCACGAACAGCACCCGCACCTTGTCCGCATCGCCCGACAGGCGCTTCAGCACCTCCGCCAGGTCGAGCAACGTGGTCGGACAGGCATCGGGGCAGTTCGTGTAGCCGAAATAGACCAGCACGACCTTGCCTTTGTAATCGTCGGCGGTCACCGCATCGCCGTCGCGTGCCCGGGTCAGCGAGAAGCGCAGCGACGGGAAATGGCCGCTGACGTCGATGGCATGTCCCGTCTCGCCCGAATTGCCCGTCTCGCCCGAATTACAGGCGGCCAGAACCAGGCAGAGGACCGCGATGCACCACCCGGCCAGGCCGCGCCGCACCCGATGGCGGGAGGGGGCGCCCCCGGACCGGCGCACCCCGAGCAAAGCCCAATTTTCGATATATTTCATCGTGGATGCCGTGGTTGATCGGATCGGGGGGACCGCTCGCCGCGTCACGCCCTTAACAGGAAATTTGGGCTTAGCCTGCCCCGATGCCAGGGGAGTGATCTGGACGGCGTAGGGCGGGCCGGCCCCGGGAGGGTTGGGGACCCAACGTCCCCCGGCATTGTTGGCATGCCATGCGCGCCGCCTTTGCCATGGGAATGGCCCTTTTGACCCTTCAGGCCTGCTCGGCCGCGAATCGTCACGACGCCCCCGTCCCGCCGGTGGGAGGGCCGCGCGCCGAGGTCGTCGAACGGGGCTGGCACACCGATATCGCGCTGCCGGTCGAGGAACTGTCGGGTCCCCTCGCCCGGCTGGCGCTCGACTATCCCGGCGCGCGGGTCCTGGAATTCGGGTTCGGCGACCGCGCCTTCTACATGGCGCACGAGACGGATTCCGGCCAGGCTCTGGCCGCCCTGTTCCCCGGTCCCGGTGTCGTCTTGCTGACGGCGTTGCGCGTGCCGGCGCGGGTGGCATTCGGCCCCGCACAGGTGGTCACCCTCTCCTTTTCGCCGTCAGGCTTCAGAAACCTGACGGCGTTCGTGTGGCTCACCCTGGCAAAGCGGCCCGATGACGCGCCGCGGCGCCTCGGCGACGGCCCCTACGCGGGGAGCGCCTTTTACGCCTCCAGCCAAACCTACGATGCCCTCTTCGACTGCAATGCCTGGACGGCACAGGCCTTGGCCAGCGGCGGCCTCCCCATCGACCCGCGGGGCGTGCTGTTCGCCGGTCAGGTGATGTCCCAGGCCCGGCGCGCCGCAGGCCGGCAGGCGCAACGGCGATAGGCGGTCACGGGCACGCGACGCTCACGGGCACGGCGGGGCGGTGCCGTCGGGGCAGACGGCCGAGCCCGACGGCACGACGACCGTCGTGCTGGGCGGCGGCGGCGGATTGCTGCTGCTGATGCAGCCCGCCAATCCGAGGGTGACCGCCACCCCGAGAACCTTGAGGCTGCACCGTTTGACCGATTTGATACCAAACCTCGGCATGGCGAGGATCCTGTCGATGCGTTCGCTATGCTAACGTCGACAGTCGCGGACGGTTCCCCTCGCCCGGGGCCGTCACCGGACCGGCCTTGGCGCGGGCCCCGCTTCGAGCACGGCCAGAGGGATCGCCCCTCCGGTCGCCCACGGCTCCCTGCGAGGCCATCCCCCGGCGAGTGCCCTTACATCACCACCTGGGGCCGCCCGCCCTCACACGTCCAGATTCGCCACCTTCAGCGCGTTGGTCTGGATGAAGTCGCGGCGGGGCTCGACCACGTCGCCCATCAGGGTCGAGAACACCTGTTCGGCGTCGTCGGCCTGGGCGACCTTGACCTGGAGCAGCGAGCGGACTTCGGGGTCCAGGGTGGTTTCCCACAGCTGTTCCGGGTTCATCTCGCCCAGGCCCTTGTAGCGCTGGATGGCGATGCCCTTCTTGCCCTGTTCCATCACCTGGGTGGCCAGGGCCACCGGGCCGCTGATGGGGGTTTCCTTGTCCTTGGCGGTCAGCACGGCGGCGGCGCCGTAGGTTTCGCGCAGGGCGGCGGCCATCTCGTGCAGGCGGCGGGCCTCGGCCGAGCGGATGATGGCGACGTCCACCGCGTGGGTTTCGGTGACGCCGCGCAGGGTGCGGGTGAACACCCAGCCGTCGCCTTCCACCCACAGGCCGCGCCAGCCGCGTTCCAGCTCGCCTTCCAGCCCGTCGAGGCGGGCGGCGACGATGCCGGCCATTTCGGCGCCCTTGACGCCGTCGGTCAGCAGGGCGGGGGTCAGCGCCCCGGCGATGGCCGCCTGCTCCACCACCCGCATGGGGACGCGGCGCGACAGCGGGCCCAGCAGGTGCTTGACCTGGCGGGCCTGTTCGGTGGCGGCACGCAAATCGGGGCCGGCCACCTGCACGCCGCCGGCCAGCCGGAGCACCGCGTCGGCCAGGCCGCCGTCGATCAGGTATTCCTCCATCGCCCGCTCGTCCTTCAGGTAGACCTCGCTCTGGCCGCGCTTGGCGCGGTAAAGGGGCGGCTGGGCGATGTAGAGATGGCCGCGCTCGATCACCTCGGGCATCTGGCGATAGAAGAAGGTCAGCAGCAGGGTGCGGATATGGCTGCCGTCGACGTCGGCGTCGGTCATGATGATGATCTTGTGGTAGCGCAGCTTGCCGACGTCGAAATCCTCGCGGCCGATACCGGTGCCCAGCGCGGCGATCAGGGTGCCGATCTCGGCCGAGGACAGCATCTTGTCGAAGCGAGCCCGCTCGACGTTGAGGATCTTGCCCTTCAGGGGCAGGATCGCCTGGTTGGCGCGGTTGCGCCCCTGCTTGGCCGAGCCGCCGGCCGAGTCACCCTCGACGATGAACAGTTCCGACAGGGCGGGGTCGCGTTCCTGGCAATCGGCCAGCTTGCCGGGCAGGGTGGCGACATCCAGCACCCCCTTGCGCCGGGTCAGTTCGCGGGCCTTGCGCGCCGCCTCGCGCGCCGCGGCGGCTTCGACCACCTTGCCGACGATCTTGCGAGCCTCGGCCGGATGCTCCTCGAACCATTCGGCCAGCCGGGCGCCGACGATGTTCTCGACCACCGGGCGGACCTCGGAGGACACCAGCTTGTCCTTGGTCTGCGACGAGAATTTGGGGTCGGGCACCTTGACCGACAGCACGCAGGTCAGCCCCTCGCGCATGTCGTCGCCCGAGATATCCACCTTCTCCTTCTTGGCGATGCCGCTTTCCGCCGCATAGGCGTTGATGGTGCGGGTCAGGGCGGCGCGGAACCCGGCCAGATGGGTGCCGCCGTCCTTCTGCGGAATGTTGTTGGTGAAGCACAGCTGGGATTCGTGGTAGCTGTCGGTCCATTCCAGCGCCACTTCCACCGTCATGCCATCCTTTTCGCCCCGCATGGCGAGCGGCGGGGCGTGCAGCGCCGTCTTCGAGCGGTCGAGCCAGCGGACGAAGGCCTCGATGCCGCCCTCGTAATGCAGCTCGACGGACTTCTCCTCGGCATGGCGGCGGTCGGTCAGCACCAGCCGCACCCCCGAATTGAGGAAGGCCAGCTCGCGCAGGCGGTGCTCCAGCGTGGCGAAATCGAACTCAACCACCGTGTCGAAGGTGCCCTCGGCGGCGTCGGGGCTGTCCTTGATGGACGGCATGAACGTCACCTCGGTGCCGGTCAGCGTCCCGCGCGCCGTCATCGGGGCGTCGCCGACCACCGCCAGCGGCGCCTCGGCGTCACCGTGGCGGAAGCGCATGACGTGTTCCTTGCCGTTGCGCCAGACGCGCAGGCTCAGCCACACCGACAGGGCGTTGACCACCGAGACGCCGACGCCGTGCAGGCCGCCCGACACCTTGTAGGAGTTCTGGTCGAACTTCCCGCCGGCATGGAGCTGGGTCATGATGACCTCGGCGGCCGAGACGCCCTCTTCCTTGTGGATGTCGGTGGGGATGCCGCGGCCGTTGTCGCGCACCGTGCACGAACCGTCGCCGTTCAGCACCACTTCGACGCGGTCGGCATAGCCGGCCAGCGCTTCGTCGATGGCGTTGTCCACCACCTCGTAGACCATGTGGTGCAGGCCGGACCCGTCGCCGGTATTGCCGATATACATGCCCGGCCGCTTGCGCACCGCCTCGAGGCCGCGCAGCACCTTGATGGAATCGGCGCCGTACTCGTCGGCGGCGGCGGAGGTCGTATCGGAGGTCGACGTGGTCATGGCTGCTCTCTGGTTGCCGGATGGACGGTCGCGTCCGCCACCCGGAGGAATTGGGCTCTCTCGCCGAAACCGGCGAACAGAACGTCGTCGGTCCCGGTCATCCAGCTCTGGGCCGTCAGCCCGGCGAGCTCGTCGAACAGGGCGGTGCGGCGGCTTTCGTCCAGATGGGCCACCACCTCGTCCAGCAGCAGCAGTGGGGCGGTGCCGCGGCGTGCCGTCTGCACCCGGGCCTGGGCCAGCACGATGCTGACCAGGACCGCCTTCTGCTCGCCGGTCGAGCACTGCCCGGCCGGCAAATCCTTGGCGGCATGACGCACCGCAAGATCGGTGCGATGCGGCCCCTGGGTCGCGGCGCCCGCAGCCTCGTCGCGCGCGCGCGCGCGAAGCAGCCCCCCCCGCACCCTCTCTTCCACCTCGGCCGGCGGCGCCTCGTCCAACCAGGACTCGACCTCGCCGGCCAGGGCCAGGCGGGCGGCGGGGAACGGGCCGATGCCGCCGCGGCACGCCTCGTCGAGGGCCGCCACCGTGCGCCGCCGCGCCGCCGCCATGGTCACGCCGTGGCGGGCCATCCCGTCCTCCAATGCCGCCAGCCAAGCGGGATCGGGCCGCCTGCCGCCATCCCGCGCCGCCTTCAGCAGTCGCGTGCGCTCGCGCATCGCGTGGTCGTAGGCGGCCGCCGAGGCGGCATGGCCAGCCTCCAGGCCGAAGGTCAGGCGATCGAGGAACCGCCGCCGCCCGCCGCTGCCCTCGATGAACAGCCGGTCCATGGCCGGGGTCAGCCACAGGGCCGAGACCAGGGCGGCCAGCGCCCCCGGCTTGGCCGGCTTGCCGTCGATCCGCACGGCGCGGCGCTCGGACCCGGCTTCGCGCCCGGTGCCGATCTCCATCCGGCCGGCCGGGCCGTCCAGGGCGGCGGCTACCGCCCAGGGCGCAGCCGGCCCGGCGCCCTGGCGGGCCACCTCGGCCAAGGTGGCGCGCCGGAGGCCCCGCCCCGGGGCCAGAAAGGACAGCGCCTCCAGCAGGTTGGTCTTGCCGGCGCCGTTGGGCCCGGTCAACACCACCGGCCGGCAATCGGTCTCCAGCCGCAGCCGGCCGTAGCAGCGGAAATCGGTCAGCGCCAGACGGCGCACCGCAAGGCGCGGCGTCTGGGCGCCGGCCGCCCCCGCGCCGATCATCCCGTCCTGGCCCGTGATCACACCCGCATCGGCATCAGCACATAGACCGCGCCGTTGGCGGCGATATCGCGCACCACGGTGGGCGAGGCGGCGTCGGCCATGGCGAAATGGGCGACTTCGCCCTCGACCTGGGCCAGGATGTCCAGCAGATAGCGCGAGTTGAAACCGATTTCCAGCGGCGCGGCATCGTAGGCCGCCTCGATCTCCTCGACCGCGCTGCCGCTTTCCGGCGACGAGGCCGACAGGGTCAGCGCGCCCTTTTCCAGGCTGAGCTTGATGGCCCGGCTCTTTTCCGTGGAAATGGCCGAGACGCGGTCGACGGCGCCGGCGAAGGCCTTGACGTCCACGTCGAGCAGCTTGTCGTTGTCGGCCGGAATCACCCGTTCGTAATCGGGGAAGGTGCCGTCGATCAGCTTCGAGGTCAGCACGGCGTCGCCAAAGGCGAAGCGCAGCTTGGTCTCGGACAGCGACACGGTGATCTCGCCGTCGATCTCGTCAATCAGCTTGCGGATCTCGGTGACGGTCTTGCGCGGCACGATCACCCCCGGCATGCCGGCGGCACCTTCGGGCAGGGTGATCTCGGCCCGCGCCAGACGATGGCCGTCGGTGGCCGCGGCCCGCAGCACGTCGCCGTTGGGCGTGGAGGCGGCGTGCAGGTAGATGCCGTTCAGGTA